>JAWODG010000026.1:0-102387 GCA_046483385.1 Candidatus Brocadiia bacterium | reverse complement strand
GTTCCCATCACGGTCGACACCCTCCGGGCCGGCAAGCACGTGATCTGCGAGAAGCCGAGCGCGCTGTCGCTGGAGGAGAACGAGCGCGTCATCAAGGAGGCCGAGAAGGCCGACCGCAAGGTCGCGTTCTGCAGCGCCCGGATGCGCTGGGGCTACGCCACACTGGCCCGCGAGTATATCAACGTGGGCGCTCTGGGCGACATCTACCGCATCGACGTGCGCTACTACCGTCGCCGCGGCCGCCCGGGCGTCGACATCATCCAGGACGCCCCCTGGTTCGTCTCCAGCGAGCTCGCCGGCGGCGGCATTGTGATGGACATGGGGCAGTACTTCATGGACATGGTGCTCGACCTGGCCGGCTGGCCGGAGATCACGTCGGTCGCCGGCGACACCTACCGCGGCCACCATCACGACCTGCCGGAGGAGGTCCCGTTCGACGTCGAGGAACACTGCACGTTCCTTGCGCGCACCGCCGGCCAGCTCACGTTCTCCTTCGACCTCGCCTGGATTGCGCACAGTGAGCCGCTCCGCCAGGTCAGCATCCTCGGTACCGAGGGCGGCATCCGGATGACGCGCGACAAGCCGTTCGCCTTCTACGCCGACAAGGGCGGCCCGTGGCGGTGGATGGAGACCACCACGGACTGGAAGGACAGCACGGGCGGCAACGATCACATCTACCAGCGGCTGATCCGCGCCATCCGCGGTGAGGAAGTGTCCATCGGCACCAGCCCGAAGCAGGCGCTTGCCCTCACCGAGATGACCCGGATGGCGCTGACGTCCGCCGCGGAGAAGCGGGAGGTGACGCGCGAACAGCTCCGCGAGTAAGCCGGGCGGCCTATTCGCCGAAGCTCACGGTGATGTCGCGCACGGTGCCGGGGAATTCCTCTTGCTCGGAGTAGTCGCCGATCGGGTCGTAGCCGGTCTGACAGTAGCAGCCGGCTTCCAGGAGCCCGCACGGGTAGATTGAAAGCGGTCCGCCGGCGCACCCCCTCCCGACTACCTCGCCGTCTATCTTGAGGGTGATGGCCCCGTCGGCGCCAAGTCGTCCCTCCACCTCGACGGTGTCGTCGGGCAGCCGGCTGTCGGAGCGCACGACCGTCGTGGTGGCCTCGAGCCCGTCCCAGCGCAGCGGCGTCTCGACATCCATCACACCCATGCAGAGCCGGCCGTCTTGGACGTAGAGCGAATAGCCTGCGAACCAGCTTCCGTGGTGCACGATCACCGCCTCGTCGTCCGCGGACACCGTCGCCCGCACGGTGATGCTGCTTCCCGCGAAACCGTCCTCCAGGCCGCGGAACCAGACCGATTCGCCCGGCTCCGGCCGCAGCGTCGCCCCCGGCGGCGGGGAGGAGGAGATGGCCGGCGCCGGATCCTCCTCCAGCCATTCGGACAGCGACTCCCTGACCTCGGCATAGTCCGGGTCGTCGGCCAGGTTGACGTGCTCGTGGACATCGTTCTCGTAGTCGTAGAGTTCCTCGCCGCCGTCGCAGTAGCGCGTGTAGCGCCAGCGGCGCGTGCGCAGGGACTGATTGTTCGGCCCCAGGAAGGTGCGGGCGGGACGCTCGCGTTCGGTCTGGTCGCCGGAAAGCAGGCCACGCAGGCTCAGGCCGCTCAGGCCCGGTACGTCCGGGAGGTCGCACAGATCGATCAGCGTCGGGTAAATGTCGATCAAGCCGACGCCTTCATCACAGCGATGCTGTGCTGGGCTCATTTCGGGAACCCGCATAATGAACGGCACCCGCGCGCCCGAGTCCCACAGCGACCACTTCTTCCAGTGAAAGTGGTCGCCTAAGCTCCAGCCGTTGTCGCCCCAGAGCACCACGATGGTGTTGTCGGCATGCGTGCTCTCTTCCAGCGCGTCCAGCACGCGGCCGATGCAGTGATCGGTGAAGCTGACGCAGGCCAGGTAGGCGTGCAGGACGGCGCGCCAGTAACCGTGCTCGGTGATCTGGTAGTGCATGCCCTGCTTGAAATCCTGGTAGCCGGCGAGGGCGATCTGCTGCGCGGCGGGCGGCATCCCGTCGAAATCGTAGGGGCCGGTCGGCGGCAGCGTCAGCTCGTCCCGGTCGTACATGTCGAAGAACCGTTTCGGCGCCGTCAGCGGCACGTGCGGTCGGAAGAAGCCCGCGGCCAGGAAGAACGGTTCGTCGTAGTCCTGCCCCAGGCGTTCGACGGCCCAGTCGGCCACGTGCCGGTCGCTCTGCGTCTCGGCCTGGTCGTTGTCGAGCGGGCCCCAGTGGAAGGCGAACCTGTAGTAGCCGTCGACGTGGGTCAGGTCCGGGGCGTGCCGGGAGTGCACGTCGAACTGCTGCCCGTCGAAGAAACCGGCGTTCTCGTCCCACATGCTCTGGCCGCGGGCCTCCTGCACGGCGCGGTCGACGCTGTTGCCGTGATCGACCTTGCCCCCGACCCTCGTCCGGTAGCCGTTATGGCGAAAGTGCAGCGGCATGGGCAGCGCCCGGTCGCGCAGCGGGGAGCCGGAAAGGTGGTCGGTAAGCAGATAGCAGCCCGTCTCGGCGGGGCTGAGCCCGGTCAGTATGGCCGTGCGCGAGGGGTTGCAGACCGGCGAGGTGCAGCAGGCGTTCGTGAAGACCATCCCCCGCTCGGCCAGGCGGTCCATGTTCGGGGTTCGCACGTCGGGGTTGGTGTCCATGCAGCCGAGCCAGCCGGTCAGGTCGTCGATGGCGATAAACAGCACGTTCGGTCGTTGTGCGTCGGTCATTCCGGGGTTCCTTTTCTGATCTCGTCAATGACGTCGAGGGCCGGCTTCGGGCTGAGGTCCTCGCGCAGCAGGCCCTGGCCGGCGGCCCAGGGCAGACGGTAGTCCTCGCACGGCGTGCCGAAGAGGTAGTCGTGCCAGAGGATCGGCGCGTCGGTCGTCGCCCAGAAAGTCGCGTTCTCGAAAAAGGGCAGCGCGCGGAACAGGCGCAGGAAGCTGCGCACGTAGTCGGCCTGCACCTCCTCGCTCCACGGGCGGCCGCGCCAGCTTTTAAGGTAGGGGTCCATCGGCCGACCATCGATGCGCCTCGACGGCTCGGCACCGGAAGGCGGCGTCAGTTCCGTTATGTGCAGCGGCAGCCCGAACCGGTCGTGCCAGAACTGGCCCACCTGGCGCACGTTGAACAGGTTCTCGGGCATGTGGTACTGCAGGCCCAGCAGGTCGGGTTCGACCCCGCGGTCGATACACCGCTCGATGAACTCCGCGATGGTGATGGGCTGCCTGCCGTCGCGCATGCGGCTGGAATACCAGGCCTCGTCCTCGGAGTAGAAGCTGATCATGTGGCGGACGTGCGGGGCCATCTCCTTGCAGATGCGGTAGGCCTGCTCGACCTCCTGCAGTTCCTGTTGGAGGGAGAATCCCAGACGGTTCGCCTGCATTGGCTCGTTGGTCAACTCGACGGCGTCGAGGCCCGGGCCTATGCGCTGCATAATGTTACGGACGCGTTCGGCCGACCGCGCGAGGACCTGCCCGAAGTTCAGCTCCGAGAGCCAGGTGCGCGTCTCGAACCCGCTGTGCCAGATCAGCGCGTGCCCCCCCATGGCCATGCTTTGCTCCTGCCCCCAGGCCACCAACTCGTCGAGCACGTCGTAGCGGGGGTTGTCCTCCTCGACTTCCAGGACGCCCCACGTGAGCGGAACCGTGGCATAGTCGAAGCGACCGGCGAAGTGCCGATCCCACGCCTCACGCGCGTTGTGCAGCCCCTTGGTGTTGATGCCGAAGTCGAGTTTGGTCGTACCGCGCAGGCGCCATTCCACCTCGGCCTCCACCAGCCGCTCGCCGGCCCAGAAGGCCCCTTCGACGGCCTTGTCCACCCGGCCGACGTCGAGCGCAGCACGGACTTCGCAGATCGTCTTGGTTGCCGACGGGGAGGGCGGCATGCCCTCGTCTTCCAGTTGCCGCGCCAACTCTTCGACGAGGCGGACCCGGGTGCGGCAGGCCTCGGCCCGGAAGTTGACCGGGCCGTCATCCCCGGCGAAGCCGCGCCCTGAGTTGTCGGCCAGCCAGCGCCCGCCCTCCGCGCCCGGCACCTCCACCGGGGCGTAGAGCGACACGGATTCCTCGGCGCAGGTCAACACGACCGTCTCCTCGGACTCTTCCAGTGACGAGGGGATCGGTTCGCACGGCCCGGGGTAGGCATGAACCGCGCCGGGATCGCCGAGCGACGGCGCGTGGATTTCTAGCCGCATGCGTGCTCCTCCAAGGTCTGCAAACGGGATGATTTGTGCGCCGGCGGAGCGACTGCGGCCGGGCGCTCCAGGCTACTGAACCCGTGCCAGTTCGCGCTCCATGATCTCGTCCTGGATCTGCTCCGGCAGCGTCGTGAATCGCGCGCTATAGCCGCTGACCCGCACCACCAGGTCGCCGTGCCGCTCCGGGTGCTCGCGCGCGTCGCGCAACTCCTCGGGGTCCACCACGTTGAACTCCAGCACCGAGCCGCCGAAGTCCAGAAAGCGCCGCAGCAGTGTGACGACGATGCCCGTGTCCATCGCCACCGGGGCGTAGGGCAGCTTGACGTCCAGCACGGCGGCTACAGGATAGTCCTCCAGCTCCAGCGGCTCCAGTGAGGAGAGCACGGTGGTGACGGCCGCATCCTGACCCAGCGCCAGCGGACTGGGACCCATCCCCTGGGAGAGCGGCTCGCCCGCGCGCCGCCCGTCCGGCGTGGCGCCGGTGCGATTGCCCATCCACACGAAGGCCCGGTAGACGAAGACACTGGCCTCGTAGCGACCGCCGCGGGTGTTCGGCCGGCCGGAGCTGACACGCGCGAGGTCCGAGAAAAGGCGGGCGGAGAACTGCCGAATCTTCGGGACGTCGGTGCCGTACTTGGGCAGACGGTTCACCAGGTACTGCCGCAGCGGCTCCCGGCCCTCGAAGTCCGCGTCCAGGGCGTCGGCCAGCTCCTGCAGCGTGGTGTCTGCCCGCTCGTAGACCAGGTGCCGGACCGCTCGCAGGGAGTCCACCAGCGTGCCCACGCCGATCAGCGAGACGCTGGCGCCGGCATAGCGCGTGCCGCCGTCCATCATATCCAGCGCGTTCTCGATGCAGTCGTCCAGCGTGGAGGAATGCAGCGGGCACGGGTTATACCACCAGCCCTCCTTCTCCGTGCGATTGCGGGTGTCGATGCGCTCGCCCACCACCGCCTCCAGGTTGCCCAAGAAGCGCCGGTGGAACTCCTGGTAGCTCTGTGCGCCCTCGTAGGTCTCGGGCTCGATGCCGGCCTCCCCGGTGTAGTCCGCCCATCGCTCCGGGAAGAATCCCATAAGGAAAACCTGCGCCAGGTTCAGGTAGATGGAGGCCCGGCTGTTGATCTCCGTGTTTTGCAGCACGTTCTCCTGGCAACCGCCGCTTACATACAGGCGGCAGTCCTCCACCGCCTTGCCCATCCGCTGGTTCGCCTCGATCAGCACGTCGTCGTTGAAGAACGCCAGCACGTTCCGGCCTTCGGCGTTCAGCTCGGCCAGAAGTTCGAAATACTCGTCGGGATGGCGCAGCGATATACGCGCATTCAGCTTGGGGTTCACCAGTTCCAGCGTCCGGTAGGCGTCGACGATCAGGCGCGTGACATCGTTGAAGACGGGCGTCCCGTCACGGTCGCAGCCGCCGACCATGACGGTGGTGGAGGTCTCCCGCGGCTCTTCGCGGATGTTGAACTTCACGTCCGTCATGGCCAGGAAGGGCTGAATCAGGTCTTCAGCCTCCTCCATCGTCAGGCGTCCCTCTTCCAGGTCGCCCTCCAGGTAGGGGCCGAGCATCCGGTCCAGGTGACCCAGTATGCTCTGCCCCAATCCCTCCAGCCCCCCGAGGACCTGGCGCATGAACAGGATGACGTTCAGAGCTTCGTGGAAGGTCTCCGCGGGGAGAGCCGGCACGCGGCGGGCCATCCCCGCCATCTTCTCCAGGCGCTGCCGGATTCGCGTGTCGTCCTCCCGGGCGGCCATCCCTTTGGCCTCGTCGGAGAATCTCTCCGCTATGCGGATAAGGGATCGGTTGCCGATGACAACCCCCTCCAGGAAGTCGCGTCCCCGTTCGTCCGCGCCCCGTTCCAGGCGGTCCTCCGCCTGCGCGATGATGCCGTTCAGGCCGAGCCGCAGGACGTTGTCGTAGCCGGGGCAATGGTGGTCGAAGTCGAAGACGGGCGTGGCGGACGATAGGCCCAACTCCCACCAGGCCGTGGCGAGGCGTTCGGCGGCCCGGTCCTTCAGGTCCATCTGTTTCGGCTGCCGCATCAGCCACCCGCCGAGACCGCCCAGATCAGCCCGGTGGCTGCCCCAACGGTGCCGTGGCAGACCGGTGTCCAGTTCGTAGTAGAACGGGAAGTGGCGGAAGACCTTGACCGGGCAGAGCTCGGCGACCGTCTCGTAGATTATCGCCTTCCGGCGGCACGGGCCCCACTCCGGGTGCTCCGCACTGACGCGGTCCATCTCCGCCTCCACCTCCGACATGTCGGTCGGGTAGGTGGAGTAGTATTCGTCCAGCTCGCGCTCGAACTCGGCGCGTTCGTCGGTGAATCGTATGGTCGTCTTCTCGTTAGTGCTGATGGTCAGGCTCCTCCAATGCGGCCCCGGCCGGGGTATTCGGTCCAGGCGCTGCGCCGGGCGCAGGTCTCCAGCAGTTGCAGTTTCACGTCCCGCGCGGCGGGTTCGTTCCACAGGTTATGTAACTCGTGGGGGTCTTCCTGCAGATCGTAGAGCGCGTTGTTACCCGGCCGGGCGAAGATTGCCAGCTTGTAGCGCTCCGTCACCAGCGTCCGCCCGCGCACGGCGCGCTCCATGCCCAGGTGCTCGGGGAATCGGTTTTCCTCCTTGGCGATGATCAACGGCGGGCGGTCGGGTTCGGAGCCGGTCTCGAGCGTTTCCCGCAGGTCGACACCGTGGAACCACGGCTCGATGACTTCCTGCGCATAGTGCCACGGGCCGGTGCCCCGGCTGGGGGCCGGCATCAGGTTCTCCAGCGGCACCCCCGCGTAATTCAGCACCGTCGGGGCGAAGTCCAGCAGGCTGCACGGCTCCGATATCTCCTGTCCCACCGCGCCGCCGGGCGCGCGCCATAGGTAGGGCACGCGCACCAGCTCTTCGTAGGGCAGCATGCCCTTGCAGATCAGGTGGTGGCCGCCCAGGTAGTCGCCGTGGTCCGCCATGAAGACGACAACGGTGTTCTCGTCGCGGCCGGTCTCGCGCAGGGCCTCCATCACGCGGCCGACGTTGTCGTCGACGTGGGAGATCATCCCGTAGGTCTGCGCCAGCATCTCCCGCAGGCCTCGCTCGTCCCAGTCGTCCAGGTCGATGCCGTGCTGCCAGCGGGGGATGTCCGGCATGTCCTCCGTCGGCTCCGCCCAACTCGCCGGCAGCTCGATCTCGTCCGGGTCATACATCTCGCTGTACGGCTTACAGGCGGCGAACGGGTGGTGGGGGTCAGGGAATGAAGACCACAGGAAGAACTCCTCGTCATCGTCCAGTCCCTTGATGTAGTCGATGGAGCGGTCGGCGATCCAGTTGTTGTAGTGCAGCTCCGGCGGGACCTCCATCCGCCAGGTTCGGCAGAGCCTGCTGGACGGCACGTGCGCGTCCTCGTCCTCATAGTAGGACCAGATGTCCTCGTGTCTGCGCTTGACCAGGTCCTTCGCCCACTCCGGGTGCTCCCGGATGAGCCATTCGCGGTAGTCCCCGCGCACGTAGTGCACGTGACCGGCTACGAAGTCGCAACTCTCGAAGCCGAAGTATCCCTCCGGTATATTACCATGCGACTCCGGGGAGCTTTCATGGCTCCATGGCTGCAGGTGCAGCTTGCCGACGGACTTCGTGCGGTAGCCCGCCTCGCGCAGCACGGAGGGCACGGTCGGCACGTCCGAGGGGATCATCGATCCGTTGGTGTAGACGCCGTGCTGGCGTGACGAGAGCCCTGTCATGATGCTGACGCGGGACGGTGTGCAGACGGGGTTTTCGCAGTAGGTGCGAGAGAAGAGCGTGCCCTCGCTCGCCAGTCGGTCCAGGTTCGGGGTCCGGACGTCCGGATGTCCCACGCAACTCATGCACGCGGCCTGCATTTGGTCGACGCAGAAGACGAGGAAACGGGGATGTCCGGCCATCGCTTTTCGCTCCTGGGCCGTCGATGCCTGGGGAAGCGGCGCTTCCTCTCGCACGGCGAGTAGCAGTAGTCCGATCCAGCGGAACGCAGGTTGCTATTTGACACTGCCGCTGCGGGCGGTAGTTTAGTTTAGGGCCTACGAGGACCTGGCACAACGCGATCAAGGTCACTTTCTGTGAGAATATGGTAACCTTTTGACATGGCTGAAGAGCAGGTCGTCGCGCACGTGTGGCCCCGCCCCGAGGGGCTGCGGGGGGCCGCCGTCTGGGCGGACACCGTGGGTGAGCTTACCGGCTACGGCGGGTCGCGTCGCTCGGCGGTGCTTGATGCCTTGTACCCGCATCTCGTCACGCGCGGGCACGGGACCTTTGCCTCGGGGAACGGCTCCTTCCGGATCGGCCCGGGCGACATGTTCTGCGTCTGGCCGGGGATAGCCCACGATTTCGGCGAAGATCCGGACGATCCGTGGCACTTCTACTGGATGAAACTCGCCGGAGAGGGCGCGGAGCCCCTGGCCCGCGCCGTCGGCTTCACCCCGAGCCGCCAGACCTTGCGGCCGGTCGAGCCGGAGCGTGCCATCCGCTGCTTCCAGGCGATGTTCGAGTTCTACGCGCGCCGCGAGGACCGTGAACCGTACCGCGCGCTTTCCCTGCTGTTCGAGCTGGTCTCCGCCTGCCGCGGCTTCACCGGGACCCGGCAAAGCGGAAGTTCACGGGAGCGTCTCGTTCGCGAGGCCAGAGCGTTGCTGGTGTCACTTCTGGACACCGGCATCAACGTGAGCGGCCTCGCCGACCGGCTGCACGTCAGCCGCCAGGTCTTGCTCGCGGCGTTCAGGCAGGAACTTGACACAACACCGATCGATTACATCCAGTCGCTGCGCCTTGAGCGGGCGAAACGGCTGCTGGCGAAGACTGACCTGAAGGTCAGCGTTGTCGCCCGCGCCTGCGGCTACGGGAACGAGAAGTACTTCTACCGGCGCTTCCGCGAACTGACCGGGCTGACCCCCGGATCGTGGCGCTCGGAGCACACGAGGCAGGCGGCGGACAGCGGTCCCGGTCCGCATCAACGCCCCCGGTCGTAGCAGCCGCAGGAGAACTGGATGTGACCGCGTTGAACGCCCCACCCACTGGACCCCTTTCCAACGCGCATTAAGCTGGCCAAAAGATGCTCTGTCAACTTCCGGCACGCTGTTCTGACGGATATGATGTGAGCATCCATGTGCGGGGCTACCGTCTGCAGCGGGAAGCGCGGGTATCCCGGCCGCCTGCTCCGCACGTCCCCTTCCCGGGACCGGACACGGGAGCCGGAGATGCCGTCGGACTGGTCTGACCACCCTCTTATCCAGCGCCTTCTGGACGCCAACGAGCCGCCGGATCTGAACGATGAGGAGCTGGCCCTCCTGGAAGCGTGCCTGAAGCAGCCCCTTCAGCCTTCCCGCATCCAGCGGGAAAACAGAAGGACTGGCCGGTCCGAGTACAAGGAACGCCGCAAATGGCTGAAGCTCATCCTCGATTACAACCGCAACCGCCGCGCGGCGCGTACTGGAGACCGGAATGCCGGTGAGCGCGGGGGCGCGCCCCAGAAGGAAGCCGAGAACCTTCCCAAGGTGCCACCGCGGACCCCGCCGGCGGGGCCAGAAGCCACGCTTGAGGCCAAGAGGAAGACAAACCGTCCACCGAGACTCTGGACGCGCACCCACTGTCCGAGCTGCGGCGCCGATGGGGTGGAGTTCGTGTCCTTCCGCGAGTTCAGTCGTCGTGCACGGGAGCAGCCACATTGCAGGTTGGACCGGGATACGGTGTCGCGTCGGGTCAAGAGGGGCCGCTACTGGGCGAACGCGGGCCGCAAGGTGCCGTGGTGCCCGCGGTGCAAGCAGCGGACGCCCGACGGACGCGGGGTGGAGCAGCCCGTGGAGGCGCCGCACGTCGACGATTACGAGATCACGTCCGAGGACAACGAGAACGCCATCGCGTGGGCTCAAACCGTAGTGCGCAGGTGGCATGAAGACTTCGACGTCGAGTTCTACAGGCCGGACACTGCCGATCCCCAGCCTGGCGATGAGCTCTTCCAGGAAGCTTACGCGGCCATCCCCCAGGCCGTCCAGGAGGCGTGCGGCAGTCTGACGCGCGATCAGGCCGAGAAGCTAGGCGAAGAGGCCATCAAGCAGCGCCTCGACGCTGACATACGCAGCACCAGGCGGTCACGGGGGCATCTCGACCTCTCCAGCCGGCCACCCGACGAGTAAGCCAGCCACCTGCGTCCCCTTCTACGGCCGTTCTCCGCCAGCATCGACGCTCCCCGAACCGCTCCTACATCGGCGAGGTGCGCTGGCACGACGAGTGGCATCCCGGAACGCAAGAGCCGCAGGTGGAGCGGTGCCTGTTCGAGCGGGTGCAGGTCCTGCTCTGCGACGCCACCTACGCCAGCCACGAGAGCGTCTACGCCAGCGGGTTGGTCGAGTGCGTGCACTGCGGTCGGCCAATCTGCGTCGAGGTCAAGACGAGGCAGCTCAAGTCGGGCCCGAAGGTTACCGCTACTACCGCTGCACGCGCTACACCGCCGACGGGCACCCACGCGTTCGGGTCACGGAAGCCGACCTCGACGAGCAGGTGATGGAGATGTTCCAGGGCCTGAAGATAGAGGACGCCAGCGTCCGGCGATGGATCGCGAAGGCGTTGCGGGCCAAGACGAAGGAGACCCAGAAGGCAGGGATCAAGCGACACGAGCGGATCGAACGGCAACTCGTGGAAGTGAGGCGCCAGAAGGACCGGCTACTGGACATGCGCCTGCTGGATGAGATCGACCGGGAGACGTTCGCTGCCAAGCACCGTGAACTGCGCGACCGGGAGGCGAAACTGACCCTCCAGATCGAGGCCCAGGGCCGCCAGCAGAGCGAGCACGCCGATCTGGCCGTCAAGGTGTTTGAACTATCACAAACCCTGGCTGAGACGTGGAATACGTCAGATGGTCCCGAGAAACGCCAGATCCTCGAAATCCTCTGTTTGAACTATCGGCTGATTGACGTAAGTCTTTGCCCTGTATGGAGAAAGCCCTTCGACGTAATCGCCGAAGGGCTCGTTTTGCAGGATGGTCGGGGCGCCCGGATTCGAACCGGGGACCTCTACACCCCCAGTGTAGCGCCCTAAGCCAGACTGGGCCACGCCCCGACCTGAAAGGCGATTATAGCGTCGCGCCGCCCGGCGTCAAGCCGCAATGCCTGCCCGATGCTGCCGGGATGCGACGGGTGGCGCATCCTGCGCCCGAGCACGCGGCTACTCGCCGATTATCTGGACGATCAGCTCGCGTTCGCGGGCGCGCACGTCGAAGTCGAAAAACACGATCTGCTGCCAGGTGCCGAGCATCAGGCGCTTGTCCCGGAACGGGATGACCACCGAGGGACCGATCATGCTGGCGCGCACGTGGCTGTGGCCGTTCTTGTCGTGCCAGCGTTCCTCGTGGTGGTAGTAGTGGTCCTTCGGGGCTATCTTCTCGAACAGCTCCTTCATGTCCTTGACCAGCCCCGGTTCGTACTCCATGGTGGAGACGGCGCCGGTGGAGCCGGGCACGAAGACGGTGACCGTGCCGTCCGAGACTTCGACCTCGCTGAGGATGTCCGCGACGTCCTTGGTGACGTCGACGACGTCCATCTCGGCTTCCGTGCTGAAGACGAAGGTTCTCGTTTCGAGTTTGGCGCTCATTTCGTCCTCTGCGTATTTCGGAGTTCTGGCAAGGTCTTTATCTTACAACATGGGAACCGGCTGCGAAACAGAAAACGGCATTTCGGGGGCGGCGGAATGACCCCGGCGCGCACAGATCATGAAGGTGCACGCGAGCGCATGGTGGAACGCCAGATCGCCGGGCGCGGGATACGCGACGAGGGTGTTCTGGACGCTATGCGCCGGGTGCCAAGGGAGGAGTTCGTGCGCCCCGGCGACCGTTCGCGGGCTTACTCCGACCGGGCCATGCCCATCGGGCACGGGCAGACCATTTCCCAGCCCTTCATCGTGGCGCTGATGACCGAGAAGCTCCACCTGGCGGGGCGGGAGAGGGTACTGGAGGTGGGAACGGGGTCCGGGTATCAGACCGCGGTTCTGGCCGAACTGGCGGACGAGGTGTTCACTGTCGAGCGGGTGCCGGAACTGAGCGAGAGGGCGCAGCGGACACTGGGTTGGTTGGGCTATGGCAATGTGTTCTACAGGGTGGGGGACGGGTCGCTGGGGTGGCCCGGGGAGGCGCCGTTCGACCGCATCCTCGTGACAGCGGGGGCGCCGCACCGCCCGGAGACGTTGCTGGAGCAGCTGGGTTCCGATGGGCGCCTCATCGCGCCCGTGGGCAGCCGGCATCACCAGGTCCTGACCGCCTACTGGCGCGATCGGAGCGGCGAAATCAGGGAGCGGGCGCTTGGTGATTGCGTGTTCGTGCAGCTCATCGGGGAGGAAGGCTGGTGAGGGGAACGGGCAGTCCGTGCCGCCGCAGCAGTCCCCGGTAGAGCGCCTGGGTTGTTTCGATGGTGTTCTGGACGCTGAACTCGCGCGCGAAGCGGCGGCGTCCCTCGCGGGCCATCGCCCGTGCCTGCTCCGGATGCTGAATCGTCCAGATGACCGCGTCCGCCAGTTCATCGACGGATTCGCCGGGCACGAGTCGGCCCGTGACGCCGTCGATGATGACCTCCGGTGCGCCGTCCAGGTCGTACGTGACGACCGGCGTTTCGCAGAGGAGTGCCTGCACCAGAACGCGCGCCAGCCCTTCCCGCAGCGAGGTGTGGACGAGCACGTCCATGCCGCCGACGAGCGCCGGTATCTCGTTAGGCGGCACGAGACCGGCGAAAGTGATGCGGTCCCGCACGCCGAGGCGGTCGGCCAGCGCCTCGAGTTCCTCCCGAAGTATGCCCTCGCCGAGGAACAGGAAGCGCGCGGTGGGGCAGCGGTCCACGATCCGCGGGGCGGCGCGGATGAGAAAGCGGTGGCCCTTCAGCTCGAACAGCCGGGCGACCTTGCCGATGACCACGTCGTCGGGAGCGAAGCCGAAACGGCGCCGGGCCTCCTCGCGGTGGCGACGGACATTCTCGTAAGCGCTCAGGTCGATGCCGCTGCGTATGACCGTGAAGTCGTCGGGGTCGCCGAGTCCGGCCTCGGCGGCCTTGTCGGCCATGACGCTGCCGACGGCGGTGAAGTGGTCCGTCACCCGGGCGGCGATGCGCTCGGCGGTGAAGAACACCGCGTTGGCCGTCGGCGAGGCGTACGGGTGGAAGGGGAGGCCGCGGATCATGTGAAGGATGAGCGGGACGCGAGCGGCGTGAGCCGCCAGACGGCCGAGCACGCCGGCCTTGGAACTGTGGGTGTGGACGATCGTCGGTCGGGCTCGGCGCAGGATGCGGACCAGCTTGAGGAACGCGACGGTGTCCCGCCACGGATGCACTTCGCGCCGCATCTCGGGCACGAGGATGAGGGGGACGTTCCGGCGAGTGGCTTCGCTGAGCAGTTCTCCCTCCGGGCCGAGCGGGGGGCCGGTGATAAGCACCGGGTCCCACCCTGAGCGGCGGCGCAGGCCGTCACAGATGGCGAGGGTGCTTTCCTGGGCGCCGCCCAGAATCATCCGGGTGATGATGTGGGCAACTCGGACGGGGGCGTTTGCCATGTCGTGCCCCGAGGGGAGTCGCGCAAACTGCGTCAGCCGGTGAACTTGCGCAGCACGAGCGAGACGTTATGGCCTCCGAACCCGAAGGAGTTATTGACGGCGACATCTATTTCGCGCTCCTGCGCTTCATGCGGCACAAAGTTGAGTCCGCAGCATTCCGGGTCGGGGTCGTCAAGGTTTATGGTCGGCGGCGCGGCGCCGTCCTGCATGGCCCAGATGCAGACGGCACTCTCCAGCGCGCCGGATGCGCCGAGCAGGTGGCCGAAGATGCTTTTGGTGGAGCTGATGGCCAGATTGTCCGCCTCGTCACCGAATACGCTGACGACCGCCTTTGCCTCCACGTCGTCGCCGGCCGGAGTGCCGGTGCCGTGGGCGTTTATGTAGTCCACGTCGGCGGGTTCGATGCCGGCGTCGGCCAGGGCATTGGCCATGGCGCGCGCGGCGCCGCGTCCGTCCGGTTCGGGCAGAGTGATGTGGTAGGCATCGCTGCTGGCGCCGTATCCGACGATCTCGGCCAGTATGGGGGCGCCGCGCTTCCGGGCGTGTTCCAGTTCCTCGAGGATAAGCACGCCGGCCCCTTCCGCCATGACGAAGCCGTCGCGGTTGGCGTCGAAGGGGCGGCTTGCGTGGGGCGGGTCGTCGTTCCGGGTTGAAAGGGCCCTCATCTGCTGAAAGCCGCTGAGGCCCATCGGGGTGACAGCGGCTTCCGAACCTCCGCAAATCTGGACCTCCGCCATGCCGTTGCGGATGCAGTCGCAGGCCTCGCCTATGGCGTGAGAGGCGGAAGCGCAGGCGCTGGAGACGGACATGCTGGGTCCGTGAAGGCTGTAGCGCATGGCGACCTGGCCGGCGGCGGCGTTGGTCATCAGCTTGGGTATCATCAGCGGGCTGGTGCGGTTCGGGCCGCTTTTCAGCAGCCGCGTGTGCTGGGCCTCGATCTCGTGAAGGCCACCGATGCCCGTGCCTATATACGCCCCGACGCGGGCGGGATCCTCCTGCTCGACATCCAGACCGGCGCTTTCGAGCGCCTGGTCGGCGGCCACCAGGGCGAACTGCACAAACCGGTCGAGGCGGTTCAGCTCCCGCTTGGTGAAGTAGTCCAGCGGATCGAAATCCGTGACTTCACCGGCTATGTGCACGCTGTACTCGGACGTGTCAAAGGCCGTGATACGGTCAATTCCGCTGCGACCCTCCCGGATGGCGGGCCACGCAGTCTCCCTGCTGTTGCCCACCGGCGAGATGACGCCGATACCCGTTACGACGACCCGTCTATCGGTCATTGCTGGCTTTCTTCAATGTGCTGAATGGCCTGGCCCACGGTCTCGATCTGCTGGGCTTCCTCGTCACTTATGCTGAGGTCGAATTCTTCCTCCAGGTCGATGACCAGTTCCGCCATGTCCAGGGAGTCGGACTGGAGGTCGTTGACAAAATGCGTGTCGTCCGTGATCTGATCCGGATCGACGTCCATGCGTTCGGCAATCAGTTTGATCACCCGTTCTCTGACATCGTCAGCCACTTCTGCACCTCCCGGTGTCTGTAAAGAAAAGTAGTTGCGCCCGCCTTCTCGAGTGAAGGGCCGGCGCGATCTGGCGTGATGAGACGGTGCCTTAGACCGCTGCATTGTAATGGGCCGAAGCCCGGTCTTGCAAGCGCCCGAGGGAGCTCTACATGACCATGCCGCCGTCCACCCTCACGACCTGTCCCGTCAGGTAAGATGCGTCAGGGCCGGCCAGAAAGGCTACAACGGCGGCCACATCTTCCGGTCCGCCGAAGCGCCCGAACGGGATCTGCGCGAGCGCCCCTTCGCGGGCCTCGTCGCTCAACTCGTCGGTCATCGCCGTGCGGATGAAGCCCGGCGCCACGGCGTTGACGTTTATGCTGCGGGACGCCAGCTCCCGCGCGGCCGTCTTGGTCAGGGCAATGACGCCTCCTTTGCTGGCAGAGTAGTTGGCCTGCCCGGCGTTGCCGATCATCCCCACCACGCTGGCGATGTTCACGATGCGCCCGCTCCGCTGTCGCATCATCGGCCGGGCGACGGCCTTAACGCCGTTGAACACCCCGGTGAGGTTGACCGACAGGACCGCCTTCCAGTCCGCGTCGCTCATCCGGATGAGCAGGTTGTCGCGCGTGATGCCCGCGTTGTTGACCAGTATGTCGAGGCTGTCGAAGGAATCGGTGACCCGGCCCACGGCTTCCTTCATTTCGTCGAAGTCAGTTACGTCAGCCGTGATGGGGAGGAACGCCACCGACTGCTCGCGGACCAGGGCGCCGGTCTCCTCCAGCAGTTCCGCTTTAATGTCGAGTCCGGCAATGTTGGCGCCGTCGCGGGCCAGCCGCAGGGCAATGGCGCGGCCGATGCCCCGCGAGGCCCCCGTCACGAGCGCTGTTTTGCCTTCAAGAATACTCACGTCGTGTCCTCCCCTCAAAGTGTGTCGGCTGTCTCGGTGACGTCCTCCGCAGTGTTCACGCTCTGGCAGTTCAGACTCCGGTCTATTCGTCTCAGGAGTCCCCTCAGAACCTTGCCCGGGCCGACCTCCAGGTAGTCGGTGATGCCTTGTCCGGCCAGCCACCGCATGCCGTCGGCCCACCGGACAGAGCTGGTGACCTGCAGAGCCAGCAGCTCCCGTATCCTGTCCGGGTCACGGTTCGGTTCCCCGGTCACGTTGGAAACGACGGGGTAGCGGGGCTCGCTGATCTCCACGTTCTCAAGCTCGATGGCCAGCTTATCCCGCGCCGGTTCCATCAACCGGGTGTGGAAGGCGCCGGCAACGTCCAGTTGGATGACCCGGCGGGCGCCCATCTCATCGCATATTTCCGCGGCGTACGCGGCGGCTTTCTCCTGCCCGCTGATGACGACTTGACCGGGGCAGTTGTAGTTGGCAGGCCACACCAGCCCGTTGCTGCGGCCCCGGGCCTCGGTGCAGGCGTCCTCGACCTCTTCGTCCTCGAGCCCGAGCACCGAGTACATCGTGCCCGGGTTGGCGTCGCAGGCCTCCTGCATGTACAGACCCCGCTTGCGGACGAGGCCCACGGCATCCCGGAACTCGAGGGCGCCGGCGGCCACGAGGGCGCTGTATTCCCCCAGGCTCAGGCCAGCGGTGCCGGCCACGGGCGGCAGCCCCCCGGCGGCATCTTCCAATGCTCGCAACGTGGCCACGCTGACCGTCAGGATGGCCGGCTGGGCCACGTCGCTGCGGGAGAGTTCCACCTGCGGGCCTTCAAAGCAGAGCCGGTCCAGCTCCATGTCGAGCGTTTCGTTGGCGGCATCGAAGGTCTGGCGGGCCGGCGGGGACATCTCGGCGATGTCCCGGCCCATTCCTACGGTCTGTGCCCCCTGACCGGGGAAGAGCAGTGCGATGCTGTCCATGTTCAGTCCCTGCTCGAAGTTTCAGAATCTGAAGAGCGCCGAACCCCAGGTGAGCCCCCCGCCGAAAGCCAGCAGCAGAGCCAGGTCGCCGCGTTCCAGTTCTCCGCGTTCCACGGCTTCGGCAAAAGCCAGCGGAATGGAGGCGGCGGAGGTGTTGCCGACGCTGTCGATGTTCATGTATGCCTTTTCCAGTTCCAGCCCGGACCGTTCGAGGGCGCTCTTGATGATGCGCACGTTGCTCTGATGGGGGAGCACCATCTTGATGTCGTCGAGCGACACGCCGGCACGCTCCGGGATACGCTGCATCAGCTCAATAAGCTTGTTGACGGCAAGCTTGAAGACTTCGCGTCCCTGAAGCTGCATGTAGTGCCTGCGTGCGTCCACCGTTTCGTGGGAAGCGGGCAGGCGGGTGCCTCCGGCGGGGATCTCCAGTATCTCGGGTCGGGAACCGTCGGCCCCGAGCTCGGCATACAGCATCCGGCCGCCGTTTTGGGATGGTCGCAGGATGGCGGCACCCGCGCCGTCGCCGAACAGGATGCAGGTGCGGCGGTCGGTGTAGTCGGTGACGCGTGAGAGGGTCTCGGCGCCGATAACAAGGATGTTCTGCGCCATCCCGGAGGCTATCAACCCGGAGGCGTACACAAAGCCGTAGACGAACCCGCTGCAGGCGGCCTCGAGGTCGCACGCCATGGCATTGGTGGCGCCGATGGCGTCCTGCACGAGGCACGCGGTGGCGGGGAAGAGGTGGTCGGGCGTGCATGTGGCGACCAGCACGGCATCAAGCTGCTCGGCCGTCAGGCCGGCCCTGGCCAGCGCGTCCCGGGCGGCGGCAACGGCCAGATCGCTGGTTGCCTGGTCCTCCGCGGCTATGCGGCGCTCCCGGATCCCGGTGCGGGGGACGATCCACTCGTCCGAAGTGTCAACCATCTCTTCCAGGTCGAAGTTGCTCAGAACGCGTTCCGGCAGGTAGCTGCCAACTCCGGCCACCTCGACCGGCAAGTGTTCAGCGGTATGCATATTGCGGTCTTTCGAATGGGGGTTGGTGAGGGGGCTGTCAGGCCGAGACGCTGCGCCGGGCCTCGTCCTGGAGAATAGCTTCGGCGATGTGGGCGCTCACGTGATGCTCGACGAAGCTGCGCGCCTCGCGGATGGCATTCCGCATGGCCCGGGCGTCGGACGTCCCGTGTGTGATGATGGTAACGCCGTTGACCCCGAGAAGGGGCGCCCCGCCGTATTCGGAGTAGTCGCCGCAGTGTTTCAAGTGGCGGAACAGGTCCTTGCACAGGCCCATTCCTATCTTGTAGCGCAGCCGCGTTCCCACCTGCTCGCGCAGCCACTCGACAAGGCGCAGGATCATGCTTTCCCCGAATTTCAGCAGGACGTTGCCCGCGAACCCGTCGCAGACCAACACGTCGCAGCCGTGGTGGAAGAACCTGTCCGGTTCGATGTTGCCGACGAAGTTGAGATCGGCTTCGTTCAACAGGCCATAAGCCTGTTTGGTTAACTCGTTTCCCTTGCTTGCTTCTTCGCCCACGTTCAGCAGTCCGACGCGGGGGTTCCCGATCCCGATGACCTCCCGGGCGAAGACGCTGGCCATGATGCCGTACTGCAGCAGCGCAATGGGTTTACAGTCAACGTTGGCGCCGACGTCGATGGCCACGACGGGGTAGTCCAGCACCTGCATCGGCGCGGCGATACCGGGCCTGTGGACACCCTCGGGTCTGCCCAGTTTGAGAGTGGCAGCGGCGGCGACGGCGCCGGTGTTGCCGGCGCTCACGAATGCGTCCGCCTCCCCGTCAGCCAGCAAGGCGATGCCGACGGCGATTGATGAGTCGGGCTTGCCCCGCAGGGCCTGGACGGGGGACTCGTGCATGCCGATGCGTTCCGGGGCATCGACGATGCGGTGGTTGTCCGGGCGAGAATCCGCCGCGCGGACGCTCTGCTCCACTTCCGCCCGAGGTCCGCACAGAATGACCTCGATGTCCGGGTACTTCGCAGCCGCCTCCAGGGCACCGTTGATCCGCTCTTGCATGTGCGCGTCTCCACCGGTGGCGTCGACGGCTATGCGGGCGGTGCCGGACAGCGGGGCAACCCGCGAGATATCCTGGTCGGAGGCGTTCATGGGCGCAGTTCCGCCTATCGCTCCACCTCGATCATCGAACGGCCGCGGTAGTAGCCGCAGTTGGGGCAGACCGAGTGGGGCGGTTTGACCTGGCTGCAGTTGCTGCAGAAGAATTTCTTCGACCGCGTGCCCTCGGCCCGCACCTTCTGGCTCTTGGGGATGTTGGGCTCATCCAGAGTCCAGTGGGTTCGGCGTTTTCGTTTGCGCGACTTGCTGGTTCTTCTCTTTGGAACCGCCATGCTGTGTATCCTCCGTGTGCTCGTTCAAACGAGGCTGACCTGAAGGAGAGGATGCGTCCGGCCACGAACTCAATCCCGGTCCAGTTCCGCGACGCGAAAACACGCCGTCGCCGGAGCGGAATGGGGGATCGTTCGGGAAATGGAGACGCAGAGCGAAGATAATGCCCGAACTCTCGGGATCAGGCGAACGTTCAAATTCTACCGCAGAAGGAGGACGCCTGTCAACGTTACGGATTCGTGCTTAGGTTGCCTACTCGCCGGCCAACTGGTCCATCTGCCGGCTCAGTTGGGTGATGTGGTCCATCTCTTCGCGGATCAGTCGGTCCACCTCCGCGCGGCCGAGGCCTTCCGGCACCATGTCCCGAACGCCGAGGAAGAAGCAGACGGTGTCCTTCTCGAACTGGATGGCCCTCTCCAACGCTTCGGCGGCGGAAGCGACATCCGCCATGGCATCGGGGCAGTCCCGGTAAACGTTGTAAACGTGCGTGTCCGCGGCGGCTCGGAGGTAGTGAGCGACGTCGTCCTCGGGATCGTAGGCCGGCAGGGGGACATCGTCATCGGACAGGTCTTCCTGCAGGGCCTCGAACAGGTCCTCGTGGTCCTCTTCCATCTCGGCCAGACCGTTCAGGACGGCGCGCACATTTTCGTCCTCGGCCTTGAGGGCGGCCTGCCGGTAGAAGCGTCCGCCGTTGCGTTCGATCTGACAGGCCATCTCCAGAACTTCGCGCGCATTGTACACTGGCGTCATTGTTCCATGCCTTTCCGCGGGGATGTCTCATCGGACTCAATCTATCCTTATAGCTTCAGCGGTCGGTCCGTTCAACCGCCGCGCCCTCATTGGCCCCGCCCGGCAGGCCCCAGACTGAGATACGCCCGTTATTGTGACCTACAACGAGCTGCCGACAATCGGGGCGGATGGCGGCGGTCCAGGGCGTATCGTCCAGTTCCAGCCGCCCGAGGTCCCGACCGTCCGGCACGCTCCAGAAGGCCACGAACTTCTGCTCAACGCCGCCGGTGACCGTCGCCAGCATCCGCCCGTCCGGCGAGAAGAGCATCGTGAGCACCCGCACCCGGCTGGGGGTGAACTCGGCCTGCCAGCTTTCGCTCCCGACGTCCCACAGCCGACCGACCGGCTGTTCGGAGTCCTCGGGCCTGTGGATGACCGCGAGCGTTGAGCCGTCCGGGGAGAACTCCACCAGGCGGGGACCGGCCACCTCCAGCAGTTGCTCTCGTCGGCCCGTTTCGTTGTTCCAAAAGGCGATGCCTGCCTCTCCCTGCGCGGCCGCGAGCACCCGGCCGTCCGGCGACAGGGCCGCCGGCGCCTGTCCCGGGAATGTCGGTTCCTCCAGGGCTGTGCCGCTGGAAACGTTCCAGGCGGAGACCGCCGTCCTGTGGGACGCGATGAGGGTGTCGCCTCGAGGCAGGAACATCAGATCCTTCACGCGGCCGCCGTCGCCGCGCAATGAAGTCAGCAACTCTCCATCTGCCAGCGACCAGAGCATGATGCGGCCTTCGCGCGTGCCCAGCGCAAGTGTGTTCCCGTCGGGTGAGAGTGCCCCGGCGCTGGCCTCTCCTTCGTACTCCAGTGAATGGACCACGCTCCAGTCTTCGGTGTTCCAGACCTTCGCGGGTGACTGCAGGGCGACGGAGACGAGCCGGTCGCCGTCCGCTGAGAACACCAGGTCCTTCAGGAACGCCCCGTGCGCTTCGAGGCGGCGCAGGAGGGCGAGTTGATTCACTGTGTCGGCTCTTATCACTGAGTTCAACCGTGCCCGCAGCTCGCCGAAGCGCCTCCGCCAATCCGTGGCTTCCGGCACCTCGTTCTGATCCAGCAGTTGGCCGGCCGAGCGGAGGACATCGGCCGCCGTCTCCCACTGGTAGCTTTGCAGGGCTCTGAGCGTGGCGTCCTCGTGACGGGCAAGGTAGAACTCCGGGGTCTTCTCCTGCATCTCCTCCAGCAGTTGCCGGGCCTCCTCCTCGTGGGGGTTCTGGGGCAGGGCGTGGAGGAACTGTCGTATGCGGGCGGTGGCGTCCTCGGGGGTGTACGACCGCTCCACGGCGGCCCGGAGGTCGCGCCAGCATCTCCCGGCATAGTCCTCGGCGGGCCCGGCGGCACGGGAGCGGAGTTCATCGAACTGCGCCGGCAAGGCGGCCGACAGTCCCGCCAACTCTTCGGCGTAGGTGCGTGCCGTCTCGTAATCCTGGTTGCGCAGAGCCGCCTGGAACTCCCCCAACTGCTCGGCGACGGCATCCTCGGCCCGCCGGCGCACCAGCAGGGGCAGGTCGCCCACGCCGGCCTCATCCGGCAGGTTCTCGGCAAAGAACTCCGCGCCGAACAGTGCCCTTTGCCATTCGCCGGAATCAATCAGCTCTTCCACCCGCGCGCGGCCGGATTCCGCTCCCGCCAGGAACCCCTTCAGCTCGCTCTCGCGCGTCTCGACGCTCCGGCCCAGGTCGCGCACGCGCTCGACGAGGCGGGCGATGCGTCCGCTGAAAATGCCGACCAGGACCACGAGTATCACACCGGATATGAATACCGGAGTCAGGACGCGGCGGTTGCGCCAGCCCCACTTTCTCAGGCGATACCCCAGTGTGGCGGGGCGGGCGTTGATGGGGCGGTCGGCCAGGAAGTTCTCCAGGTCCTCCGCCAGCGCCTCGGCGGTCTGGTAGCGGCGTTCCTTTTCCTTCTCGATGGCCTTGAGGAGTATGATCTCCAGGTCGCGAGAGAAGTTCTCGTGAAGGGCCCCGGGCCGGATCGGTTCAGCGTGGCGGATCAACTCGAACACCTCCAGGCCACGGGCGTGGTCCAGGGGGTAGGGCAGTATGCCGCAGAGCAGTTCGTAGAGCATCACGCCGAGGGCATAGATGTCCGTGCGACGGTCCACGGCCTCCGGCCTGCCGATGGTCTGCTCGGGCGCCATGTACCGCGGCGTTCCCAGGAAGTCCCCCGTGGCGGTGAGCATGGAGAACTGTTCCGCGCTGTCGGCGGTCGGCCGGGAGAGCCCGAAGTCCAGTATCCGCGGTCGTCTCATCTCGTCCACGATGATGTTGCCGGGCTTCAGGTCCCGGTGGATGACGCCGTGCTCGTGGGCATAGTGGACGGCGTCGCACACGCGGACCATCAGACGGGCGACCTCGTGGCGACCCAGATCGTTGACGTGGCAGAATGTGGCGAGGTCGAGCCCCTCCACGTATTCCATGGTGAAATAGGGCTGCCCGCCGACTTCGCCGTACTCGTAAACGGGGACAATCGCCGGGTGGTTCAGTTGAGCGATTGCCTGTGCCTCGCGCTCGAAACGCTTGCGTTGGGCGGGCGAGGCGAAGGCGCCACTGAGCATGACTTTCAGGGCGACGTCGCGGGAGGGTTGCAGTTGGCGGGCCTTGTAGATGGCGCCCATGCCGCCGCGGGCCACGAACTCGCGTATCTGATACTTGTCGGCCAGGTGGATTTCCAGCCACTCGCGCGCCTCTTCCGCCGGCTCGTCGTAGCCCTGGGTGGCGGCCGTGCGCGCGGTGGGCATGGTGCGGGCGGTGTGAAGGTCGTCGTCCGCCGCGGTGACCGTTTCGTCCGCCTGGTCGGCCTCAAGGTCCGCACCACAGGCAGGGCAGTTGCCGTAGGGCTGCCCCCTTGGGAGGGTGAGTTCCTTCCGGCACTCCGGGCAGTAGATGCGAATGCGCGGGCCCGTGCCGGCCGAGCTATCGGTACTCTCGGGCTGAGCAGCGGGTCCGTGAGTCAGGGTGGGCGCCTCCGCCACGACGCTGAAGCCGTTGCCGCAGTGGGGGCATTCCACCTCGTCGGAGTCCGGCGGAACGTCGAAGGGGGTCCGGCAGTCGGGGCAGTGTACGCGCACCTGTGCCTCCATAGCGGGGTCGGTGAGGCATCCATGTGCACATTATAATGGCGGCCGAAGGCCCGAAGCCAGACGGCTCAGCTCGGTTGTTTGGTGGCGGTCGCCATCCCGCGGATGAAGTCCAGACCCGCCCTCACGGGGTCTTCCCCGGCTTCTGCCGCGGCTTCCAGACGACGCACAATGGCGCTGCCGACGATCACGCCGTCGGCCCGCTGCGCTACGGCGGATGCCTGCTCCGGCCGCGAGATGCCGAACCCGACGGCTATGGGCACGTCCGTGCGGGCCTTCAAGCTCTGGATGTTGTCCACCAGATCGGCCGGCAGCTCCGCGCGTTCCCCGGTGATGCCGCGCACGGCTATGTAGTAGATAAACCCACGCGCGTGCTCGACAACCAGGTTGCGCCGGTGCTCGCTGGTGGCGGGTGTGGCGAAGCATATGAGCCGGAAGTCGCGCTCGTTCGCCATGCTGAAAAATGGTTCAGCTTCGTCCACCGGCAAGTCGGGTACGGTCGCACCGTCCAGGCCCGCTTCGAGACATCGGTCCATGAACCCGGACATCCCCATGCGGAAGACCAGACTGTAGGAGGCCATGGCCACGATGGGCAGCTCGCAGTCGGCGCGCGCCCGGCGCACCATGTCGAAAACCTGGCTCACCCGAACGCCCTTCTGCAACGCCCGGTGGTACGAGTCCTGGATGGTGGGGCCGTCCGCGATGGGGTCTGAATAGGGAAACCCCAGTTCGACCACGTCCGCACCGGCTTCCTCAACCCGCTTCAGGAGGTCGACGGTCGTCTCGGGGTCGGGGTCACCGGCGGTGAAGAAGGGAATGAAGGCGGCGGTGCCTTGCCGGCGCAGACTCTGGAAACGGGCGTCAATCCTGTTCATCGGCCCCTCCTTCCTTCGCCTCCAGACCCAGTATCTGGATGACCTCCTGGGCGTCTTTGTCACCGCGGCCGGACAGGTTCACGATCACCACCTCGTCTTCGCCGGGCCGGTTTTCCTCCTTGAGCAGGTAGGCGACCGCGTGGGCGCTCTCCAGCGCGGGCAGAATCCCTTCTGTGCGTGTGAGCGTTTGGAAGGCCTCGATGGCCTCCTCGTCGGTGACGGAGGTGTAGACGGCGCGTCCGGTCTCCTTCAGGTAGCTGTGCTCGGGGCCGACGCCCGGGTAGTCCAGGCCGGCGGAGACGGAATGGACTTCGCCGGTCTGGCCGTCTTCGTCCTGCAGCACGTAGCTGCGGGCGCCGTGCAGCACGCCCGGTTTGCCGGCCACAAGCGTGGCGGCGTGCTGTCCCGCGGCCAGGCCGCGCCCGCCGGCTTCGACGCCCACCATGCGAACCGACTGGTCGTCAAGGAACGGATAGAACAGGCCGATGGAGTTGCTCCCACCGCCGACGCAGGCCACCAGCAGGTCGGGCAGTCGGTTCTCTTTTTCCAGAATCTGCTCACGGGATTCCCGGCCGATGACCGTCTGGAAGTCACGCACCATCAGGGGATACGGGTGGGGGCCGGCCACGCTGCCGAACAGGTAGTGCGTGGTCTCGAAGCTGCCCATCCAGTCGCGCAGAGCCTCGTTGCAGGCGTCCTTCAGCGTGCGGGAACCGGCCGTGACCGGAATCACACGCGCCCCCAGAAGCTTCATCTTGAGGACGTTGGGGCGCTGCCGGCGGATGTCCTCCGTGCCCATGTACACCTCGCAGTCCAGTCCGAACATGGCCGCAGCCGTGGCCGTGGCCAGGCCGTGCTGACCGGCCCCGGTTTCGGCGATGACCCGTTGCTTGCCCATCCTGACGGCGAGCAGCGCCTGGCCCAGCGCGTTGTTTATCTTGTGGGCGCCGGTGTGGTTCAGGTCCTCGCGCTTCAGGTAAATCCGGCCCCCTCCCACCCGTTCGGTCAGCCGCTCGGCCAGATACAGGGGGCTCGGCCGGCCCACGTATTCGCGCAGGTAATAGGACAGTTCCTCCTGGAACTCCTCGTCGTCACGGGCCTCGGCGTAGGCGTCCGTCAGTTGCTCGAGGGCGGGCATGAGCGTCTCGGGCACGAACCGCCCCCCGTGGTCGCCGAAGTATCCTTTCGCGTCGGGCAATTGCGTCTTCATCGTCTCTTTCCGAGCCAGGGTTGGTGCGCCGCCGGAAGCTGCGGGCACCATAAAATAGTACGATTATGCTGCTTGGGCTGTCAACAGGAAGGGCGGCTGGCCGCGTCAGCGCGGCCAGTTCTGGGCCACCGGCAGCCGGCGACCGAGGCCGAACGCCTTGTGCGTGACACGTAGCGTGATGGGCGCCTGGCGGCGTTTGAACTCAGCCCGGTCCACCATCCGCAACACGCTCCGGACGGTCTCGGGATCGTGGCCTTCCTCGACTATCTCGTCGAATTCGAGGTTCTCTTCAACGTAGAGCTGGAGGATGGGGTCGAGCACGTGATAGGGGGGCAGCACGTCCTGGTCCGTCTGGTCCTCCTTCAGTTCGGCGCTGGGGGGCTTTGTTAGGATGGACTCGGGGATGACCTCCACGTCGCGGTTGGCGTAGCGGGCCAGTTCGTACACGGTGGTTTTCGGCACGTCGCCTATGACGGCCAGTCCGCCGACCATGTCGCCGTACAGCGTGCAGTAGCCGACCGCCAGTTCGCTTTTGTTGCCCGTGGCCAGGGGCAGGCAGCCGAACTTGTTGGCGTAGGCCATCACCAGCATCCCCCGCAGTCGCGCCTGTATGTTCTCCTCCGCCACACCCGGTTCAGTCCCCGCGAAGACCGGCTCCAGTGTGCTGTCAGCGCACTGGCGCAGGTCCTCGATCGACAGGTTGTGGAATTCGATACCCAGGATCCGTGCAACGGCGCGTGCGTCGCGGGCGCTTGCCTCGCTGGAGAACCGGCTGGGCAGGAAGAGCGCCGTCACGTTTTCCTCGCCCAACGCCCGGGCGGCGAGCGCGGCCGTCAGGGCGGAATCCACGCCGCCGCTGAGGGCAAGCACCGCCTCGGAGAACCCGCACTTGCGGGCGTAGTCGCTGAGGCCGAGCAGAAGGGCCTGCCAGACCTCCTCCGTCTCCCCCGGCTCGGGCGGTGCCTCCGTGCTGCCCTCCGCGTCGCTCTCCACGATAAGCATGTCTTCCCGGAAGGCGACCGCCTCCGCAACAATCCGCCCCCGCGCGTCAATGGCCAGGCTGCGTCCGTCGAAGATGAGCTGATCGTTGCCCCCGACCAGGCTGACGTAAAAGAGCGGCAGTCCGTGCCGACGCGCCGTGGTGCTGAGCATGGCGCGGCGGAACTGCTGTTTGCCCGCCGAGAAGGGGGAGGCGGCGATGTTGATAAGGAAATCAACACCCGCACGCGACAGATCTTCCACCGGATCGTGGGGGTAGCGCTGGTGCGGCCAGAATTCCGCATCGTTCCACGCGTCCTCGCAGATGGTCAGGCCTATCCGGCCGCCTCGGACCTCGACCGGTCCATTCTCGTCGGCCGGCTCAAAGTAGCGCGCCTCGTCGAACACGTCGTAGGTGGGCAGCAGCGTCTTGTCTCGGGTGGTGACTACTCGGCCGTCGCAGAGGACCGAGGCGCGATTGGCGGCGGGGCGTCCAGCGCGGGAGTCCGGCCGGCCCAGATGTCCGACCACGCAGCAGATGCCGTCGGTCGCATCGGCCAGTTGGGCGACGGCCTCCTCGTTGGCCTGCAGGAACGCCGGGCGCTCGGCCAGGTCCTGCGGGGGATAGCCGGAGAGCGCCAGCTCCGGGAGGACAACTATGTCAGCGTCTTGCCGCACGGCCTCTCGCAGGGCCTCGCGGGCCCTGCGGACGTTGCCGTCCACATCCCCGACGGTCATGTTGAGCTGGGCCAGCGCTATCTTCACGGGGTGAGCCTCGGCGGGATAAGAAGAGCGGGGAAAAAACCGGAATGGTCGCTTGCAATCGGCTCCATTGTATGCTCTAATCACGGGTCAAGAAAGCGACGGTGCGCAGATCGGGACAGGCACTCCTGGACCGGGCGCCGAAAACTGCCGGTCCGGTGCGCCGACGCTTGACTTGTGTGGTTTGTACGCTACAATACCTCTGTTCGCGCCCGCAGTGTCGGTGGCGCGTACTGTTTTGTGAGAATAGCAAGAGCGGAGCGCAGTAGTGGCACAGGAACGGATCAGGATTCGGATGGAGGCCTACGACCACCGCGTCTTGGATCGATCGGCTCAGAAGATTGTGGAGACGGCGATCCGCACCGGCGCCCGGGTCAGTGGCCCCGTGCTTCTGCCCACGCACATCGAGCGATACACTGTGTTGCGTTCCCCGCACGTGGATAAGCGGTCGCGAGAGCAGTTCGAGATTCGGACGCACAAGCGGCTGATCGATATACATGAGCCGACGGTTCACACGGTGGACGCTTTGAACAACCTCAAAGTGCCCGCGGGTGTGGAGATAAAGATCAAGGTTTAGGCTCTGGCCGAAAGGTCGGCCGCCCGGCGGAGTTGCCGAAGAGGGCCGGGCTTTCGGATAGAGTCTACCAGCCTGCTTGTCGGCAGGCTGGCAAGTCGGCGGCTGTGGATAGAACCGGCGCGCCGAGGGGTGGAACCCCCGTAGGTGGGTCGGCCAGGGCGCCGCTGGCGCCTCCTGTCGAGCCCTGATGGGTCAGGTCGCAACGATCTGCCGGGGCCGCCGAGTTGTTCGTTGTCTCCATTCACAACCCGCGGGGCGTATGCTCTAATGCGTCTTCCCCCGGTCCCTATGGGAGCCAGGGGCGTCTGCCCGGCGCAACGGTGCCGAAGTGCTTCCGAAGGGATTGTGTCGGCAGTTTCGGGTTCAGCGCGTGCATCTACGGGAAGTTGCTGAGATGGTTAAAACGTTGATCGGCAAAAAGATCGGGATGACCCAGGTCTTCGACGACGAAGGTCGGCTCATACCCGTCACCGTGCTGCAGGTCGGGCCTTGTGCCGTCACGCAGGTCAAAAGCGGCGAGAAGGAGAACGCCGAGGCCGTGCAGATCGGGTTCGACGAGGCCAAGCCGAAGAACACGCCCCAGCCGCTGATGGGCCACTTCCGCAAGGCCGGCGTCAGCCCCAAGAAGGTTCTGGCGGACGTCGACCCGGACGGGGATGAAATGCCCGAGGCCGGGCAGGACCTGCGCGTGGACATCTTCGAAGGCGTCACGCACGTGGACGTGCAGGGCGTCAGCAAAGGGCGCGGCTTCGCGGGCGTCGTCAGGCGTCACGGATTCAGCGGCGCGCCGGAGACACACGGCGGCCGGTTCGGACGCCGCGGCGGCTCCATCGGCACCAGCGCTACCCCGTCTCGCGTGCTGAAGGGCAAGAAGATGGCGGGACACATGGGCGCCGAGAAGGTGACCATCCGCAACCTGGAGGTCGTGCGGATAGATACGGAACACAATCTGATGCTGGTGAAAGGTTCGGTGGCCGGAAGCAACGGCAGTTACGTGAAGGTCCGCACGGCGGCCAGGCCGCCCGGCCAGTGATCACCGGCGCTATGAGGCGCAACACAGGACGATAACCATGGAAATACCGGTACACAATACCGACGGCGACATCGTCGAGCAGTTTCAGGTGGATGAAGCTGCGCTGGGCGGCGTGCCGAACGTCGAACTGATTCGCCAGGCCGTGCTGGCCCATGAAGCGAACAGCCGGGTGGGGACGGCCCACACGAAGACGCGCGATGAGGTGATACGCAGCCGGCGCAAGCCCTGGCGGCAGAAACACACCGGGCGTGCACGACACGGCGACCGCGGGAGCCCCATCTGGAAAGGCGGGGGGGTTACCCACGGCCCCAGACCCAGGGACTTCCGCCAGAAGATGAACAGGAAGGCCCGCCGCCGTGCCACCTACTCCGCCTTCCTTGCCAAGGCGCTCGACGGCGAGGTGCTGGCGTTAGACAGGCTGCAACTCCCGCAGTCGAAGACGCGTGAGATGGCGGGCGTCCTGAAAAGGCTGGGCGTGGAACGCACCTTCCTGATAGTGCTCCCGGATTACGAGGAGACCCTCTGGCGCTGCACGCGCAACATCGAGGGCTCCGCGATGACCCGCTGGCAGAACTTGAACGCTTACGAAGTGATCCGGCCGCAACGGGTCGTTTTTACGGTGGAGGCGCTCCGGCAGTTTCTGGACGCCGCTCCTGAGTTTGCGCAAGAGGAGTCCGAGACCGTGGGGGTGATCGACAATGGATAGCCACATGGTCATAGGCAGACCCCTGCACACCGAGAAGAGCGTCGCGGACATTCGGACCAATAACACGTACCACTTCGAGGTTCACCCGGACGCGACGAAGGGCATGATCCGCGAGGCCGTGGAGGAACTGTTCCCCGGCCGCAAGGTCGTGGACGTGCGCACGCTCTGGGTCAAGGGCAAAGCCCGGCGCGTCCGATGGAACGTAGGCCGCACGCCGAAGTGGAAGAAAGCCATGGTCAGGCTCCGGCCCGGCGACACCATCGACATAGGCTACTGACGAACTGAACATAAAACGCGAAGGATAGAATCGTGGGAACGAAATCACTCAAACCGACGACGCCCGGACGGCGGAACATGTCGAAGAGCGACTTCGCTCAGATCACGCGGTCTGAGCCGGAGAAGTCGCTGCTGAAACCGCTGAAAAAGACCGGCGGGCGCAACAACCACGGGCACACGACGTCCCGCTTCCGCGGGGGCGGCCACAAGCGCCGTTACCGCATGATCGACTTCAAGCGGGACAAAGACGACGTGCCCGCCGAGGTGGTGAGCATCGAATACGACCCGAACCGCTCCGCCCGCATCGCGCTCGTGCAGTACGAGGACGGCGAGAAGCGGTACATCCTGGCCCCGGAGGGGCTGGAGGTCGGGCAGCAGATCATGGGCGGCCCGGACGCCGAGCCCCGCACCGGCAACTGCGTGCCTCTGCGACGCGTGCCTCTGGGCCTGTTCGTTCACAATGTAGAGCTGAAACCCGGCAAGGGCGGCCAGATCATCCGCAGCGCCGGTTCCGGAGCGCAGGTGAGCGCCCGGGAGGGCCGATACGTGCACGTTATCCTGCCCAGCGGCGAGATCCGGCGCATCCCGGGACAGTGCCGCTGCACGATTGGCCGCGTGAGCAACGCCGACCACCAGAACGTCAAGCTGGGCAAGGCGGGGCGCGCGCGCTGGCTGGGCCGCCGGCCCCACGTGCGCGGCACGGCGCAGAACCCGGTCAGTCATCCGATGGGCGGCGGCGAAGGTCGCCGGGCCGGTGGCCGCCACCCCTGCTCGCCCACGGGCGTGCTGGCCAAGGGCGGCAAGACCCGAAAACGAAAGAAATACAGCGACCGCTTCATAGTGCGAAGGAGGAAATAGGCGGCGTGAGTAGATCACTGAAAAAAGGACCGTACGTTGACGAGAAGCTCCTGCTGAAGGTTATGCGGCAGAAGGATACCGGCGGCCGGGAGCCGATACGCACCTGGTCCCGTGCCTGCACCATCATCCCCGATTTCGTCGGGCATACGTTCCTGGTGCACAACGGCCGGTCGTTCGACAAGGTTTTCGTGACCGAGGACATGGTGGGTCACAAGCTGGGTGAATTCGCCCTGACCCGGACTTTCCGGGGCCACGGCGGCCGCAGGGAGGCCCGATAGAGGGCCCCGGCGGCTGCGGCATTTGCTTCCGCGAACTGACGAGACGACAACGATGGAATTCCGCGCAAGTCACAGATACGCACCCATATCCGCCCGCAAGGCCAGGCTGGTGGTAGATCTGGTGCGGGGCAAGCACGTGAACGACGCCCTGCGCATTCTGCGTGCCACGCCGAAGCGTGCCGCCCAGATGGTGGACAAGGTGCTGCGCTCGGCCATGACCAATGCTGATGAAAGCCTGGAGGCCGACATGGAAAGCCTCTATGTAGCCGAGGCAACGGTGGACGAGGGGCCGACACGGAAAAAATACCGGGCGGCCGCGAGAGGCCGGACGCAGACCATCCGCAGCCGAACCTCGCACATAAACATAGTGCTGGACGACGGACAATAACGGGAGGTCCCATGGGACAGAAAGTTCGCCCGACAAGCCTGAGACTGGGTATCACCGAGGACTGGCGTTCGCACTGGGTGGCGGACAAAAAGCACTTCGGTGATTACCTGGTGGAAGACCAGAAGATCCGCACATACATCAAGCACCACTACTATTACGCCGGCGTCTCGCGTATCGAAATCGAGCGCACCCGCGACAGTGTGCACGTGACCGCCCGCTGCGCCCGGCCCGGCCTGATGATCGGCCGGCGGGGCGTAGAGGTCGAGCGACTGAAGAACGGTCTGGAGGAGTTGACCGGCCACCCCGTCGAGGTGAGTATCGAGGAAGTCGAAGACCCTCAGCTTGACGCGCAGCTCATCGCGGAAGACCTGGCGCAGCAGATAGAGCGGCGCACTTCCTTCCGCAGGGCCCTGCGCCGGTCGGCGGAGATGACCATGAACGCCGGCGCCGAGGGCGTCAAGATTCAGGTTGCCGGCCGTCTGGGCGGTTCGGAGATGTGCCGCCGGGAGAAGGTCATCGAGGGCCGCTTCCCCCTGCAGACGTTGCGGGCGAAGATCGACTACGGGTTTACCGAGGCCCGGACCAAGTACGGCCACATCGGCGTGAAGGTGTGGGTCAACTGCGGAATGTTGCCGCCCGGTGAGAAGATGCCGCGCGGGGAGGAGCAGCAAGATGCCGTTAATGCCTAAAAGAGTCAAGCACCGCAAGTTCCAGCGGGGCAAAACACGCGGCAAGGCCAGCCGCGGCAACCGCGTCTCCTTCGGCGAATACGGCCTGCAGGTGCTGGAGGCGGGTCGGATTACGGCCGAGCAACTGGAGGCCGGCCGCCTGGCGGTCATGCACTACCTGCGGCGCGAAGGGAAACTGGTGACCCGCGTGTTCCCGCACAAGAGCTACACCGAGACCCCGACCGAAACCCGGATGGGTAAGGGCAAGGGCGAGGTGGCCGGATGGACGGCCGAGGTGAAGGCCGGCACGGTTCTGTTCGAGCTGGCCGGCGTGCCGGAAGAGCGCGCCATCGCCGCCTTCTCCCGCGTGGCCCACAAGCTGCCGCTGAAGACGAGGTTCGTGCATCGGAGGGCTCGCACATGAGAGCCAGCGAACTGAGAGGCCGCGACCGGGAAGACATCGAGCGGGAACTGCGGAATCTGCAGGAGGAACTGTTCAACCTGAAGTTCCAGTGGCAGGCCGAGGAGAACCCGGACACGAGCCGCCGCAAGCGCCTGCGCCGGGACATCGCCCGCTGCAAAACGGTCCTGAGGGAGATGAAACTCCAGGGGGCCGCAGAAGCGGCAACCGAATGAAATCGTGCATCAGGTATACGGAGATATGAGCGAGGAGCGGACACCACAAAGGAAACGCGTCCAGGGGGTCGTCAAGAGCGACAAGATGGACAAGACGATCACTGTGACGGTCGAACGGCTGGTCAAGCATCCCTTGTACGGCAAGTATCTGCGCCGCAGTTCCACCTTCATGGCCCACGACCCGCACGACGATGCGCGGGAAGGGGACCTGGTGGAGCTGGAAAGCACGCGACCGCTGTCGAAACGGAAACGCTGGCTGCTGGTGCGCATCCTGCGACGGGCACCCCGGCTGGAAGTCGAGGAGCCGCTCGCCGGAACTGCAGAATCCGAGATGCCCGCGTAGCATCCAGCCACCGGAGGAGAGCCCCGAGATGATTCAGGAACAGACAGTGCTGAACGTGGCGGACAACACCGGCGCACGGGCCGTGCGCTGCGTGAAAGTCCTCGGCGGGAGCCGCCACAGATACGCCAGCGTCGGCGACCTGGTCGTCGGGAGCGTCACCCGGGTCATCCCCGGCAGCGACGTCAAGCGGGGCGAGGTCGTGCGGGCCGTCGTCGTCAGGACTAAAGCCCCCGTGCGGCGCCCGGACGGCAGTTACGTCCGGTTCGACAGCAACGCCCTTGTGCTTCTGCAGCCCGACGGCAATCCGCGCGGCACCCGAATCTTCGGGGCCGTCGCCCGGGAATTGCGACAGAAGAATTTCATGCGCATCATCAGTCTCGCCGCGGAGGTCGTATAGCAAACATGGGTGGAAAGCGACAAAGCCTGCACGTGCGGCAGGGCGACACCGTGGAGATTGTGGCCGGCAACGCCCGCGGTGCCCGCGGACGCGTTCTTCGCACGATACCGCAGGACGACAGGGTAGTGGTCGAAGGCATCAACATGGTGTGGAAGCACGTGCGGCGCAGCCAGCAGAACCCGCAGGGCGGACGCATGCAGATCGAGGCTCCGATACATGCCTCCAACGTCATGCTCGTCTGCGCCAACCGCGAGTGTGATCGGCACGACCGGCCCGTCCGTACCCGTACGGAAGTCGGCGAGGACGGCAGCAAGAGACGCGTCTGCGTCAAGTGCGGCGCGCCGATACCCCGAGTCGAATAGTAGCAACGGAAGCGATACGAGCAATGGCAGAAACGGCAGACACAGCCGAAGAGACAGTTGCGGAAGACTACGTGCCGCGGCTGAAGACCTACTACGAGCAGGAAGCGGTCCCGCAGTTGATGGAGCGCTTCGGGTTGGAAAACCGCCTGGCGGTGCCGCGCCCCGTCAAAATCTCCCTGAACATGGGGGTGGGCGAGGCCGTCGAGGATTCCGGAGCCTTGCAGGATGCCGTGGATAGCATGCGGATCATCGCCGGCCAGCAGCCGGTCATCACGCGCGCGCGCCGCAGTGTCGCGGGGTTCAACCTGCGACAGGGCGTGCCCATCGGGTGCAAGGTGACGCTGCGGCGGGACAGGATGTATGAGTTCCTGGACCGCCTCATCAGCGTGGCGCTGCCCCGTGTGCGCGATTTCCGCGGGCTCTCGCCCAACGCGTTTGACGGGAGCGGCAACTACAGCCTGGGGATTCAGGAAGTCGTCGTGTTTCCCGAGGTTGACATCGAGGAGCTGGACCACGTCTTCGGCCTGGACGTAACTATCGTGACGACGGCCGAGACGGACCAGCAGGCGTTCGAACTGTTGAGTATTCTGGGGATGCCCTTCCGCCGATAGGGGCCCCCGCACGTTGATCTGACGTATGGAGGTGAGCATCCGGGATGGCTCGGAAAGCTCTTGTGGAAAAATCGATGCGCGAACCGAAGTACAGCACGCGCAAGAATAACCGGTGCAGGTTGTGTGGACGGGCCCGGGGATACATGAGGAAGTTCCAGATCTGCCGGATCTGCTTCCGCAACCTGGCCAGTGAGGGCAAGATCCCCGGCGTCACCAAGGCGAGCTGGTGAGAGTGCCCCAACCTGCGTGCGTGGAAAGGACTTCGGGCGCGAGTAACGCATATCAGAGGCATGGACCATGATGACTGACCCTGTGGCCGACATGTTGACGCGCATCCGCAACGCGCTGAGGCGGGAGTTCGAGACGGTGGAAATGCCCGCCTCGAACCTCAAAGAGAACATCGCCCGTGTGTTGAAGGACGAAGGCTTCATCGAAGACTACCGCGTCGTGGGCGAGCCGCCGTCGAAGCTGCTGAAAATCTGGCTGAAATACGGGCCCCTGGGCGAGAAGGTCGTCCGTAAGCTGGAACGCGTGTCCAAACCGGGCCGCCGCGTATATAGCGGCGTGGACGACCTGGGCTACGTGGCCAACGGCCTCGGCATCTGGGTGGTCTCGACCAATAAGGGTGTCCTGAGCGATCGGGAATGCCGACAGATGAAAGTCGGGGGCGAGGTCCTCTGCTCGGTTGAATGACCGACCGGCCGACCCTCGTTCCACGGAGGAGAAGCAGATGTCCCGCATAGGACTACAACCAATAGCCGTGCCGGAGGCGGTGGACGTGACCGTCGACGGGCTCGGTGTGAAAGTAAAGGGAAAACTCGGCGAACTGGAGCACGAGGTGCCCCCCGTGCTCGAGCTGGAATACGAGCAGGACTCCCGGCAGATCCACGTGCGACGCAAGAATGAGGACCGGCAGACGCGGTCCCTCCACGGCCTGCACCGCAGCCTGATAGCGAATAGCGTGGAAGGCGTCAGCGAAGGTTTCTCCAAGAAACTCGAGATCTACGGCATGGGTTACAGCGTGGACCTGCGTGGCAACACGCTGGTTCTGCAGCTGGGCTTCTGCCACGAGGTTACATTCGATCTGCCGGAGAACATCGAGGTCGAGATAGAGCAGACCAACGCACAGCAGGACAACCCGGCGAAGTTTACCGTGAAGGGCATCGACAAGGAGCAGGTGGGGCAGTTCGCCGCCACCGTCCGGGCTGTCCGCCCGCCGGAGCCCTACAAGGGCAAAGGCATCCGGTACGCCGGCGAATACGTGCGGCGCAAAGAGGGTAAAGCGTTCACCGGATTGCAGTAAAGGCCTGAGCGATGAAAAGAACGAAGGAAAAACGACAGCACAGGGAGAAGCGGCACCGGCGGGTGCGCCGAACGGTGGAAGGCACCCCGGAGCGACCGCGGCTCTGCGTGTATCGCAGCAATCGGCACATCTACGCGCAGGTGATCGACGACTGGAACCAGCAGACACTTGTGGCCGCCTCGAGCCTGAGCCCGGAGATAAGGGACGAGATCGAACGGGGCGGCGACCAGGAGAGCGCGGCGCTGGTCGGCCGCAAGGTAGGCCGGGACTGCGTGGAGAAAGGGATTACGAGCGTCGTCTTCGACCGGGGCGGCTACCGCTACCATGGCCGCGTGAAAGCTCTGGCCGAGGCGGCACGAGAGCAGTTCGAGGAGGCCGGTGCGGAGGGATTCTGAACCGGCGTCCCGCTAACGATCGACTGGAGGTTGCATGGCAGCAAGACAACAAGATTCCGGATTGCTTGAGGAAGTTATCGAGATCCGGTTTCCCAACAAGGTGACCAAGGGCGGGCGGACCCTGGGTGTGGCCGCCCTGGTGGCCGTGGGCGACGGCAATGGACGCGTTGGGTTCGGCTACGGCAAGGCCCGCGGCGTGCCGGCCGCCATCGAGAAAGCCGCCAAGGAGGCCCGCGGGTCCATGATGGAAGTGGAGATGGTGGGCGACACCATCGCACACGAGGTGTTCGCGCAGCAGGACTCCGCCGAGGTGATGCTCAAGCCGGCCAGCCCCGGAACGGGCGTGAAGGCCGGCGCCACGGTCCGCGCCATCCTGGAAGTGCTGGGCGTGCACAACGTCCTGACCAAGGTGCACGGCAGCACCAACGCCGTCAACGTGGCCAAGGCCACCATGAAGGCCCTGCGCAGCCTGCGCTCGGCTGCTGAAGTGGCCCGTCTGCGCGGCGTCGAGGTGGACCTGCACCATCCGCAGGTCCAGGTCGACCGTGAGGAAGGGGAAGCCGAAGAGGCGGAAGCGGCTGAGGCCGCGGCCGAGGCCGAAGAGGAAACCGCCCTGGACGAAGAATCTGGGGCCGAAGAGGAGACCGCGCCGGCCGAAGCGCCAGAAGCAGAAGAGGAAGCCCCGGCAGAGGAACAGCCCCGGGGCGAAACCGACGCTGAAGCTCAGGGCGAGGCCGTGGAAGCAGAGGCGGAAGCCGAGGCCGAGGAACCGGAGGACGAGCAAGAGTAGTCGGACCGCAGCACTCGCAGCATCCCGAGAGGAAGAGAGCATCATGGATTTGAGCAAAATCAAGCGTCGCTGGAGCCCACGCGACCGGCGCAAGCGCGTCGGGCGGGGGCGTGGCAGCGGCAGTGGCAAAACCTCCGGCCGGGGCCACAATGGCGCCAGGTCGCGCAGCGGATGGAGTTCGCGCGGCATGGTCGGCGGTGCGCTGCCGTTCTGGCGTCGGCTGCCCAAGCGTGGTTTCTCCAATGCACCCTTCAAGACTGAATACTCGGTGGTCAACGTGGGCAGGCTGAACGTCTTCCCCGAGGGCGCCCGCGTGACACCGGAGGAACTGCAGGAGGCCGGTGTGGTCAAACAGCCCGCACCCGGCGGCATCAAGGTACTGGGCGACGGCGAGCTTGAGCACGCCCTCACCGTGCGCGCGCACGCCTTCAGCGACAGTGCCGTGCGGAAGATCGAAGAGGCCGGGGGGACGGTGGAAGTCATCGAGCCGCCCCGACCGCCCGAACGAAACAAGATGGAATCGACAGAGCCCTGGGTGGAAGTGGAAGAGTAAATGCCTTTGCTTGAGCAAATGGGCAACGCCTGGCGCATACGTGACCTGCGCCGGAAAATACTCATCACGCTGGGGCTGCTTGCGCTCTGCCGGGTCGGCGCGTTCATACCGCTGCCCGGAGTGAACATCGGTGCCTTGCAGCGGCAGTTCCAGGCCGGCGGCTTCGGTGTGCTCGGCCTGCTGAACCTGTTCAGTGGCGGTGCACTGGGACGTGCCGCCATCTTCGGGCTCGGCATCATGCCCTACATCACCGCGTCGATCATCTTCACGTTGCTGGCCAACGTCATCCCGAGCCTGGAGCAACTGCGCAAGGAGGGCGCGGCCGGGCAGCGGAAACTAAACCAGTACACGCGGCTGGCGACGTTGTTCGTCTGCTTCCTGCAGGGCTCCATCCTTCTGCGCGCTCTGATGGGCGAGGAGGCCGGCCAGAGCGGCATCATTGCGTCGGGGATGACCGAGAGTTGGCTGGGTGTCTTCCAGTTTGTGATCACCGGCGCCGCCCTGATGACCGCCGGAACGATGTTCCTGATGTGGCTTGGCGAGCAGATCGACCAGCACGGCATAGGCAACGGCATCTCGCTGATCATCACCGTCAACATCCTGGCCCGACTGCCGTCCGCCATATACCAGCTCAGCATGCGCATCCAGTCGGCCGAGAGCCAGCAGAACGCCATGCTCAAGGTGGTGCTCTTGATCGCACTATTCGTGGCGGTCGTTGTGGCCATCGTGTTCATAACGCAAGGCGAACGTCGAATCCCCGTCCAGCAGCAGAAGCACGTGCGAGGGCCGAAAGTCTATGGCGGGCAGAAGCACTACCTGCCGCTGCGCGTCAACACGGCGGGCGTGATGCCCATCATCTTCGCCTCCGTGCTGCTGCAGTTCCCACAGACCATAGCCCGCTACGCCATGGTTCACGCGGAGCAGGGGGGATTCTGGTACTCGTTCTTCACGTGGATGCAGGACGCGTTCGGCCCGTCCGGTCAGGACGTCTCGCTGACTTACGTTCTCGTCTACGGCATGCTGATATTCTTCTTCTGCTACTTCTGGACCGCGGTCATTTTCAACCCGCGCGACATGAGCGAGAACCTGCAGAACCACGGCAGTTTCATCCCCGGCATAAGGCCGGGACGGCGCACGGCCAACTACCTGGAAGGCATAATGAACCGCGTCACCATGGCCGGAGCGTTCTTCCTGCTGATTATCGCGCTGCTGCCGACTCTGGTGATGGCGGGCCTCGGCGTGGGCTGGGGCGTGGCCGGCTTGATGGGCGGCACCAGCATCCTGATCGTGGTCGGCGTGACGCTGGACCTGGTGCGGAAGATCAACGACCACCTGGAGATGAGACGCTACAGCGGGTTCGCCGCCGGAGCCGGCGGACGACGCCGCAGCCGACGCCGCTGAAGACAATCCGGAACATACCCCTCAAGTGACGGGATACGAGAAGTGAAAGCAGTTTTCCTCGGACCACCGGGAGCCGGAAAAGGCACGCAGGCCGGCCGTATGTCGGAGCGATTCGACCTGGTGCACGCCTCGACCGGGGACATCTTCCGTCGGGCCATCGCCGAAGGTACGCCTCTGGGCGAGAAGGTGCAGGAACACCTGGACGCCGGTACGCTGGTGCCCGACGAGTTGACCTCGAAGGTCGTCGAGGAGATGGTCGTCGCCGAGGAGGATGACTACATCCTGGACGGATACCCCAGGACGATCCAGCAGGGGCGCGACCTGGAGAAGATGCTCCGGGAGCGGAACCAGTCGCTGGATGTTGTGGTCTACTTCGATCTGTCCGACGAGATGGCGATGGAGAGACTGACGGGCCGCCTTGTCTGCATCCAGTGCGGCGCGAACTACCACAAGAAGTTCATGCCGCCCGCGGAGGACATGGTCTGCGATGAGTGCGGCGGTCAGCTCAAGGTGCGCAGCGACAGCTCCGAGGAAGTGGTCAGGGAACGCCTGAAGCAGTACCGGCAGAAGACGTACCCGCTGGTGGATTTCTACGAGGAACGCGGCCTGCTGGAGCGGGTTGATGCCTCGCCGGCGCCGGACGAAGTCACGCGCGCCACGGAGCAGGTGCTTTCGGGCGCGCAGTAACGAGCCGAAAGGGCTCAGGTGAGCAGGATCAAGGTGAAAACGCCGGCGGAGCTGGCGAAGATGCGGGAGGCCGGGCGCATCGTAGGCGAGGTCCTGCGTCTGCTCTCTGACATCGCCGAACCCGGGATGACCACCGGCCAGCTTGACCGCGCGGCGGAGGAGTATATACGGGAGCAGGGCGCAACGGCCGCCTTCAACGGCTATCGCGGCTTCCCGGCAAACGTGTGCACGTCCATCAACGAGGAGGTGGTGCACGGAATTCCCGGGGCACGCAAGCTCCGCGAGGGTGACCTGCTGAAAGTGGACGTCGGTGTCGTCTGGGAAGGTTACCACGGCGACGCGGCGGTGACGATTCCCATCGGCGACGTCACGGAAGAGGCCCGTCGGCTTATACGCGCGACTCGCATGGCGCTGGAAGCCGGCGTGCAGGCGGTCCGGGCCGGCGTGCGCGTGAGCGACATTTCCGGAGCCGTGCAGCGAACGGCTGAGGAGCAAGGCTTCAGCCTGGTGCGTGAATACACCGGACACGGCATAGGACGCAGCCTGCACGAGGAGCCGCAGGTGCCCAACGTGGTGCGTCCCCGTCTGATGCGGAATAGTCCCGTGCTGCCGGCCGGCGCGACGCTGGCCATCGAGCCGATGGTGAACGTCGGGACCTACCGGACCGAGGTGCTGGACGACGGGTGGACCGTGGTGACGAGGGACCGCGAGCTATCGGCCCACTTCGAGCACACGGTGGCGGTGGAGGAGGACGGGCCCGTCGTATTGACTTTGCCATAAAGGACTTGCAGGTTAGAGTCCGAAGTGATACAATCATTTGTTGGTAGGCGAAAATGGCGAAAGAAGAACCCATTAGAGTTCAGGGCGAGGTCAAGGAGACTCTGCCCAACGCGATGTTTCGCGTTGAGCTCGAGGACGGCCACGAGGTGCTTGCGCACGTCTCGGGGCGGATGAGGATGAAGCTGATCACCATCATGCCCGGGGACACGGTGACGCTGGAAATGTCACCCTACGACCTGACCAAAGGCAGGATCGTGTGGAGGGACTGAGGCCCGTCCGCTACAGCCTGACCGTCGTGTGCATTAGATGCCAAACAGCGGGTGATCGAGATGAAAGTACGCAGTTCAGTGAAACGGCTCTGCGAAGAATGCAAAATCGTGCGCCGCAAGGGCGTGGTGCGGGTCATCTGCCGCGACCCGCGTCACAAGCAGCGGCAGGGGTAAAGACGCCAAGCAGGCAGAAACGGAGGTCATTGACAAGATATGCCGCGCGTTGTCGGAGTTGACATACCGAGCGACAAAAGAACTGTTATCGCGCTGACCTATATCTACGGGATCGGGCGCACGTCGGCGGAGGCCATCTGCGATGTCCTGGATATCGACAGGGACAAGCGGGCCCACGAGCTGACCGAGGACGAGTTGAGTCAGATCGCCGCCTATGTGGACAAAAACTTCATCATCGAGGGCGAGCTGAAGCGGCTGGAGGCGACCAACATCGCCCGGCTGCGCCAGATCAATTGCTATCGGGGCGTGCGCCACCGCAGAGGCCTGCCCGTGCGCGGGCAGCGTACCCGCACAAATGCCCGCACACGAAAGGGCAAGCGACGCACCGTGGCCGGAAAGAAGGGCGTGAAGGAACTCGGTCACTGAGACGCTGCCCACCACGCTTTCTTTCTGACGGGCGGGTGTTGCCGTGGAACATGGCGAAGCCCTCGAGTGCCTTCTGGCCGACGAAGGGCTGCTGAAGAATATCGAGTTGCTTGGCCCCCACGGCGGCACGGATGCCCGGAAGGACAAGAAGCTGCGGGAGGTGGCGGGCTTCTGCGACGTGATACTTCACTACGTCCGGAAGTTCCTGCCAAAGAAGGAGCGCCTGCGCGTGCTCGAGTGCTCCTGCGGCAAGAGCTACCTGGGTATAGCACTGGCCGTCGTGCTGCGGCGCCTGGAAGGCAAAGAGACCGACCTTGTCGGCGTTGACATCAATGAAGAGCTTGTGGAGAAGTGCCGGCGGCTGGCCGGTGACGTTGGACTGGAAGATGTCCGCTACGTAGCCGGCCGCAGCGTCCAGTTCCAGAGCGAAGAGGGCTTCGACCTGGTTCTTGCCCTGCATGCCTGCGACACGGCCACGGACGAGGCCATCGCCAAGGGCATTGACCTGGGCGCCCGTCTGATTATGACGGTGCCGTGCTGCCAGAACCAGATTCGAGGCCAGATCAAGAGCGGACATCCGCTGACGGCCATGACCGAGTTTGGGCCTGTCCGTTACCGGCTGGCCAATCTGCTGACCGACGTCCTGAGAGCGCAGTTTCTTCAGGGCGCCGGTTACTACGTCGAGATGCAGGAAATCGGTTCACCGCGGTTGACCCCGAAGAACCTCTGCATCTGCGCGCGGAAGACGCGTAGCGGACCCAGCCGCAGCCGGGCGGAGAACTACGTTGAGCTGAAGGAACTGTTCGGCGTCAAGCCGGCCGTCGAGCGGTTGTGCCCCGGTGTGCTCGAGCGGCACGGATTCTGAACGGACAACGATCTGAGTTCCATATATCCAGGACAACGGGAGAGACGAGAGGAATGGCGAAGCGAAGAGGACTGACCAGGCGGGTCGGCTCGCGGGCGATAGCCCACGTGCAGGCCACCTTCAACAACACGCGCATCACCATCACCGACCTGAAAGGTGACGTGCTGTGCTTTGAGACGGCGGGTTCGTGCGGTTTCCGCAACACGCGGAAGGGCACGCCGTTCGCCGCGCAGAGGACGGCCGAGCGCGTGGCCGACAAGGCGAAACGCATGGGCATCGAAGAAATCGAGGTGAAGGTCAAGGGCCCCGGCTCGGGGCGCGAAGCCGCCATCACGGCGCTGGAGGGCGCCGGCCTGGCCATCCAGTCGATCGAGGACGTGACCCCCTTGCCTCACAACGGCTGCCGGCCCGCCAAGCGGCGGCGCGTGTGAGTAGGCCGGCCCTGTCGTCCCGACCTTCCGGTGCGCCGGAAGGGGACGGGACGCGGAATCTTTGAGCGAACACGGTATCACGAATATGTCGAGACATACAGGACCCAAGTGCAGGCTCTGCCGGCGGGAAGGGGAGAAGCTCTTCCTGAAAGGAACCCGGTGCCACACGGCGAAGTGCCCGATCGAAGGGCGCAGCAAGCCGCCCGGAATGCACGGGTGGCGGCGTGGCCGTCCCAGCGCTTACGCCATTCGACTGCGCGAGAAGCAGAAGTGCAAGCGCTACTACGGCGTGTTCGAGAAGCAGTTCCGCCGCTACTTCGATGACGCAGTGCAGCAGCGCGGCAACACCGGGGAGAACCTCCTGGTGACGCTGGAGCGGCGCCTGGACAACGTGCTGACGGTCTCCGGGTTCTCTGTTTCGCGGGCCCAGGGACGGCAGCTCGTCACTCACGGACACATCCAGGTGAACGGACGCAAAGTGCGCGCCCCCAACTATCTTGTTGAGGAGGGCGACGTGATCCGGCCGGAGCCGATGGACAGCATACTGGACATGGTCCGGGCCAACCGCGAGGAGACGGAGCATCCCGAGAGGGGATGGCTCGAAGTGAACGAGGCCGACCTGACCATCCGTGTGCTCCGCATGCCTGTGCGCAGCGACGTGACGGTGGACATCGAAGAGGGTCTGGTTGTGGAATTGTGCTCGCGATGATTCGCAACCGGGGGCTCAGACGCTTTTTCTGCGACGACTAACCGGAGAGAGATACATGGCTGTCAGAGTCAGATGGCGCGGGCTGGAATTGCCTTTCCAGGTGGCCGTTGACCGGGACACGTTGACGGATACTTTCGGCGAGTTCACTGCGGAGCCTTTCGAGCGCGGGTTCGGCCACACTATCGGCAACAGCCTTCGCCGCGTTTTGCTATCGTCAATCGAGGGAGCGGCCGTCGTATCGGCGCGCATAGATGGCGTGCAGCAGGAGCTGACCGCCCTCGAAGGCGTCCGGGAGGACGTGCCGGAGATTATACTGAACCTCAAGGAAATCGTGCTCCGAGTGCATCCTGACGAAGAGAAGGAACTGCACGTTGAGGCGCACGAGGAGGGCGCCGTCACCGCCGGGCACATCGAGCCCGACCCGGACGTGGACATCGTGAACCCCGACCACGTGATCGCAACGCTGACGGGCGATGCGGACTTCTCCTGTACAATGACCGTGCGCAAGGGTCGCGGCTACGTACCTTCGGAGGAGCTGGAGATTCCGAAGGAGATCGGGCTGCTGCCGGTGGACGCGCTCTTCAGCCCGGTTCGCAAGGTGAGTTACCGGGTGGAGGATACCCGCGTGGGGCGCCGGACGAACTACGACCGGCTGATCGTCCAGATCGAGACCAACGGGGCCGTCTCCCCGGAGCTGGCCCTGGTGGAATCGGGCAAGATCCTGCGGAAGCACCTCAACCCGTTTGTCCAGTACTTTGAGCTCTCCCGCCGGCTGCCGCAAGAGGAACCGGAACCGATACCCGAGGTGCGCCACCTGGAGGAGCCCGAGGTCCCCGAGTCCAAGCTCAGCATGCCCATCAGCGCTCTCGACCTGCCGGCCCGGGCGTCCCATTGCCTGGAGGGCGAGGGGATAAAGACGGTGCGCGACCTCCTGCAGAAGTCGGAAGACGAACTGCTCGCCGTGCGCAACTTCGGTGAAGTCACGCTACAGGAGGTGGCCGAAAGTCTGGCAGAGCATGGCCTGGAGGTCGGGCAGCTCGCAGAGGAAGACGAAGAGGAAGAATAGGACGGCCCTTACTGACAGACGACTGATCTGACCACAGGCAACGGACTATGAGACACAGGAAAAAAGGCCGTAAGCTCAGTAGAAGCCCCAGCCATCGCCAGGCCATGCGCAGGAACATGGCCAGCTCCCTGTTCCGGCACGAACGCATCTTCACAACGGTGGCCAAAGCCAAGGAGGTCCAACGGTTCGCGGAGCGCCTGATTACTCTGGCCCGCCGCGCGCTGCCCTACCGGGACACCGACGATCCGGCCGACCGGGCGAAGTACCTGCACTACTACCGCATGGCGCTCGGTCGCCTGCAGGACAAGGAAATGGTGCAGAAGCTGTTCGGCGAGGGGGATTGGCGCGAGCAGGAATGCCTGGCCGAACGATACGCCGACCGGCCCGGTGGCTATACCCGCATCGTCCGGCTCAGCGGCAGTCGGCTCGGCATCCCCATCGGCACCGCCGTGGGCGAGATCCCGGAGTTTACCTACGAGATCAACGGGCAAGAACGAACACTGAAATTGACCGGCAACCGGCTGGGGGACAACGCGCCGCAGGCCCTCTTCGAACTGGTTGAAAAGGAGGCCGGACGCGCCGAAGAGGAAGAGGTGGCCCCCGCCGTCGATCTTTCAGGCCCGGCGGACGAGGGACCCGCGGACGAGGCGTCGTCCGAGGAAGAGGCGGCCGGCGAGGACGCCGACGAGTAGCGAGGCGTCCCCAAGAAAACCACACGGAGACAAGCGGACCGAGCCAGGCGGCCCGGTCCGCTTGTCTTTCGCGTCGTCAACGCCTTTGAGTCGGGGGCAATCAGCCCTCGAGTAGTTCGTCGATGGCGCCCTGATAGCTGTCCTTGGGCTGAACGCCGACGAAACGGTTGACTTCGTCGCCATCCTGTATCAGCAGGACGGTGGGTATAGCGTTGACGCCGAATCTGCCGGCCGTCGCGGGGTTTTCGTCCACGTTCAGTTTGCAGACCTTCACCTTCCCCTCATATTGTTCGGCCAGGTCCTCCATCACGGGGGCGACCATCCGGCAGGGACCACACCAGGGAGCCCAGAGATCCACCACGACCGGCAGATCGGAGTTGGCCACTTCATCGTCGTAGTTCTCGTCAGTGATCTCGGCCACTTGTTCGGTCATTCCTGCGATTCCCCCTGTGGTAACTCGTCGAGTTTGCGCTCCGCCTTCGCTCTCAGGTTGTTCAGCAGTCTTTTGGCACCCCGCTTGTCCCACTTCTCCTTCTTCGCGTCCGGATCATAGGCCTGTTTGGGCTTGATGCGGGTGGCCTCGCGTCGCAGCTGTTCAGCCAGTTCCTGAGCTTTCTTCCGTGCGTCCCCGTACCTCCCGGCGGCTTCCCAGTCTTCAATGAGCTGGAGGTCCTCGATGTAGTGGACGAACAGTTCCGGCTTCTCCTCGATGACGCTTTCCATGCGGCTCTGGTAGAAGTATCCGGCGAGGGAAAGGAGGAGGAAGACTATGGCTACGCCGACGTATATCCCTCCCGTAAGGCCCTCCGGGTGCTTCGCCTTGCCGCGGGCGCGCTTGACCCGCGCCTCAAAACTCTCGCCGCTCTTCAGGTTCACTCCGCAGTGCGGGCACTCTATGTCGCCCAGTTGAACGGCGCGTCCACAACTGGGGCACTTGAGTTCCACTTCCGCCATCGGTAGGGACCTCCTTTGTTTCTGTCAGTGAATATATTCTACCGCGGCCAGGGGGGGCGTCAACAGTGAATGCGGTTGCCGGGGCGGAGGCCGCTTTGTTATCCTCGTAGACCTACACTACAGACCGGCCCGGGAGCGGAACGTGAATCAAGGAAAGCTGTCCTTCGACGCCGTAGTGCTCTACTGGAGCGGAGGGGGCAACACGGAACGCGTGGCGAAGAGCCTGCACGACGAACTGGCCTCCTCCGGTCATGCCGCACGGTTGGAGCAGGTCACCGCCGACCTCAGCCTGGACTACCTCGAATATGAGTTGATCCTCGTGGGCGCGCCGGTGTATCAGTTCCTGCCGGCGGAGCCCATGGTGGAGTTTCTGAAGCGGCAGCAGCGCGAGCATGATTACGTCCGTCTGGCGGCGCCGGAACGCCCCGGACATTACGCGGCCGTGTTCTGCACCTACGCCGGTCCTCATACCGGCATTCGGGAGGCGGTGCCGGCGCTGAAGTACATGGGCCAGTTCCTTGAACATGCCGGCATACCCGTGGTGGCGGAGTGGCCGGTGGTGGGTTGCTTCCACGGGGAGTCCCGCCGGGAGGCCAACACCCTGGGCCGGCTTGGCGACATCGGGGAGCGCCCCAACGAGGCCGACCTGAAGGATGTCCGCGGCCGCCTGAGCGGGTTGCTCCGGCGCCTGGAGCCGAAGTTCAGAGCCGCCCGGCAGGGCGAGAAGAGGTAGCGGGCTTACCCGGGAGACGCATGCGCATGGAATTCCAGGAACTGACCGAACGGGAGCAAGACCGTGCCGCCGCGCTCCGGCCAGAGGTGGCGGAGTGGACGGGCGCGGCCCCCGAAGACGTTTCCCTCGTGCGCAGCCCGTACCGCGTCTGTCCTCTCGGGGCTCACGTGGACCACCAACTCGGCGAGGTCACGGGCATGGCGCTGGATATGTCGTTGCTGCTGGGCTTTTCTCCTCAAGATGATGCGGTCGTGCAGGTGCGGAGCCATCAGTTCCCCGGGACGGCAAGCGTGTCTCTAACAGCACCGCAGACCGAGCCGACGGGCGACTGGGCAGACTACCTGCGGGGCGCCGTGCACGCGCTGAGGAGAGACCACGACCTGAGGGTGGGGTTCAGAGGCATCGTTGACGGATACGAGAACGTGGGTGGTCTCAGTTCGTCCGCCGCGGCCGGGGTGGCGTACCTGCTGGCGCTCGAGAAAGCCAATGGCCTGTCCGTCACGGACGAGGCGAACATCGAGCTGGACCGTCGGATAGAGAACGACTACATCGGCCTGAACAACGGAATCCTTGACCAGTCCAGCATCCTGCTGAGCCGCCCCCGGCACTTGATGCACCTTGACTGTCAGACAGGGCAGAGTCGGCTCATTCCCTTCGGCGGGAAGCACGAGTTTTCCGTGGCTGTCCTGTTCAGCGGACTGCGCTTCCCGTTGTCGGACAGCGATTACAATCGGCGCGTGGCCGAGTGCCGGGAGGCGGCGCGGCGTCTGCTCGAGGCCGCGGGCATGGAGGTGCCAACGGTGCCGGTTCTGCGGGCCGTGCCGCCCGAAGCGTTCGACCATTACGGCGAGCAGTTGCCGGAGCCCCTGCGGCGTCGCGCGGCGCATTACTTCGGCGAGCAGGAGCGAGTGCACAGAGGTCTCGAACTCTGGCGTGACGGCGACCTGGAGGCCTTCGGTGGGCTGATGGACGAGTCCGGTCGAAGCTCCGTGGAGAACTACGAGTGCGGCAACGACTACCTGCGCACGGCGTTCCGAGTCCTGCGGGAGTGTTCGGGTGTGTACGGGGCGCGCTTCAGCGGCGCGGGCTTCCGGGGATGCTGCATCGGCCTGGCCCGCCCGGAGTCGGAACCCCGGATAGCCGAGCAGGCGCTACGGGAATACCTGGAGGAGCATCCCGATATGGAAGGCGAGGCCGAAGTTTACTTCTGTCGTTCCGCCGCCGGAGCGGCTCTGGTGGAGTGAGTTGTGAGCTTACGTGATACAGTTCGGGCGGTGACGGGCAGCATCCGATGGCGACGCATGCCCTGGGCGCTCCCCATCGGGGCCCTTATTCTCACCGGGCTTGGGGCCGCGTTCATCTGGAGCTCGCATTCGCAGACGTTTGCGGTCAAACACCTCGTGTTCGGCGGCCTCGGGTGCATCGTCTTTTTCGTGGTTGCCGTCGTGGACTACCGGCACGCGGCGGGCGTCACATTGCCGCTCTATCTGCTGGGGTTACTCGCGCTTGTCGGCCTCTGGACGCCTCTCGGGCTCATCGTCAACAACGCCCGCCGGTGGTATGACCTCGGGCTGTTCCGCGTTCAGCCCTCCGAGCCGATGAAGCTGCTGCTCGCGTTGGCGCTGGCGGACTACTTCCGTTTTCCGGAGCACAGGAAGCGTCTGCGGGACCTCCTGGTGCCCATCGGAATGACCGGAGTGGCCATGGCGCTGATAGTCATCCAGCCGGACTTTGGGTCGGCCGTTATGCTGGTTCCCGTCTTCTGCGGCGTTGCCTTCCTCGGAGGTGTTCGGTGGCGGAACCTCATTCTGCTGGGGGTGGCGGGTTGCGTCCTGCTGGCCGGCGCGTGGTTCACCCCGGGCGTGCTGAAACAATATCAGAAGGACCGGGTGATAAGCTTCCTCAACCCGGCCGCCAACCCGGAATCGAGCGCATCGTACAACGCCGAGCAGGCCATGCTGGCCATCAGCGCGGGCGGCATGGACGGGCAGGGGTGGGGCAGGGGGGTGCTCAACCGGCTCGGCCGCGTGCCGGAGCGCCATACGGATTTCATCTTCCCCGTCATTGCGGAGGAGTGGGGTTTCGCACGGACCGCCCCCGTCATCGTCATCTACGTGGTTCTCGCTTCGTCCATGGTCTTGGTCATGTGGCGGACGGAGGACCCCTTCGGCCGGCTCGTGGTGGGAGGCGTCCTGTCGCTGTTCGCTGTGCAGGCGTTCCTCCACATGGCCATCTCCCTGCGCCTGGCCCCGATAACGGGGCTCACCCTGCCGCTGGTCAGCTACGGGGGATCGTCCCTGCTGACGACGTATGCCGCCTTCGGTCTGGTCGCGAGCGTCGCAATGCACCGCCGTCCGCTCTTCCGCGGCGGGCCGGCGGAGAGCTGAAGAGTTTGCGGCCGAGCATGTGCTGGCGTAGAATATCTTCTCCGGTGAGCCACCGACGCACCGGCATCAATCCACACCATTCCCGGAGCCGACAGACATGCTGCACCGCGTCTTTTTGCCCCGCCTGGGGCAGACAATGGAGGAAGGCACCATCGAGAAGTGGCACAAGGCCGAAGGGGACACCGTGGAGAAGGGCGAAGTTCTCTACGAGTTGACCACCGACAAGGCCACGCTCGAAGTGGAGGCGTTCGTCGCCGGCACGCTGCGGAAGATACTGGCGGACGAGGGCGAAACCGTGGCCGTCAACGAGCTCATAGCGGTGGTCGGCGACCCGAATGAGGAGCTGCCGGACGACCTGGGAGCGGGTGCGGCTCCGACCGCTGAAGCCGAGGTGGAAGCCCCGGCAGAGGAGCCCGCTACGGGGACCGCTGCAACCGCGCCCGCGGCCTCGACTGCGCCCGCGACCTCGGCTGCGCTCGCGACTGCTGGACCCCCGGGACGCATCTTTGCCTCTCCGCGTGCCCGAAAGGTTGCCGAAGAGAACATGGTGGCCCTTGAAGCGCTGAGCGGCTCAGGCCCGGGCGGGCGCATCATAGAACGCGACATCAGGGAGTACCTCGGGGCACTCGAGGGGGCCTCGTTCACGCCGACAGCCCGTGCGTACGCTTACCAGCAGGGGGTGGACCTCCTCGCCGTGGCTCGTGGCACGGAGGGGCGTGTCGACCGGGAGGACGTCGAGCGAGCGGTCGCCGAGGGCGTCGCCCTGCCGGCCGCGCGCGCGGGGGAGCGCATCGAGCTGTCCCCCATGCGCCAGACCATCGCGGAGCGCATGACCGAGTCCAAGCAAACCGTCCCGCATTTCTATCTGGTGGGACAGGTTGAGATGGGCGGGGCCATGGATTTGCTGGCCCGACTGAAGGAGGAATCACCAGTGAAGCTGACGGTCACGGCCCTCCTCGTGCGAGCGGTGGGTCTGGCTCTGCGGGAGCATCCGCGTGTGAACGCACGCTTCGACGGCGATGCGGTTGTGCTGAACCGCGAGTGCAACGTGGGCGTGGCGGTGGCGGTCGAGGACGGGCTCTTTGTCCCCGTCGTGCGAAGCGCCGACCGCAAGAGTGTCGAGGAGATAGCGCCCGAGCTGCGCTCTCTGGCGGAGGCGGCGCGCGAAGAACGCCTGATCCCGGAGCAATACGAGGGCGGATCGATTACGATCAGCAACCTGGGCATGTACGGCGTGGATTACTTCCAGGCCATCATCAACCCGCCGGAGAGCTGCATTATCGGCATCGGCCGCATCCGGGAGGAGCCGATGGCCGGGGACGGGAAAATCTGGGTCGGGCGCGTGATGGATGTCTCGATCAGCGCCGACCACCGGGCCATAGACGGCGTGCAGGCAGCGGAATTCTTCCAAACGCTCAAAGGACTGCTGGAAGAGCCGGAGCGGGTTACAGGATGACCTTGTTGAGGGCGTACTCGATGATGCCCTCGGCACCGGCTCGTTTCAGCCGCGGAATCAGGTCGCGGGCGACCGTCTCGTCCAGAACCGTTTCGACGGCGTAGCCGGACTCGTCGGCCAGGTTATTGACCGTCGGGTTGCGGAGGGCGGGCAGCAGGGAAAGCACCTTCTGCAATGCGCCGTTGGGGACGTTCATCTTCAGACCCACCTTGCTCTCGCCGAGGACGGCCCCCTGGAGCAGCGTGCCCAGGTTCTCGATCTTGGTGCGCTTCCAGTTGTCGTCCCACGCTTCGCGTGAAGCGATAAGCTGCGTGGTGCTCTCCATGACGGTATCGACGATGCGCAGTTTGTTGGCGCGCAGGCTGGCGCCCGTTTCGGTCAGCTCCACGATGCCGTCCACGAGGTCGGGCACCTTGGTCTCGGTCGCGCCGTGGCTGAACTCGACCTCCGCCTCGACGCCGTGCTCCGCCAGGTATTGACGCGTGACGTTGACCAACTCGGTGCTGATACGCTTGCCGTGCAGGTCCTCCACCGACTGGATGTCCGAGTCCGCGGCGACGGCCACGACCCACCGGACGGGCGTCAGCTCTTGTTTGGCGTAAACCAGGTCACAGACGCTGACGACGTCGCTCTCGTTCTCCGCCACCCAGTCGGCGCCGGTCAGGCCGGCGTCCAGGACGCCTCGCTCCACAAAGCGGGACATGTCCTGGGGCCTGATGAGACGGGCGTCTATTTCGTCATCGTCGATGGCCGGATAGTAAGAGCGATGGCTGAACTCGACGCGGTAGCCGGCCTTCAGGAGAAGTTGTTGGGTGGATTGCTGCAGACTACCCTTGGGGATGCCGAAAACAAGCTGGTTCATGGGAAGATCCTGCTGTTACGAGGCCGATTCGGAAATGAATTCCTGGGCGGAGGGGCAGTTCCCGTCAAGGGGGCACTCGTCGCACTTTGGAGCTTCGGCACGACAGTATCTTTCCGCCGCGTCACAGAAGAACATGTGCAGGGGAACATAGTAGTCATTGTCAACAAGCTTCATGAGGCTGCGCTGGTTCTTCACCGTAACGCGGTCGTTCTCCAGCAGACCGCAGCGGTGACACATCCTCGCCGTGGCGGGGGGCAGCGGCAGCACGGGGACATCGAGGCTCAACAGCAGCACCTCGTCGGCCAGGTAGCGTTGAACCGTGGGCAGACCTTTCAGGCAACTGCGGGCCTGGGCCGGCGTCAACTCTTCCAGGAAGTCCAGGCTGGTGCGGTGATACGCGTCGTTCAGCTCCCGCAGGGCCCACAGCACGCGTTCGGACCCGATTCGTGCCCAGCGCGCGGAGGACAGGGCGCCCGCGACTTCTGACGGATGGCTGATTCTCAGCTCGTTCCAGTCCACGAACGTGCGTTTCAACTGCCGAAGGGCCCGGGTCGCGCGCCGCACACTGGTCATGTGATAGAAGATGCTGAGGATGAGCTGGTTCAGGGGAGGACGGGTCTTGCGTCCTTTCAGCTCGCCGTGTTTGTCAACGGCCAGTTCGACCAGCCGGTCGGCCTGCTTCTCTTTGCTTTCAAGGGTTGGCACAGTGGACGGCCTTTCGTCTGGGTTACGATTTATACTCGCGGTCCTCGCGCCGTGCCCGGTCTATGAGCGCCTCCAACCGCAAGGCTTCCTGCATTTCGGTGTCTTCCTCGAAGCTGAGAACCGGCGTGTAGCGCAGTTCCAGCCGTTCGCCGATCAGCCTCTGCATGAAACCGTGTGCGTGGCCGAGCGTCTCGAGCGTTTGCTCGGTTTCTTCATCGGTACCCCGGACGGTGACCAGGACCTTGGCGGACCGCTGGTCTTCGCTCAGCTCGACGCCGGTCACGGTGACGAACCCCGCCCGCGGGTCGCGCAACTCGTAGAGCATAATCGTGCTCAGTTCCCGGCGCAGCAGTTCTTCGATCCTTCGTTTCTTTCTGGGATTCATCGGTGGGCACGGGGCTAAGTGATAATGATCGAGTAATCCACCAGGCTTGCAGCCGGAAAGGTGCGGACGTGGTCAACGAGCTTGTTCAGGGTGCTGTCAACGTAGCGGCTGTTGTTGGCAACGTGGGCGACCCCCAGCACAGCGCTCTGAATGAGATCGTTGTTATCGACCTCGGCCACGCTGACGTTGAAACGGTTGCGTATACGGTCCTTCAGACTGGCCAGTATGCGCCTTTTGTCCTTGAGGGTCCGGGCGTCATGCAGGCTCAGCCGAATCTCGATTGTTCCTACTATCATTTACGTCGGCGGGCGGTGCCGGCAGGGTCAGGAGCCGGACCTCTCTCCGGCCTGCGTGGCCGAGAGCGTGCGCTTCACGGTCACGACCTGATAGCACTCGATAACGTCCCCCACCTGGACGTTGTTGAAACCCTGTATATTGATGCCGCACTCGCGGCCGCTCTCGACCTGGCGGACATCATTCTTTTCCTGTCGCAGCGAGGCCATGGTGCCGTCGTGGATGACCTCGCCGTCACGGCGCACGCGCACGCGGCCGTTCCTCTGGATCGTGCCGTCCAGCACATAGCAGCCGGCGATCGTCCCGTAGCGGCTGATGCTGAATGTCTGGCGGACCTCGGCGACTCCGAGTCGTTCCTCCTTCTTCTCCGGTGCCAGCAGCCCTTCAAGGGCGCTGCGCACTTCGTCGATCACGTCGTAGATGACGTCGTAATGCCGTACCTCGACGCCGCGCGCCGAGGCCATCTCCCGCACTTTCTCGTCCTCGCGCACGCGGAAGGCGACTATCAGCGCATCGGAGGCCTCGGCCAGCACCACGTCGCTTGTGGTGACGTCGCCGACGCTGCTGTGGATGATGCGCACAGAGACTTCCTCATTGCCCAGATCGTTGAGGCTTTGCACCAGCGGGTCGAGCGAGCCCTGGACATCACCCTTCAGGACGATCCGCAGTTGCTGAGTCTCGCCGCTCTGGATGCGGTCGTAGAGGTTCTCCAGCGTGACCTTGGGGCGGTTGCTCTGCAGCCGGCGGCGCCGTATCTGCTCTTCGCGTTCGCCGGCGACCTTGCGGGCCGTCTCCTGATCGTCTACCACCAGGAAGGCTTCGCCCGCCTCGGGCACCTTGTCCAGCCCGGCAACGGCGACCGGCTGTCCGGGGGTCGCCTCCTCGATCTCCTCGCCCCGATCGTTCCGCATGGACCTGACCGAGCCGAAGGCGTTGCCGCAGACCAGCGTGTCGCCAGTGTGCAGCGTGCCATTCTGAACGATAATCTCGGCCATCACGCCGAGACCGGGCTCCACCCGGGCCTCCAGCACGGCACCCGATGCGTTGCGGTTGGGGTTGGCTTTGACCTCCAGGATCTCGGCCTCCAGTGCCACGCGCTCAAGCAATTCGTCAATGCCTTCGCCGGTCAGGCCGCTCACGTCCACGCAGCCCACTTCGCCGCCCCAGTCCTCCACCACCAGGTCCTGGCTCGAGAGCTGCTGTCTCACCCGCATGGGGTTGGCGTCGGGACGGTCGATCTTATTGACGGCCACCACGATGGGCACCTCGGCGGCGCGGGCGTGGTCGATGGCCTCAACCGTCTGGGGCATCACGCCGTCGTCGGCCGCCACAACCAGAATCACGACGTCAGTAATCTTGGCCCCGCGGGCGCGCATAGCGGTGAAGGCTTCATGCCCGGGGGTGTCGATGAAGGTCAGCCGCTGGCCATCGGTGGCAACCTGCCATGCGGCGATGTCCTGGGTGATGCCGCCGGCCTCGGACTCGGCAACGTGTGTGTGCCGGATCTGGTCCAGAATGGTAGTCTTGCCGTGGTCCACGTGCCCGAGCAGGGCTATCACCGGCGGCCGGGGCTCCAGGTCCTCAGGTTCGTCTTCCGGCAGGGACTCCAGCAGAATGTCCTCGGCGCTCTTGGGTTCGGTCAGGGTGATCTCGACATCGTGCGAGAGTCCGATCATCTCGACCAGCTCATCATCCATGGTCTGGGTGATGCTGGCCCGCACACCGTGCTCGAACATGAGTTCTTTGATGATCTCGCTGGCCGGCACGCCGATTCGCTCGGAAAGGTCCCGCACGGTGACCGGGGTGGTCATCTCGATCTTTGTCTCGCGCTTCTTCTTCGGCCGCGGCTTCTTGGGCTGCTTGAAGACGATAGTCCGTTTGCGGATCTTCTCCTTCTCCGGTTTGCCATCGCTGTCCTTACGGCGTTTCTTCTGTTTGCGACGCTGGACCTCCTTTTCGGCCTCCTCGACCGTTTCGGCACGCGCGGCGGAGCCTCTGGGGGCCGGCGGCGGCACAGGTTTCACATCCCGGGTGGAGGGCATCTTCTTTTCGGGTTCGGCCTTCTTCTCGCCCGCCGCCTTTTCCTTGGCCTTCGCTTTCGCTTCCTTCTTCTTTGGTTTCCTGGCCTTCCGTTCCGGCTTAATGACCGGGGCCTGTTTAGGCTTGTAAAGTCGGATAGCCGCCTTCCGTATCTCCTCAGCTCGCTCGGGGGAAACGGCGTTGGAGTGGTGTGTTATGTCGTCGAAGCCCGCGCGCTCGCATATCTCCAGCAGTTCGCCACTGCTGATGCCGACGTTACGGGCGATTTCGTAGATTTTCACGTTTTCTGACACTGCGATCACCTGCTCTTTTAGGCCAACATACGTTGGGGCGAAGCCGGGCGGATTGCGCCCCGTCCACGCCACGGGGTCAAGGACGCACGGGCGGTCAACCTTCGGTCGTGAGGTCAGCCTCCGGCTGTTCCACCTCTTCCTCGGCGGCAGCCACGCCCCGCTCGGATTCCTGGGTCTCCAGGCTCTGCTCTTCTTCCTGCACGCCGGTCGGCGGTTGCTCGTCGACAGCATCGGGCAAGTTGGTCTCTGCGACCGGTTCTTCTTCGAGTTCTTCCTGCTCCTGTTCTTCCTCCACGTCGGTCGCCGGTGGCTCCGCAACCGGCTCCGGTGTCTGCGTCTCTGCGACCGGTTCTTCTTCGAGTTTTTCCTGCTCCTGTTCTTCCTCCACGTCGGTCGCCGGTGGCTCCGCAACCGGCTCCGGTGTCTGCGTCTCGGCGTCCGGTCCCTGTTCCAGTTCTTCCGCCTGTTCCTCTTCCTCTTCCTCCACCTCGGGAGGCACGATGTCAATGTCCCATCCCGTCATCTTGACGGCCAGGCGGACGTTCTGCCCCTTCCATCCGATGGCGAGGGAGAGCTGGTCCTCCGGGACCGTCACGATGGCGCGCTTTGTGGTCTCGCCTTCCTCCAGAGTGATCTGGAGTATGTCGGCCGGGCGGAGGCTGTCGGCGATCAGCGTCTCCGGCGCCTCGCTCCACGGGATGATGTCGATCTTCTCGCCCTTGACCTCGTCGATGATGCTCTTGATCCGGGTGCCTCGGACGCCGACACAAGCTCCGATGGCGTCCACGCGGGCGTCCAGGCTCTCGACGGCCACCTTCGTCCGGAGTCCCGGCTCGCGAGCTATCTTGCGTATCTGTACGACTCCCTCCGCCACCTCGGGCACTTCCAGTTCAAACAGGCGGCGGATGAAGTCCGGACTGGTGCGCGAGAGGAATATCTTCACCAGGCTGTTCTGCTGGCGCACATCCAGAATGATCGCGCGCACGCGTTCACCTGCTTGATAGTGCTCACCGGGTATCTGCTCGGAGCGGGGAAGTATCGCCTCGGTGCGCATCAGATTGACGATGATAGAGCCGCCCTCGAACCGCTGCACGCTGCCGGTGATGAGGTCGCCGACCTGTTCGATGTACTCCTCGTAGATGGTCTGGCTTTCCGCCTCGCGGATCTTCTGGATAATGATCTGCTTGGCGGTCTGGGCGGCGATGCGGCCGAGCATCTCCGGCTCGATCCGCTCTTCACCTTTGATGGCCGCGACGTCGCCGGTCTCACGATCTATCTGGATCGTGATGTCCTCGTCGGTGCCGAAGTGCTTCTTGGCCGCCGACTGCAGGGCGCTTTCGATGGCCTGGAAGATCACCTCGACGTCGATGTCCTTGTTCCGGTGGAGGCTATCGACGAGCCGCAGAATCTCTTTGCCTTGCATTTTCCCGCCCCGGGACAAAAAAAGGTGTTCCGCCCACCCGACGGAAAGCCAATCTCCGCAGGATGCCACTGCTCACGTGGGCAGTACACCGGAGCCCAAAACCAAAACCGTCGTCTAAGTCCGTAAGCGCTTACGCGTACGCTCTATCGATGCAAACACTTCACCTCTTGTATTGTATAGACACTGTGGCGGTCTGTCAAGCTAAACCCGCCGAAAAGGCACATTATTCCCGCACCTGCCCGGGGCGCTTTCCGAAACAGCCGCCACTCAGGGGCTTACGCACCTGTGCAATCCGCCGACGCCGATTCAGTGCGGCACCAGCGGTGTCTGCCAGGCGGCCTTGAGCCGTTCCAACCCGTCCGTGAATAACGTGTTGCCGTCGATCCCGCGCACGGTCAGGCTCTGCTCCGCGGTCGTCCGCCCGATCAGACCTATCGGGAGGTCGCCGCAGGTCTGCTCGAATTCCTCCCGTCGGTCCGGGGCCACCTCTACCAGGAACCGGCTGTTGGATTCGGCAAAACAGAGCACGGGGTCCAGACGCTGGGCCTCGGGGCCGTCGTAGGGAACAGCCGCCAACTCCAGTTCCATCCCGATCCCGCCGGCAAAGGCCATCTCGGCGGCCGCCGCCAGAAGACCGCCCTCGCTCAGGTCGTGGCACGACAGCGCCAGACCCTCCTGTATAGCTCTGTGGACGGTGCGCATGGTCTGCGCGGCGCTCGGCATCCGCACCTGCGGCACCGTCATGCCCGTCAGGTCGAACAGTTCCATGTAATGTGACCCGCCGAGTTCGGGCAAGGTTGCCCCGACGACGTAGACGAGGCTCTCGTTGCTCTTCAGGTCCATGGTGACGCACCGGCGGACGTCTTCCACCACGCTGATGGCGCTTATCAGGAGGGTAGGGGGGACGCTGATGACTTCCTCACCGGTGTTGAACTCATTGTTCAGGCTGTCCTTGCCGCTGATGAAGGGCACGCCGAACCCGACGGCGTAGTCGTAGCAGGCGAGGGCGGCGCGCACCAGCGTGCCGAGCTGCTCGGGCCGACGGGTGTTGCCCCAGCAGAAGTTGTCCAGGATGGCCGTCTTGTCTATGGAACCTCCGACTGCGGTGATGTTGCGCAGCGCCTCGTCCATGGCCGAGGCGGCCGAGTGATAGGCGTCGATGTCCCCGTATTTGGGGTTCAGCCCGCAGCCGACCGCCACGCCCCGAGCGGAACCGAGGAGGGGGGTGATGACCGCCGCGTCGCCGGGCCCGTCGTTCTCGACGCCCACCAGGGGCTTGATGACGGTCTGGCCCTGGACTTCGTGGTCGTACTGCCGAACTATCCATTCCTTGGAGCGAACATTGGGCGCGGCGAGGATGCGCTCCAGCGTCTCGGCGTAGTCTTCCGGTCCCCGCAGTGCCGCCCGGCAGGCCGCTTCGGTCTCGGCGGTCCAGGAATCCTCGACCAGCGGATCGGGCCGCTCCGTGGGTTCCCAGCGCGCGTTCCCGTGGAAGCGGGGCAGGCCGTTGTGGACGAATTCCATATCCATCTCGGCCACCACGTTCCCGCCGTACTGCACTTTCAGGCGCTCGTCTCCGGTGAACCGCCCGATGACCGTAGCCTCGACGTTCTCGCTCTCGAATACGTTCAGCAGCTCATCCAGGTGTTCGGGGGGGACCGAGAGGACCATGCGCTCCTGGGCCTCCGATATCCATATCTCCGTGTAGGAGAGGCCTTTGTACTTCAGGGGCACCTCCTGGATTTCGGCTCGGACGCCCGTGTGCTCACCCATCTCGCCGACGGCGCAGCTCAGACCGCCCGCGCCGCAGTCGGTCAATGCGGTGTAAAGCCCCCGGTCGCGCGCCTCCAGCAACGTGTCGACGACCTTTTTCTCGGTGATGGGGTTACCGATCTGGACGGCCCCGCTGGAGACTTCCTCGCTCTCGCTGGTCAGCTCGACCGACGAGAAGGTTGCCCCGTGGATGCCGTCGCGGCCGGTTCGCCCGCCCACCACAACGACGTGGTCGCCTTCCTGCGGCGCCTTCTCGACCCGGTCTCGGGGGATGATGCCGATGTTGCCGCAGTACACGAGGGGGTTGCCGGTGTAGCGTTCGTCGAAGTAGACCGCGCCGTTGGCGGTGGGGATACCCATGCGGTTGCCGTAGTCGCGCACCCCGGCGACAACGCCCTTCATCACGCGCAGCGGGTGCAGCGCCCCCGGTGGCACATCCTCCTCCGGCATGTCCGGCGGGCCGAAGCAGAACACGTCGGTGTTCATGACCGGTTTGGCGCCGAGGCCGGTACCCAGCGGGTCGCGGATGACCCCCCCGATGCCCGTGTTCGCGCCGCCGTAGGGTTCTATGGCACTGGGGTGGTTGTGCGTCTCCACCTTGAAGCAGACGCCGTAATCCTCGTCGAACCCGATGATGCCGGCGTTGTCTTTGAACACGCTGATGCACCACGGCTTGTTCAATTCGTGAGTGGCGCGGGCCACGGTCTGGGCCAGCAGGTTGTCGATGACGAGCCGGCCTTCACCGTCAACGAACTCCTCCCATCCCGCGGGCACGGGTCCCTCGTAGGTGATGTGGCCCTTGAGGGTCTTGTGGACGCAGTGCTCGCTCCACGTCTGGGCGAGGATCTCCAGCTCCAGGTCCGTCGGGTCGCGCCCTTCGTTGCGGAAGTGGTCCTGGATGACCTTCATCTCCTCCAGCGTGAGGCTGAGGACGCCCTCCCGGCTGATGCGCATCAACTCCTCATCGTCGGCATCACGGATGGGCACGCGGACGAGTTCGAAGTCGTACTCCAGGTGGTGAAGCGGGTAGTCCACCTCCGGCTCGTCGATGTGGACTTCCTCGATGGTGTCGTTAGCCAGGGCTTTCCACGCGATGCTCTCCAGCTCATCTCCGGTGAGGTCACCGCGGATGAGGTATTTCTCCGCCGTCCGGATGGCCTCGATGCCGTCGGCCAGTCCCAGGTCCTCGGCCCCCTTGAGGGCGCTCTGTTGAACGGTGTCCATGACGCCGGGCTTGCGCTTGACCTCGATGGAGTGGACCTGTCCTTCCTCTGCCCACGGCCAGCTCTCCTGCTCGGGACCGCATACACGGTACTGCTGCACCACGGGGTCGAGAAACAGCCTCTCGGTGAGTCGGCGCACCTGCTGCCGGTCCAGTTCGCCGTCCACCAGATAGACGTTGACGGCGCGGATGTCCACCACGCCCTCGATGCCCAGGTCGCGCACGTCGGCCAGTGCGCTGAGGCCCTCGGGGTCCTTGCAGTTTTGCTTGTGTATGACTTCGATTCTGTATTGCATCGGGTGTGGGCTGCCTATTCGGTTTCGTGCAGTGAACTGTCGCGCCTGCGCTTGGCTTCCTCGAGCATGTCTCTGAGTTCGCCAAGATTGCCGTCCCGCAGTGCTTCGGACATCTGCTGGAGCACCTCGACGTAGCTGTCCAGAGCACGGCGGACCTGCTCCCGATTCGAGCGGCAGATGTCTATCCACAGTTCGGGGGAGCCGCTGGCGATGCGAGTGGTGTCCCGCAGACCGCCCCCGGCCAGACCCGCCTCGTGGTCGTCCAGCATACCCATCAGGGCGGCCGCCGCGAGGTGGGGGACGTGGCTTATGCGGGCTACCAGCCGGTCGTGGGCCTGCGGACTCATGCTGACGGTTGTGGCGCCCAGGGCCTCCCACATGCGCCGGATGGTGCGTTTGGTCTCGGGGTAGGTGTTGGTCAGGGGGGTTATGATGCAGACGGCCCCTTCGAAGAGGTCGGCCCGGGCGGCCAGCGGGCCGCTCTGCTCGCTGCCCGCCATGGGGTGAGTGGGGATGTAGGCAACGTCCGGCCGCTCGCGGAGGGCGGCGGAGACGGTCTCGATGACTCTCACCTTCGTGCTGGCCACGTCGGTCAGGAGGGCCTCCGGGCGCAGATGGGGCGTGGCGGCGTGGATTATCTCCTCGAAACTTGCGGTCGGCGTGGCAAGAACGACGAAGTCCGCCTCGCGAACCCCTTCCTCCAGGTCCAGAGTGGACCTGTCGATGGCTCCCACGTCCATGGCGCGCCGCAGGGACTCCTTGCGGCGTCCTATGCCCACGACGACGTCGGCCAGCTTCTTGCGCCGCAGTGCCATGCCCATTGAACCGCCGATCAGGCCTGGTCCCACGATGGCGGCTCTTTGGAACATGCAGAGACCTTTCCCATGTCGTTTGAGGCGAGAACGGGGCGGTGGACACGCCCGTATGTTAGGGACGGGCGAGCGGGTTGTCAACAAGCCGGGACGGTCTCAGCGGAGCGTCGCGCCCAACTTGTCCCGGAGGCCCCCGAGAATGGCCTCGCGGGCCTCCTCCGCCTCTTCGGAGGTGATCGTCCGGTCCTCACGCCGGAAGGTCAAGGAGAACGCCACGCTCTTCTGTCCCTCGGCCACGCCTTCGCCGCGGTAGACGTCGAACAACTCCAGTACCTCCAGTGTCTCGGGCGCGTGCTCGCGGACGCATGTGTCGATGTCCCGCCACAGGACGTCCTCGGACACGACCACGGCGAGGTCGCGCTGCGTGGCCGGGTACTGCGGGACCGGCTGATAGGGCCTTTCCAGCCGGGTGCGCTCCTCCAGCACCGCGAAGTCCAACTCCATGAACGCCGGGCTGCCGTTCAGGTCCAACTGGTCGGCCGCCTCGTTAGACGTCACGCCGGCGAACCCGAGCAGACGACCGTCCATGCGCATGGTCAGGGCTTCACCCGACCGGCAGGGGCCCACGTCCTCGGGCGTCTCTTCAATTTCGGCGTCGATGCCCAGCTCGTCGGTCAGGTTAGCCAGCAGCCCCTTGAGGACACGCAGTCCGTCCGACCTGTCGGTCAGCAGCGTGAGGCAGAGCTTCTCCTCGGGGCGTTCGTCCTCCCCCAGCGGCAGGTAGACGCGCCCGAACTCGAAGAAGTCCACAGAGGGCGTGCCGTGCGCCTGGTTGAACTGCCTGGCCAGCAGCAGGTTGGCAACGTTCGTCAGCCGCATGTGCGTCCGCTCGGTGCTGACCGGATTGCGGAGTGCAGGGGGCTTTCGGTCAGTCCACGGTTGAGCCGTTTGCAGGTCGTCCGCGCGCACGAGACTGTGGGTTATTGCCTCGTTGAAACCGGCGCCCGTAAGCAGCCGGCGCGCTTTGCGACGAGCGCGCTCGGCGGACCGGGCCGCGGCCAGACGGACGGGCATGCTGGTCGTTTCGCTGATCTTGTCGTAGCCGTGGATCCGGGCGATTTCCTCGATCAGGTCAATCTCGCGACGCAGGTCGGCCCGCCAGCTCGGGACCCGCACGGTCACGCTGGTCTCATCCTCCCCGGTCAGCTTCAACCCGAGACCGCGGAAGATGCGTTTGGCTTCATCGCGGGAGGGAGAGATGCCCAGCACAAGCTCCAGCCGCGGGAGCCGGAGGGATACTTCCGGGCAGGCGGTCTCGTCGGCACGGACGTTGGCGCCGCCCGATGCAACCCGGCCGCCCGCCAGTTCGCATATCAGTGCGCAGACCCGCCGGGAGGCCCATTCGGTGATCTCCGGATCGATTCCCCTCTCGAACCGGTATGACGACTCAGTGGACATGCCGTGCCGCCGGGCGGTCCGCCTGATGCTGGCCGGGTCGAACCGCGCTGCCTCCAGCAGCACGGTTGTCGTTGAGTCCCGGATCTCCGACTCCAGCCCGCCCATCACGCCGGCGAGCGCGACCGGTTGGGCTGCGTCGGCGATGACGCATTCTTCACCCACCAGCTCGTGCTCCACGTCGTCGATTGTGGTCAGGATCTCGCCGGCTTCGGCCCGACGCACGATGATGCGGCCGCCCTCCAGCAGGGAGAAGTCGAAGGCATGCAGTGGCTGGCCGCATTCGAGCATCACGTAGTTCGTGGCGTCCACCACGTTGTTGACCGGCCGCACCCCGCAGGCGGTCAGGCGGTCCTGCAGCCAGCCGGGCGAGGATCCGATGCTGACGCCCGTGATGAGACGCGCGGTATACTGCGGGCAGAGCTCCGGCGCGACAACTTCGACCGCAGATCGGTCGTCGAAGGCATCATCCGGGTTCTCGGGCAGTTCGAACTGCGGTCGGTCGGCGGCGCTCCCGACGATGGCGGCCACCTCCCGCGCCAGCCCCAGGTGGCAGAGACAATCCGGTCGGTTCGTGGTGACCTCAACGTCCAGGCTCCAGTCGTCGCCGTGGGGCTCGTAGGTCTCCACGTTGAAGCCGGTGTCGCTCAACCTTTCAGCCAGCTCGTGGGCGGCCAGGTCGAACTCACACAGTTCCTTCAGCCAGTTGTAGCTTGCTTTCATGGTGTCGCCGGACCCGCGTCAGAACTGGTTGAGGAAACGGACGTCGTTCTGGTAGAAGAGCCGAATGTCGTGTATCTGATACTTCAGCATCGCCAGCCGTTCCACCCCCATACCGAAGGCGAACCCGGTGTATCGCTCGGCGTCGTAGCCGACGGCCTCGAACACGTTGGGGTCCACCATGCCGGAGCCGAGTATCTCCAGCCAGCCGGAATAGGAGCAGGTGCGGCAGCCGTCGCCGTGGCAGATCACGCAGGTGCAGTCCACCTCCGCGCTCGGCTCGGTGAAGGGGAAGAAGGAGGGGCGAAAGCGAACTTCCAGGTCCTCGTGGAAAAACTGCCGTGCGAAGATGTGCAGAACGGCCTTCAGGTCGCCGAAACTGACGCCCTCGTCCACCATGAGTCCTTCGACCTGGTGGAACATGGCGGAGTGCCGGGCGTCCTCTGTGTCCGGGCGGAAGACCCGCCCCGGCGCGATTATGCGCACGGGGGGCTCCCGGTCCTGCATGGTGCGGATCTGGACGGGCGAAGTCTGGCTCCTCAGCAGGATGTTGTCGCTGAGGTAGAAGGTATCGAAGTCGTCCCGGGAGGGGTGGTCCTGCGGGATGTTGAGCGCCTCGAAGTTGTACCAGTCCAGCTCCACCTCCGGCCCCTCGACCACGTCGAAGCCGAGGTTGCGGAAAATGTCCGTTATCTCCTCGATCGTCCGGGAGACGGGATGGACGTGCCCGCGGGGCGGCCGGATGCCGGGCAGCGTGGGATCGGGCCGGCGCGGGGCCACTTTCTCTCGGGCGGCGACCTCCTCGGCCGCCTGCTCAACCATCTCGGTGAGCTGTTCTTTCAACTCGTTGGCGGCACGGCCGGCCTGCGGGCGTTCTTCGGGCGGAAGTTCCGGTATCTCCTTGAACAGGGCGGTAACTTCGCCCTTGCGGCCAAGGAAGCGGACCCTCACCTCTTCCACGTCGCGTTCGGTCTCTGCCTCGGCGAGCAGGCGGTGTGCTGCTTCGAGGATGTCCTGATGCCGGTCACTCACGCGCCACGGCCTTTCCAAGCAGGGGAGGGGGCTGTGAGAAGGGCTCTGGGGCCGCTTCAGAGGGCGTCCTGAGCCATCTCCACAAGGCGGTCGAAGGTCCCGCTGTCGGTGAGGGCCAGGTTGGCCAGGACCTTGCGGTTCAGTTCGACGTCCGCTTTCTTGAGGCCGCCCATGAATCTGCTGTAAGTGCTGCCCCTCATCCGGGCGGCCGCGTTGATGCGCGTGATCCACAGCTTGCGGAAGTCACGCTTCTTGCGGCGCCGATGCATGCGGGAATACCACCATGCCCGGCGCAAAGTCTCCTTGGCCGAGCGGTACAGCTTACTGCGGGCGCCGCGGTAGCCGCGGGCCTGCTTCAGCAGGCGCTTGACGCGCCGCCTGCGCGTATTTCCTCGTTTGGTTCTCATCTCGCCTCTGTTGCCTGGGGTCTCGGGTTGGGGGCTTTATATCTTGCCGTACTGGCGGCGGAATGACTTCAACTGACCCTTGGACAGTTCCTTCCATTTGCGCAGCCGCCGGGCCCGCTTGGACCGTTTTTTCGACAGAAGGTGATTGCTGCCGGGCCGCCGGTGGAAGACCCGCCCGCCGGCGGTCTTCTTCAGTCTTTTGGCCAACCCTTTATGTGTTTTCTCGGACATTGTCTACTCCGGTCTTTCTGGTGAAGGCGTGGGATGTAAGCCATGCTTTGTCGAATGAGCCCCTTGCCACGACAGGACGGCACAGGCTGCAGAACGCCGCGACCCGGAAGTAAGGTCGCCCCCCCGGGACAACGGAACGGCCTCGGGGTATCGTCGGGCCCTTGCGGCTTACTTCGGTTTCAGCAACATCGTTATCCGTCCGGCGCTGGCGCGTTCGGGTCCGCGCTCTATCTGGGCGATGTCCTCGAACCGTTGGGCGAACTCCGCCATGGTATCCAGCGCCATGCCGACGTGGGCTTTCTCGCGGCCCCTCAGTCGCATGAAGACCAGAACTTTGTCGTGGTCCTGCAGGAACTCCCGCACCTGGTCGGCCTTGAAGGCCAGGTCATGCTCCTGAGTGTTCAGGCCGATCTGCATCTCCTTCAGGCGCGATCTGTGATGCTTCTGGCCTTGGCGCTTCTTCTTCTGGCGGTATTTAAACTTGCCGTAGTCGAGCAGTTTGCAGACGGTCGGATTGGCGTCGGGAGCCACCTCGACCAGGTCCAATTCCCTGTTGCTCGCTTCTTCCAGAGCCTCTTCGCGCGAGACTATGCCCAACTGATCGCCGTCCGGGCCGATCAGCCGAATGGTATCCGCCCGGACCTGTTCATTCACACGGTAATCCGAAATCGGGAGAACCTCCTGAACTCTTCCAAACAAGGCATTCCGCAACGGGCGCGTCTGGCGGGAAAGGCAAGACGGAACCCCCGCAACGGCACTCACCACAAAATGGTAAACCAAAACCGGCGCCGAATCAAGCGTGCCTACCCCGCCTTTCCGGCCGGTGACTGCGGGCCGGGGAAGTGCTACCGCAACGCCTCCAGAAGTTGTTCGGTCAGACGGCGCACGGCGTCCTCGCGCGCCAGGCGCAAAGCCTCACCTCTGTCGTCGAGCCGCGAGCCGCGCCCCGCACCGGAGACTTCGGCCACCAGGCGAGCACCTTCCGTCATCCCGGGGTCGAGGACCCGGACGCTGAAGGGGCATTCGGCGATAGCCAGCAGACCTTCTGAGGTCTCCGCTTCCTCGGCAAGGTTGCTTTCGACTGTGCCCGTGACCACCAGCAGCGAGCGCGACGGACCCAGGCGGTCGGCCAGTTCTGCGAACGCGTCGGTGCTCCGTACGGCCGCATCGCCGGAGTTCTCCAGCACCGCTTTGGTGTGCGCCAGCAACTCCGCCCGCTCGACGGGGCTGAATCCCTCAGACAGGAGGGCAGTCCGCACCGCTGAGGCGGCTTCCGTGGCAGCGACGCCGCCCTCGAGCGCGACGACGAACGAGGTGGTCGACGGGGAACGGAAGTAATAGGTGAAGCGAACCGAAGGCGTCGGGAGTTCGGGCAGGTCAGTGTCGGGGGTCAGATAGGGCAGGTCCACTTCGGCCACCACGGCCCCCCGCATGCCCCGGCGGGGCAGGGCGGCGCCGGCGCGCCACGCGGCCGCCCCGGCCTCGTCGGTTCGCGGCCGACCCAGCAATGCGGAATCCGGCCCTGGACCGATGAGGCGGACCGGGATGCCGGCAACGGGTTGGTTCTGCTCCCCCCGGCTGACACGAACCACGAACGGCTCCGCCGGTGAGTGACCCGGTCGCACGATCTGCTCGTCCCCTCGCACCGTGGTTACTTGCATGCTCTGAGCAAATGACCGTAACCGGTCCTCGGCCCGTCGGACGATGGGCTCCTCGATGAGCCCGGCGAGTGCAGGTTGTTCGGCTGCGGGCGCCACGGCGATGGCTCTTGCCTGCAGATCTACGGCACGGCGAGCCGTTTCCCACGCGGTCGCCGCCCGCCGGAAGTCGCTGGCGAAGTCCTCCGGTTTCCCGGCAGGGTCGGTGGACTGCACAGCTCTGCGGAACTGCGCCAGCGCTCCTCGGGCATCCTTCCCCAGAGAACTTGCGGCCTGAGTGCGGTCGAGCGCCAGCAGCACGTAGTACTGTCGGGTGGCCTGATCCAACCAGTAGGCCACGGAGCGTACGGCGGGCACCTCGGCCGGCAGGAAGCGGGGCCGGAGGTCACGCAACACCGCACGATTACCCGGCGGCAGTGCGGCTTCCCCGGCGACTCCGCTGCGCATAAGGACTTGCAGGGCGGCGTTGACGCGTCCCGCAATCTCAGCGCGGCCGTCGGCCTCCGCCTGAGCGATCGACGGGCCGAGTCCCACCGCCGTCAGGTAACGTTCGGGAGGGAACCGGTCCTCCGGAGGGGACTCCAGCCACGGAGGGGCGGTGTCTTCTGTGCCCGTCTCAACCTTCCTCGTCGATGGGGCCGACGGCTCCGCTCGGGCGGCTCGGGCTTGCTCCCGGTTGGCCAGGAAATCCCCGAGGGCCTCGGAGAGGGTCTCCGGAGCCACTTCGAACGGATTCCCCTGCTGGACAAGTGCCTCGGCACGCCTCGTGATACGTTCGTCCAGCGCTTCGGTCGGGATCTGGTAGAGGACGTATGTTGTGCCGCCGGGTTCGTGCCAGGTGTCCTTCCTCTCGACAGAGCGCAGGATGATGGCGGCCACGTCCGATGCCAGCGTCCGGCGGAAACCTTGCGCGGGGGCCGCTCCCGCATCTGTGCCGACCACGCTGCTTTCGAGGAAGTCTCCGACCCGGGTGTTGACGTATTCGGAAACCAGAGTGGCCAGTTCCTGCCGTGCCTGGCGGTCGGCCGCGAGCATCGCATCGGGTTGGTCGGTACCTGCGCTGCCGACAGCCGAGATGAAGCGGCCCTCCTGCGCGGTCCGGCGAGCGGAGGAAACCCAGTCCGGCTCCGACGGCGGACTTTCAGGCGTGGCGGTCCGGCAACCGAGCCAAAGCACTACCACGACGGCAAACGCTCCCACCGAGATGTCGCGGAATGTGTAATTCATTGGTCCGGGCCGCATGATAAATGAGACGACCGGTCACGGTCAAGACGTGGGCCGCCCGGAAGGCCTCGCGGACGTTGTTGCCCTGCGGGGACACGCCCCCTGAGGCGATTGAATGTTTGACGCGCGCCGGCCGGAGGGCTATATTGGGGACGGGACATTTCCTGGTACATTCGACGGTTCCGCGTGAAGGTGGCGGCCGATGAGGCGCATTCTGATAGTGTTGGCGTTACTGGCTTTGGTCGGGGCGCCCGTGCGTGCGGGCACGGAGCCGCCCGGCCTCGCTCCCCGCACGTCGCCCGGCGGTTCGCCAGCGCAACGAGCGGCCACCGCACCCACTCCGCAGGATTCCGAGAAGGCGGGCCGGGTCTTTCGCCGGGTGTGGACCGAGGAGATGCCGCCCGACGAGAAGGTCCGTCTCCTTGAGTCCATCGTCAAGGACCATCCGCGCTCGGAGTGGGCCGACGATGCTTTGTGGGCCCTGGGGGAAGCCGCTCGGCAGGAGGGTCTGCCGGCGCGGATGATGCACTACTGGCATTACCTTCTGAGCGCCCGGCCGGACGTCCGGCTGGAGGATTACACGCGCTCGCTGCCCATCTACCTCCGCTCCGGGTTGCCGCAGGTCGAGATGCTGTTGCTGGCGGAGGGGCAGAGCATGGTGCCCCGCAGACGGGACGTTGTTAATACGGAGGAAGCCAACCTGTTCCTGATGCGAAACGCCAGGCGGTTCAATCCGGTTCCCATGACGGTCTGGGGCGAGCTGGCCGAGTGCTACAGGAAGCGTGGGCGGCTGTCCCTTGCGCTGAAAGCATACCGCAAGGCGCTCGAAGCGGCGCCGGAGTCCGGCCGACTCCGGGAGCGCTGCCGCCAGAAGATGCGCGAGACGGAAGCGCAGGTGAACGCCGCCCGGTCCTCCGAGCCTCGACCGTCCGTTGCGGCAGGGCGCTCAGGTATTCCGGGGTCGGAAGCCCACACGGCTGAAGAGGACCCCGCAGATACGGGTCCCGAAGCTTCGGGGGCCCACCGGGTCGAGGTGGTGCCGTGATTGAGTTGTCCGTGCCCCTTGTGCTGGCAAGCGCCTCCGAGACGCGGCGCAGGCTATTGGCCCGCATAACGAGGGAGTTCGAGGTCGTCCCGCCCGACGTGGAGGAAGGTGATCTCGCAGGAAAGCCCCCCGAGGATCTGGTTCGGGAACTGGCGCGCCGCAAAGCACAACAGGTGGCGCGACAGCGACCGGAGGCGCTCGTTGTGGCCGCGGACACCGTGGCGGTCTGCGACGGTGAGATCATCGGCAAGCCCGAAGACCGAGCAGACGCTCTGCGCATCCTGCGGAAGCTCACGCGACGCCCGCACAGGGTTCTGACCGGTGTCTGCGTGCGCGCGCCGGAGGGACCGGAGCGCCTGCGATGCGTCGAGACGGAAATACGCATGAGGCGGTTGAGCGAGGAGCAGCTCCGTGCACTGGCCGAGCGGGACGGTGCGTTGCAGCGGGCGGGTGCCTATGCCCTCCAGCCGGACGATCCCAACGTCATTGGGCTTGAGGGGAGCGAGGCAGCCGTCATGGGGCTTCCGCTCGAGGAGCTGGAAGAGATGATCCGGGAGTTCTATCCCTCGGAGTAAACGGTATGTCAATCTACGGGTTCAGTTGGGTTATCGAAGGCAAGCTGGCCGGGATGGCCATGCCAGACGGCTGGCCCGAAGACTGGGACGAGCTCCGGCAAAAGGGCGTGGGAGGGGTGGTGAACCTGACGACTCGCCGCCTGCCGCAGGACGAGATGAAGGAGCACGGTCTGGATTACCTGAGACTCCCGGTGGGGGAGTTTCGGCCTCCCGAGCTGGAGCAGATTCATGAGTTCGTGCGGTTTTGCGACGAGCACATCCAGGAGGGCGAAGGCGTGGCCGTGCATTGTTTGGCCGGCAAGGGCCGCACGGGAACCATGATAGCGTGCTACCTGGTCCATACGGGCATGGACCCGGACGAGGCGATTCGGGAGATCCGCCGGCTCAGGGGCGGCTCCATCGAGACGTGGGAACAGGAAGAGGCGGTCTACGCATACAGCGTGGCGGCGGAAGAACCAGCGGAGTCGTAACCCGATGGATGCAGAACGTTTCCTGAGGCACATTGAAGAGTCCCCGTGGTACCGGGACCAGATAGCGTCCGTGCGCAAGCTGCCGCCGCGGGAGGCGACCTACGCCGAACCTGAGCATCCCATCCCCGCGCCGCTGCGGAAGATGATGCAGCAGGCCGGCATCGGACAGCTTTACGTGCATCAGGCCCGCGCGGTGGACTGCGCCGCACGCGGTGAAGACTTCGTGGTTGTGACCTCCACGGCCAGCGGCAAGACGCTCTGCTACCTGCTGCCCGTGTTCGAGAGCATTCTGGATGACCCCCGCAGCACGTCCCTGTTCATCTATCCCACCAAGGCGCTCGCCCAGGACCAGCTCAGGATGCTGGAAGAGCTGAAGGACAAGTGCCCGGACGTCTCCGCCATGGCGGGCACGTACGATGGGGACACGCCGCCGGAACTGCGCCGGCGCCTGCGCGACAGCGCTACCCTCATCCTCACCAACCCCGACATGCTCCACCAGGGCATCCTGCCCAACCACGGGCGGTGGAGCCGCTTCTTCGCGCATCTGCGCTACGTGGTCCTGGACGAGGTGCACACCTACCGCGGCCTTTTCGGCTCGAACGTGGCCAACGTCATGCGCCGGCTGCGGCGCATCTCTTCCCATTACGGGGCCGAACCCCGTTTCGTCTGCTCGTCGGCCACCATAGCGAATCCGGATGACCACGCGGAACGGTTGACGAACCGGCCCATGACTCTCATCGATGAGGACGGATCGCCGGCGGGAGGGAAGTACTTCGTCCTGTGGAACCCCCCGCGCCTCGGGCAGTTCGCGGGCCGGCGCAGCCCGCTCACCGAGGCGGTCACCTTGATGACGGAACTGATAAAGGACGACATCCAGGTCATCGCGTTCTCCAGGACGCGCAACGGCACCGAGCGGCTTCTGAAGGCCTGCCGACAGGAACTGGCGGGTGTCAGTCCCCGGCTGGCGGACGCCGTACAGGCATACCGGGGCGGCTATCTGCCCGAGGAGCGGCGAGAGGTCGAGCGGAAACTGCCGACCCGGGAACTGCTCGGAGTGGCCAGCACCAACGCGCTGGAGCTCGGCATCGACATTGGCAGTTTGGACGCTTGCATCGTCGTCGGCTACCCCGGCACTATCGCCAGCACGTGGCAGCAGGCCGGCCGGGCGGGGCGGGGGACGGAGGAATCGGTCGTCTTCCTCGTGGCCCAGAATGCGCCCGTTGACCAGTACCTGATGCACAACACGCATTACCTGTTCGAGCAAAGCCCCGAGAACGCCGTCACCGACCCGGACAACGTCTACGTGGCCCTCGGCCACCTGCGCACCGCCGTGCACGAGCTTCCTCTGAAAGCAAAGGAGGGTGACCTGTTCGGCGAGTACACCGAAGCCTTGCTGGGCCTGATGGCGGAGCACCGCATGGCGCGCCGCATCGAGGACCGGTGGTACTGGACCGGGCAGGGCTATCCGGCCTCAAAGGTCAACCTCCGCAGCATCAGCGACACCACCTACACCATCATGGACCGCGACGAGGACCGGGTGGTGGGCACCGTGGACGAAACCGGCGCCTTTTCGCAGGTTCACGACCACGCCGTTTACCTCCACGCCGGGGAAACCTATTTCGTGGAGGAGCTGGACGTGGACAACAAGATCGCCTTTGTCAGGCGCGAAGACGTTGACTACTTCACACAGGCCATCACCGAGGCAAGCATCCGGATCGATGAGCGCTCCGAGATGAGCCGGGATGACTGGCGTGTCAGCGAGACGGGTCTGGCGCCGGTGACCGTGACGTCGACAGTTACCATGTTCAAGAAGGTGCGCTTCGGGTCGCGGGAGAGTATCGGCTATGAGGAGTTGGACCTCCCGCCGCGCGATCTGCAGACGATGGCGTGGTGGACACTGCCGCCCGAGGCGGCCCTCCGTTTGACCCGCAAGTATGGCCGGGAACCGGCCGAAGGACTCGTGGGCATCGCCAACGTGCTGATAGAGGTCGTCCCCCTGTTCGTCATGTGCGATCCGGTCGACATCGGCACAGTCGTGGACTCCTCGAACCTGGACAGCCCGACGCTGTTCGTGTTCGACAAGTACCCGCAGGGGATGGGTTTCAGCGAGAAGGCCTACGAGCTGACCGAGGAGATAATGCAGGCGGTCGTGGACCTGATACACGGTTGCGAATGCCGCACCGGCTGCCTCTCATGCGTCGGGGCGGCCGTGCCGCCTTCGGCTTTCTCAGCGGTCGAGAGCGGCACACGGGGAAACATCCCCGACAAGGAGGCCGCGCTCGTCCTTCTGCATCACCTGCTGGAGATGGAACCGTACGTGCCGAAGTACGCGCCGCCCTCTGAGGAGAGCGGTGGGCCCGCGGAGGAGCCCGCTCAACGCAGACCCCACAAGGAGCTTCCGGCCCGCATTGAAAGAAATATACGCGATCAGCTACAATAGCGTTCTTTCGCGGCCGGGGCACCGCACGACTTCGCAGAGCAATCCAGATGGCAGAACAGTACACGGTAACTGTGGCGGCACCGGAGGTTGATCCGGTGGTGGCCGCCGCTCTGGCGGGGCGCGCGGCCGAGGGTCGCACGGAGGTGCTGGTCTTCGATTCGCAGGAGCTGCCACAGTTCTTCGAAAGCGAAGTGCAGCGGAAGTTGCCCCGCGGCTACACGCTGGTGCTGTGCGGTGTCGAAGTGGTGCACATCGACTGGGACGGCCGTCTCGTGCGCCCGCAGTTGATGGAGAACCTGCGGCACTTCTTCGGCGAGGTGCGGTGGTTTAGCGCCGCCCCCTGGCGGCCGGAGGACCGCCGCGCGGTCGGCCACATGATAGGCGACGAAAGACTGATCGTGTCGGAGACGGCTGAATCAGTGGCCGGGCTCGTGCGGCGGAGCCTCGGGGCGCCGGAGGACGATTACGAGGAAGCTCTGACCCACTTTGCAGCCAGTAAACTGACCGTCGATGAGGCCGACTGGAATGAGCCGCTGCGGACGGTGCTCACGTCATTGAAGGCCGACCGCTACGCGCTGGCGGAAGCGGCCGGGGAGTTGATGGAGGAGAACATAGAAGGGCTACTGGCTCGTCATTTGGAGCGGGCGCGGGACGTGCAGAAAGAGAACCGTCGTTTCGCGGGCGAAGAGGCCGAGGACCCGTTGCGAATGGGCGAGCGCCGGCTGGTCTGCGTGGCATTGCCACCGGACAAGCAGTGCTTCTGGGCGGAAATAAGTGGCTACGCACGGGAAGAAGCCGAAGCGGACGTATCGCTGTGCCGACTGCTCGGGCGGCCGACGGTCCTGCTGGCGCGAGGCCCGGAGTTTCGGGCCGACCTGCGGGAGTGGGCGCGGTACGTGACGGACCTGATGCCGGCGGCCCGAAGCGTGGGCGCGCGGGAGCACGTCGTACCGCTCGTGGTGGACGGACTTGATGATGACCCCGGGCTGCAGAGGGAGTTGCTGAACCTGCTGCGGGACGGGGCGCATCTGCTCAGGCAGTAGAACGCTGCGGGGCAGGAACTGGTTTTTGGAGGTCAGTGATGAAAGCTGCCGTTCTGGAAGGAGTCGACGAGATACACCTGCGCGAGGTGGACAACCCCGAGTGCGCCGACGACACCGTCTTGATCCGGGTGGACGCCTGCGCCGTCTGCGGAACCGACGTGAAGGCCCTGCGCCACGGCCACTCCATGATGGACCTTCCCGTCATACTCGGCCACGAACTGGCGGGCACGATTGTCCAGGTCGGCCAGGAGGTCCGCGGCTACTACGACAGCGAGCGCGTGACCGTGGCCCCGGCCGTGCCGTGCGGCTCGTGCCTCTACTGTCGCCGCGGCCACAGCACTGTCTGCCAGAACATACTGGACATCGGTTCCACGTGGGACGGCGGGTTCGCGGAGTACCTCCTTGTTCCGCCGGCGGCCGTCCGGAACGGTTCCATTAACAAACTGCCCGACGGTCTCAGCTCGGAGGCCGCGGCGCTGACCGAGCCGCTGGCGTGCTGTCTCAACGCGCAGGAGCGACTGGAGGTCGGGCCCGGCGATAGGGTGCTGATCATCGGTTGCGGTCCGATAGGGTGCCTGAACGCCATGCTGGCGCGGGCGCTCGGCGCCCGGGGTGTTTATATGGCCGACATCTCTGGCGAACGGCTCCGGCTCGCGGAGGCCGCCGACGCGGACGGGTATTTCAACAGCGAAGAATCCGACCTCCGCGCCGAGATCATGGGGGTGACCGAAGATCGTGGAGCCGACGTGGTAATTGTCGCCTGCGGTTCGGCGGCCGCGCAGGAGCAAGCCGTCCCGCTGGTCGCGCCGCGCGGGCGCCTCAACTACTTCGGCGGCCTGCCTCGCGGCAGCGGGGCCATCAGCTTCGACAGCAACCGGGTTCATTACGAGGAGCTCACGCTCGTGGGCAATCACGGTTCGACGCCGCTGCAGAACCACAAGGCCCTCTCGCTGATCGCCTCCGGCCGGGTGGATACACGGAAGGTCATCACGCACGTCTTCCCGCTTGACCAGATAGAGGACGCGCTGGAGACGGCCGAGGCGAAGGAAGGGCTGAAGGTGCTGGTCAAGCCGCACGAGTGACACCGATGGGCAGCAGAGGTGACGCGGCTTCGGTGGGTCGCCACAAAGCCCCGGTCAATAGTTGATCGTTTGTAGTTGTTAGTTGCTGGTTGGGTGTCCGCGTTTCTCGGCGACAGCAGCGGAACGAGCTGGCACGAACTCAGTTTGGAGATAACCCATGGCGCGGGATTCCATCGGACGCATAGGTGTGCTGACCGGCGGCGGGGATTGTCCGGGCCTGAACGCCGTCATTCGCGCAGTCGTTAAGACGGGGCTTCTGCAGTACGGCGTCGAGGCCTACGGCATCTTCGACGGCTACTACGGCCTGATCAAGAACCGGATGACCCGCCTGAACTACGACGATGTCAGCGGAATACTGACTCTCGGCGGCACGATACTGGGCACCTCCAACCGGGCGAATCCTTTCGCCTACATCGAGCCCGGCGAGGAGGGCGAGGGCGGAGACGTCTCCGACCGCTGTGTGGAGAACTTCCGTAGAGCCGGTCTCGACGTGCTTTTTTGCATCGGCGGAGACGGCACACTGAGCATCGCCCACCGGCTGGGGCAGAAAGGCGTCCCCGTAGTGGGCGTGCCCAAGACCATCGACAACGACATCTGCGGCACGGACGTGACCTTCGGCTTCGACAGCGCGGTGCAGGTCATCACTGAGGCGGTTGACCGGCTGCATACAACCGCCATGTCCCACCACCGGGCGATGGTGCTTGAGACGATGGGCCGCTACGCCGGCTGGCTGGCGTTAGTGGGGGGGATGGCCGGCGGCGGGGACATCATACTGATTCCCGAGATTCCCTACACGATGGACCGAGTTTGCGAGGCGGTCGAGGAGCGCAGCAGTCGCGGCAAAAAGTTCAGCATCGTGGTCGTCTCCGAGGGGGTTAAGCAGCCCGACGGCGAATACGTGGTGCGCCAGCGTGTGGAGGAAGCACACGAGAAGGTCCGTCTGGGCGGCATCGGCGTCTGGCTGGCTTCCCGCATCGAGGAGCTGACCGACATCGAGAGCCGGGCCGTCGTTCTGGGTCACGTGCAGCGCGGCGGCTCCCCCACGGCTTATGACCGCGTGCTGGCCACCCGGCTGGGCCGCGCCGCGTTCATGCAGGCCGCCGAAGGTAACTTCGACGTTATGGTCGGGGTGCAGGGACAGGACATCGTGCCGGTGCCTCTCTCGACCGTGGCCGACAGCCAGCGGCTCGTCGAACCCGATTGCGACCTCGTCCTTTCCGCCCGGGCCGTCGGCACGTCATTCGGCGACGAGTGACCCGATGTGCCCGCTGGACGGTCTTTTGACTTGCCGGCGCTTTCGCCCTTAAGATAGTCAGCCTGAGCAGAGCCGCTCCCGACCGCAGCCCGCAGCCCAAGCGAGGTTCCCCACAATGCTGGACATCAGGCTGTTTCGTGACGACCCGGATACCGTGCGCGACGGGCTCCGCAAGGCAGGCGGGGACCCCGATGCCGTCGAACGCGTACGGAAGCTGGACGCGCAATGGCGTTCGCTTCTGACGGAGTCAGAGGAGCTGAAAGCAGAGCGTAACCGGGAGTCCCAGCGGATAGGGCGTATGGAGGAAGGCGCGGAGAGGCAGCAGCTCATCGAACTTATGCGCACTGTGGGTAAAGGCATCCAGGAGCTGGACGCGGAAGCCGAGAAGACACGGGAAGCCCTTGACGAATTGCTGCTGGAATTGCCCAACCTTCCGCACCCGGACGCGCCCGTCGGCCCGGACGAGGAGTCCAACGTTGCGGTCCGCACGGAAGGCGAGTTGCCGGAGTTCGACTTCGAGCCAAAGCCGCACTGGGAGCTGGGACCGGAGCTGGGCATCCTCGACTTCGAACGCGGCGTCAAGCTGAGCGGGTCCCGGTTCTACGTCATGATGCGGGAAGGGCCGCGCCTGCAGCGCGCGCTGATTAACTGGATGCTGGACCTGCATATCAACGAACACGGCTACACCGAGGCCTATCCCCCCTTCGTGGTGAATCCGGAATGTCTGGTGGGTACGGGCCAGTTGCCCAAGTTCTCGGAGAACCTGTACCACGATGCCGAGGACGACCTGTGGATGATCCCCACGGCCGAAGTGCCTTTGACGAATCTGCACCGCGACGAGATTCTGGAAGAGGACGAACTGCCCAGGTACTACACCGCCTACACGGCTTGCTTCCGCCGCGAGAAGATGAGCGCCGGAAAGGACGTGCGGGGGATCAAGCGTGGACACCAGTTCGATAAGGTCGAGATGGTGAAGCTGACGCACCCGGACGAGTCAGAGGCCGAGCTGCAGAGGCTGGTCGGGGAGGCGGAGGACGTCTGCCGGCGGCTGGGTCTGCCATACCGCGTGAAGGAGTTGTCCACGGGAGATATGAGCTTTGCGGCGCGTCGAGCGTTCGACATAGAGGTCTGGGCGGCCGGCTGCGGGGAATGGCTGGAGGTGAGTTCCTGCAGCAACTGTGGCGACTTTCAGGCCCGGCGGTGCAACATTCGCTACCGCCCGGCGGAGGGTGGAGGAACCGAGTTCGTTCATACGCTCAACGGTTCGGGCATCGCGCTGCCGCGGACGGTGATAGCGATTCTCGAGAACGGCCAGCAGGCGGACGGGTCGGTGACGCTGCCAGAGGCAATCAGGCCCTATATGGGCGGAATGGAGAGAATTGGACCGCAGTGAAGCACAGAACGGGTTCCTCGGCGGACAGGTGGCGCCGTTTGTGTGGGGCGTGGCCTGCGCGGTAGCTTTCTTTCTGCTGCTTTTCCGGTTCGAGCTGAGCGGCCTGGCTCCGGTTGTCGCGCCGGGTCTGGCGCTGGCGATTGCGTTGGCGGGCCTGAGCGGGGGGAGGTGTGTCTCAGGGCGGTTTGGGAGTTCATCGCGCGTTCGCACGCTGATCTGGGGACTCGCCGCGCTGGTTCTGCTCTCGGCGCTGGCCATTGTGTGGAGCACCGACTGGCTGCTGGACGCGGCCGCAGGTCTGTTGGGTTTCGTGGCGCTCGCGGTTCTGGCCTCCCGCAATGTCTCCGACAGAGAGGTCCCGTTGCTTTTGGGAGTCCTTGCCGGGATGGTCGCGTGCGCGGTGGGATTGGTGGGATATTTGAGCCTGCCCGGCGCCGTCGTCCCGGCGGTAGCGTTGAGCGCGGTTGTCTCCGCCGTGGCCGCACGCAGCCGCCCGACAGGCGCCGGCGGAGGAATGGTGCGGCACATGCCGACGGCGATGCTGCTGGCGGCGGGCGTTGGGGCCGCCGGCGCCACTCTGGTGCGCAACTACCTGCCGGCCACGGGCTCCGCCGCGTACGCGGTTACGGAACTGGGCGCTCCGTTCGCGCTGGGTCTATTGGTTCGCGCTCACGCGCTCCGGCAAAGGGACGTCGGGGCTTCCGACCTGCTGTTGGGTATTGCCGGGATTGCTGTTCTGGCCTGCGCAAATGCCCTGACCTTCGTTCTTTACCCGGACCTGCTGGCCGGAGGCTCGGCCGCATACCAGACCTCCCGGCACTTACTGACGGCCGGTAGGACCTTTCCGTTCTGGTTGATAGCGTTTGGTTTCGGGGTGTTTAGCGCACCGTTTTGGTCCGTGCAAGGGACATTGCTGGCCGCCGCTGCGGGGGCTGCGGCCGCCGGATTGTTGGGCCCGGCTTACCTCTGGCCTTCCGTGGCCGCGGGTCTGCTCTGCCTGTTCTGCTGCGCAGCCGTGATGATTCGGGGAGGGGAGGGCACACGTGCGTTCCGGTTCGGTAGTCTGGGGCTGGTGATCGCCTCCCTTGGCGCGCTCCTGTGGCTCGACCCGCACGGCGGCTGGGCGGGGGTTCGACACACCATCAGGAGCTTGCCGGATGAGCAGAGCGCTGCCGTGCCGGATCGCTGGAGCGGGAAGTTCGGGCGAGACGGGCTGCACGTGTACTCTTCCGAAGGTGGGCTGTTTCGGGTGTGGAACGGGCAGGTTCTGGAGGCCGGAGAGCGGGGCGAACGCCTTGCCGCCCCGGTCAGGCTCGGGGTCGGGCTGGGGCTGGCGTGCTCCGGTCTGGAGCGCCCGATTGCCGTCGTAGGACCCCCGCTGCCGGAGACGATTGAGGGGCTCAAGTTGCTAAGCACGCACAGTCCGCCGGACATACTGGCGCCCGGTAGAACCTCGACGGATGGTTCTTACGGCCTGATCGTGTGTGGCCCGGGCGCGCTGAGTTCCCTCCGTAACCCGCTGGCCCTGCTGAGCGACGAGCGTCTGAAGGGGTTGCAGGGCCGACTGGCGGCCGGCGGTACCTTTGTCCTGTGGCTTCCGTTGGCTCGAATGCCCGAGCGGACGCTGTTGCAGATACTTGCGACGGTCGATCTCACCTTCGGTGGCTACGATGTTTACGTCACCGGTTCCGATGCGGTGGTTGTTGCCGGGCGCCGCAGGCCCCACTTCGCTCGGCTGCGGGCGTACTTCGCCAACGCGGCCAGGCGAGGCTGGATGCAAGACGGAGACTACTGGGGGCCCGTGGAAATGCTGGCGGACTTTGCCACCGAAGCGCAGGACCTGCGCCCCGTGACCGAGCTGGCCGGCGCGCTCTCGCTCGCATGGCCGGCCCGACCTCCGCGGCTTGGGCGGGATCTGGTCGCGCCTCGGAGTCCCGTGGCGGCGGCGAGCATACTGCAGAACCGCCTTATGGACCCCCAGCGCTTGCTGAGCCGCGTCACCTTCCAGAACGAGAAGCAGCGATATGTGGCCCTGCGGGGATTCCCCACCTATTACCGCACCATGACACGGCGTCTGCTGCAGCGTCTGGCGGGCGAGGACGAGGCGCACCAGAGGCAGTTGACCGGGTTTCTGCAGGGCCCCCACGCCCGGCTGGACCTGATGGCGCCGCAGGCCGACACGCGCCTGATGCAACTGGCGGACGCCATGTTGACCCTCGGCATGCCCGGGCGATCGGTCGAACTGCTGGAAGACGCCGTCGATTCGGGGCGCGAAGACTTCGCGCTGCGTTCTCGCCTCGGCAAGGCGCTGGCCGACGCCAACCAGTACAAAGAGGCCCTGGAGCACTACGGTCGGGCGTTGGAGTTGCGCCCGGGTTCCGTGGAAACGATGCGGCGCATCGCGGCGTTGCTGCTACGGAGGGGCAGCTTCCGCGAGGGGGCCCAGATGCTGAGGCGCGTCATTGAGCAGGAGCCCGAGAATACCGTTGACCTGCTCATGCTGGCGACGCTGGACGCCCGCATGGGCAACCTCGAGGAGGCCGAACGATTGGCGAGTCGGGTGCTGCGGCTCGATCCGGACAACGCGGATGCTCAGGCTCTCGTGGAGCTTGCCCGTCAGGGCTCGGTGCCCTCAGGTGGTGACGAGGCGCCGGAGCTGCCGGCAGGCCCGGCCTATCAAAGAGGACAGCGATGACTCTGGGCGGCCAGAAAGTCTCGGCGTTCGTCATCACCTATAACGAGGAAGAAGCGCTGCGCGATTGCCTGGAGAGTGTCAAGTGGGTGGACGAGCTGGTGGTGGTCGATTCCTACAGCGACGACGCCACCGTGGCCGTCGCGCGTGAATACTCCGATAGGATCATTTTCCGTGAGTTCGTTAGCTTCCTCGACCAGACGAGGTTCGCCTTCCAGCAGACCACCGGAGACTGGGTCTTGTGGTTGGACGCCGATGAAAGGCTAACCCAGAAGGCCTGCGACGAGATCGCCGAGGTCTTCAGCCGCCCCGGAGGACCGTCCTGTGACGGTTTAGCCTTTCCTCGCAAGACGTTCTTCATGGACAGGTGGATTACCCACAGCGGCTGGTATCCGCAGCGGAAGCTCCGGCTTTTCCGCCGGACGGCCGCGGAGGTCAGAGGATACGCACCTCACCCGGCCGTCACCGTCCGGGGCGAAGTGCTGAAGTTGGACGGCGACATCCTGCACCTGAGCTACCCCGGGGGAATCCTGGATATGATGCGGCGGTCCGCCGGTTTCGCCGAACTGGCGGCCGACGTGCGCTATGCAGACGGGAAGCGTTTCAGTCTCGTGAGCTTGCTGCTGAAGCCTCCGCTGGAGTTCCTCAAGAAGACCGTCCTGCAGAGAGGCTATCTGGACGGGCTGCCCGGTCTTGCCATTGCCGTGGGTTCGGCTTACTACCGTTTCGTGCGGGAGATGAAGCTTTGGGAGCTGCAGCACGGTCACGAGCCCGAGTCGTTCGAGGTGCCGCGGATGCGGCTGAAGGACGGGGACGAGAGATGACTTTGGCCTGCCGTGCCCGCGCATTATAATGTGACGGTGGCTGTTGTCATGGCGAGAGCGGGGAGAGCACCGTGAAGGTCAGTTCTATCCTTAAAGGGCCGCGCCGCGTTCGGCGTGTGGCCCATATCGCGCGCAAGGGGGCCTCGCACGGGCTGGGTTTCTTCGTCAGCCGCCTCAACCTGCAGAAGCACTTGCCCGCGTGGCTCCGGCTGCCCTCTCTCGCCGGGGCTCAACGGCCGGAAGACCTCGCGCAGCGGTTCGCCAAGGTGCTTGAGGAACTCGGACCGACGTTCGTCAAGTTCGGTCAGATGCTCTCCACCCGACCGGACGTGCTGCCGCCCGAGTACATACACGAACTGAAAAGGATTTGCCACCACGTGGCTCCGTTCCCCACCAGCGCGGCGCGAAACGCCATCACCGAGGAGCTGGGCCGGCCCGTGGACGAACTCTTCCGCCACTTTGAGGACGAACCCCGGGCGAGCGGCTCCATAGCCCAGATCCACAACGCCCAGTTACAGGACGGGACGCCCGTCGTCGTCAAGATAAGACGCCCCCGGATCGAGCGGACCATCGAGGACGACGTGGCCATACTGACTTTTCTGGCCGAACAGGCCGACAGGGTGGAGGAGTTTCAGCCCTTCCGCCTGCCGATGCTGGTGGAGGAGTTCGGCCGGGGAATCCGTCGCGAGCTGGACCTGCTGGCCGAGGCGGCCCACACCCACAAGTTCCGTAAACTCTTTGCCGACGAGCAGCGTATCGAGATTCCCCGCATCTACTGGGAGTACACCACCGAGCGGGTGCTGACCATGCGCCGCATCGACGGGACCCATCTGGACGAGCTGCTGCCGGAGGGCCGTCCGCCGGTGGACCGAGGGGAACTCGCCCGGACCATCATGGACGCCTACCTGCGGCAGTTCTTCGTGATGGGCACGTTCCACGGCGACCCCCACCCGGGCAACATCGTCGTGACGCCGCAGGGCACGGTGGGTCTTCTTGACTTCGGACTGGTGGGACGCGTCAATCCCCGCCTGCGCCGCAATCTGGGCGTTTGCCTGATGGCGCTGGGCAACGACCAGTTCGAACTCATCGCCGAGGTGATGGGTGAACTCGGCCAGTTACCCTATGACGCGCACTACGAGGAGTTCCAGGAGGAACTGGTCAGCCTCCTGGACCGCTACAGCAGCGTGCCGTTGGAGAAGCTGGACTTCCAGCAATCGTTCAACGACACCATGGGCGTGGTCCGCAAGTACAGGGTGGACATCCCCCGGGACTTCGTCCTGATGGGTAGGGCGCTCGTCGTCATCAGCGGAGTGGTCACCCAGCTCGACCCGGGGCTGAACGTTGCCGAACTGGCTCGGCCTTACGGCCGGAAGCTCCTCCGGCAGAAGCTGGCGCCCTTAAGCATCAAGCGGTCACTGACCGCGGGTGGATACCACCTGTCCGGCCTGCTCAGCGAAGCTCCCCGGCAACTGCGTCGCCTGCTGCGCAGCGTCGGGCGAGGGCTCTTCGAGGTCACCATCAAACACGAGGGCTTCGAAAAGGGCCTCAGAGAACTGGACCAGACAGGCAACCGCCTGGCCCTCAGCATCATACTGGCGGCCGTCATCATGGCGTCGTCATCGCTGCTGAGCGCCGGGGTGGGGGCCGTGAACATCTTCGGCTGGGATGTCAGCCTGCTCGGTCTGCTGGGCCTGTTGTTTGGCATGATACTTGGAGTTTGGTTGATCTTCGGCATACTGCGATCGGGCCGAATCTGAGCCGGCCCCCGAATCCAGAGGAGGCAGACAGCAATGGCGGACTACTTCGAGAAGGTGTTGACTGACGCTTCGGCCAACCTGAACGTCGATGGCTACCGCATCTCCAGCCAGAATTTCCCCGGCGCCGAAGGACCCTCGTGGTCCATCACCAAGTTCAGCCTGAACGGGGGCAAGCAACAGGGTGTTGAGTTGGTCGAGATCGACAACGGTTACATGACCGTCGTCGTGGTGCCCACGCGAGGCATGGCGATCCTTGAGGCTTGCACCGACGAGGTCTCGATGGGATGGAGCAGCCCCGTGCGCCAGTTAGTGCATCCCGCCTACGTGCAGGAGGAGTCCAGCGGCGGACTCGGCTGGCTGGAGGGATTCAACGAGATGGTCTGCCGCTGCGGCCTGGCCTTCAACGGCGCTCCGGGGCGCGACACTATCAGGACCAATACAGGGGAGGAGGCGGAGGTGGACTTGCCGCTCCACGGGACCATGGCCAACTCGCCGGCCACACGGCTGGCCGTGCGCGTGCAGGTTCAACCGCCTTACGAGCTGTCGGTGGTGGGCGAGGTGCTGGATACGCGCATGTTCGGCGCGGCCTACAGGCTGGTGTCCCACGTATCAACCGTGCCGGGGACGGCGGAGTTCACTATCCGCGACGAGGTCCGGAACCTGAAGGCCCAGTCGGCCGAACTCGAACTGCTGTACCACTGCAACTACGGCAGCCCGCTGTTGGGTGAGGGAGCACGGGTGCTGGCGCCGGCGGAGTTCGTCTGCCCCCGTGACGAGAGGGCCAAACAGGGCATCGATCAATGGGAGACCTATGGCGCGCCGGAGGCCGGATATGCGGAACAGGTCTACTTTCTGCGCAACTTCGCCGACAAGAACGGCCGCACCCTCGTGGCGCTGGTGGACGCGGACGAGCGCCGGGCCGCCACCGTGCGCTACAGCGTCGAACAATTGCCGGCTTTCACGGTGTGGAAGAATACGGCCGCCGAGCCGGACGGCTACGTCACGGGGCTCGAACCGGGCACGGACTACCCCAACAACCGTTCGTTCGAGCGGAGCAAAGGACGGGTGGTGGAGCTGTCGGCCGGCGCACGGTATAGCACTGAGCTGACGTTCGGGGTAGTTAGCGGCGCGGATAAACTGGCCGCATTGCAGACCGAGATCGAAGACCTGATGGGGGAGAAGGCGACCACGGTCTCGAAGAAACTGGACCCGGAATACTGCCCCGAATAGGCGGGGCCCGCGGACGGAAGAGACTATGCTGAAAGAGCTGAAAGAGAAGCTCGAACGCATTCGCTGGGAGGAGGCCGTGGAACCTTCCTGGTGGATGCGGTTGGTGCGCCGGCAGGTCGGCCTGTACTTTTACATCGCCCGCGAACTGGTGCGTGACCGGTGCCTTCAGCAGGCGGCCGCCCTCACGTTCACGACGCTGCTCTCGCTGGTTCCCCTCTTTGCTGTCGCCTTCTCTTTTTACAGGTCTTTCGCCGGCATAGAGGGTCTCGAAGAGCGGGCGCAGGACGCGATCTTCCAGTTCCTGCTGGCCGGGCCGCTCATCCAGCAAGTGGAACGGCGGCCGGCCGAGGATATCTCACTGCACGAGTTGGCCGGTGAACGGACGGGGAAGGATCTGCTGAAGGATGGGCGCCAAAACGCGTTGGGAGCGGATGACGTGCAGGCCTTTCGTCTCTATCTTGCGGCTCTGGAACAGGGCAACGATGCCTCGGCCGTTCGGTCCGCTTTAGCCGCGACGCGGCTGTCCGGGCCGGAGACTTTCCTCCGCGCCGTGGGCGAGTTAAGCGAGCAGGCCCGCGTCCGCTATCGGTCCGCGGCGGAGTTACCGCCGGGCGGGGAAGGCGGAGACCAGAGACCCTCTGCCGAAGGGTACGCAGGTTATCGCATGGCCATGGACCACGCGGGCAAGGGGGAGTACGAGGAAGCGGCCGCGGCTCTCAGGCAGGCGGAGGCGCATGACTATCCCCTCGTTCAGACTCGCGAGCTGTGGGGAAGGATGCATCACACGGCCGCCAAGCGGCTGGTCGCGCAAGGGGAGCTGGACGCAGCGGCGGCCGAATACCGCTCGGCGCTGCTGCGGTATCACGACGCGATGTTCCTTGTCGCGGAAAGAGGAGCACAAGACACGTTGCGCGAACTGTTCCAGCGCCACCGGCAAATTCGGCAGGAACTGGGCGAACTGCTGCTGAGGCTGGGGAAGCGGGAGGCTGAACTGTATCTGACCCTCGAGGACCGCACCGGCACCGATGCCGGGCAGGCGCTGCAGGCGGCGATTGAGGACCTTGAGTCGGCCGCCCTCATGATGGACGATCCCAGCCAGCCTCACACCCAGTTGGCCCGGTTGCTTTGGGAAGAGGCGGGGCGCCGGCAGGAGGCCCGCATGCACTACGAGGCGGCCCTGGAGGGCAAGAGCGGCGTGGCGGCGCGAGGAATCAGCGTTGCCGTGGGCGATTACCTGCGCGACTTCATCAACAAGGTGGGGCAGGCGAAGATCGGCATACTGGCCACCGTCTTCCTGCTCGTCACGGCCACCTCCCTGCTGAGCACCATCGAGAAGACGCTGAACCACATCTGGAAGATCACCGAGTCCCGCCCGTTCTGGATAAAGTTCACCTCCTTCTGGACTCTCATCTGCCTCGGCCCGGTACTGATCGGCGCCACAATATGGGTGGAGGAGACAATGGGTCACTACGTGAGCATGACCTTCCACGGAATGCCCGTGCTGGGCCCGGTCATGCGGGTGCTCACGGCGGCCGGGCAGTACGTGCTCCCGTTCATCACCACCTGGTTGCTGCTGGTGGCGGTTTACAGGTTCCTGCCTCACACGCGTGTGCACTTCAAGAACGCGGCGTGGGGAGCGTTCGTGGCCGCGGTGCTGCTCACTGTGGTGCGGCCGCTCTTCTCCCTCTACGTGATGAATGCCATAACTTACGAGAAGATATACGGCTCGCTCGGAGCCGTCCCCATCTTCCTGCTCTGGCTATGGCTGCTCTGGGTCATCGTGCTGTTCGGGGCGGAGGTATCTTTCACCATCCAGAACGTGGGCCTGCTGCGATATCACGACAAACTGCGGCGGCTCTCGGACGTGTTCGTGGACCGCTACCTGGCCGCCCGTATCGTGCTATACGTGGCGCGCGAGTTCTGGGAGACCGGCGAGCCGGTGACCGCCAACCGGCTGGCCGAGATACTACACATAACTCCGGAGGAGGCCAGCGACGCGGCCAACCGACTGGTCAAACTCGGGCTTCTGACTCCCGTGGGTGACCAGCGAGACGAGTTCCACCCCGCCCGCGACCTGTCCCAACTCAAACTGAGCGACGTGTTGAGCATCACAGACAGGTTCCGCTCGCAGTCTCGCTCCAAGCGGCCGGAGAACGCGGCTTACGAGGACAAGCTGGAGGCAGCCTTCCGCTCGGCCATCGAGGCCCAGCACGACGCGCTGGAAGGCCTGACATTCCGCGACATGCTGCGGCAGTGCGAAGAAGACCGCAGCAAATGGCCCACCGGCCCGGGCGGCAACCGGCAATGACGCGCGGCCGTCAGGCCTGTTCGTGCGTCAGGTAGGAGGCTATCTCGGCGGCGTTCTGCTCCTCGGGGGGCTCCCGCTCCAAAAACTGCCTGACGTAATCGTTGTCGCTGGAGCGGATTTCCTCGGGCGTGCCGACTTCCAACAGGCGATTTTCCTGGAATAGCGCTATCCGGTCGGCGATGCGCATGCAACTGGCCACGTCGTGGGCCACCACGACCATCGTTGCGGAATACTGTTCGTGCAGTCGCAGAATCAACTCGTCGATGCCGGCCGCGATGATGGGATCGAGCCCGGTGGTCGGTTCGTCCAGAAAGAGCGTCCGCGGGTCCAGCGCCAGCGCCCGCGCCAGCCCGGCCCGTTTCCTCATCCCCCCGCTGAGCTCGGAGGGCATCTGGTCTTCCACCCCGCGCAAGCCCACCTGGTCCAGCTTCAGCTTCACGGCTATCTCGATTACCGGCTCGGCCAGACGGGTGTGCTCCCGCATGGGGAACGCCACGTTGTCCCCCACGGTCATGCTGTTGAACAGCCCGCCGCTCTGGAACAGCACCCCCACCGAGCGGCAGAAGGCCCGGTAACTGGACTCGTCCATGCGAGTGACGTCCACCCCATCGATCTCGACCGTTCCCGAAACCGGCCGATTCAGGCCGATCATGTGGCGAAGAAGGGTGGACTTGCCGCAGCCGCTCTGGCCCATTATGACCAGGATCTCCTGCGACCGGACCTCCAGGTTTACGCCGTCCAGCACCACAGTGTCCCCGTAAGCGGCCACCAGGTCGCGCACCTTTATCATCGCTTCGCCTCCGCTCAGAATGCGCCGAACACCGCGCCGGCGAACGAGATGACGGGGGATTGCTCCCTGTACGTGTCCAGCATCGCCTGCAGGTCGTCCGCAATCTGCGTGAGCTGACCGTACAGCCTGTCGTCCTTCATGAGCTTCCCGAGCGTGCCCTCGCCCCGTGCCATGGCCGCCGTGACGGCGTTCAGGTCGACCAGCGAAGCGTTCAGCTTCTCGTAAGCCTCGTCGCTGGCCATCAACTTTCCGAGCGCGCCTTCGCCCTCGTTGAGCTTGTCGGAGACCTGCCGCAGGTTGGCCGTCAGGGTCTCGAAGTCCTCGGCCAGCTTTGGGTCCTCCAGCAGCTTCCGCACGATGCCGTCGCCCTCCCGGAAGGCGCGGGCGGCCTGGTCGATCGAGGCGACCGAGTCATTGAGCCTGTCATACATCTCCTCGTCCTGCAAAAGGCGTCCCACGGTCCCACGTCCGTCCCGCATGTCGTCGGAGATGGCCCGGAAGTTGGCCGCTGTCTCGCGGGCGTCCGTTGTTAGCACGCTGAAGTCGTCGGCCATTCTGTCGTCCATCACCAGCTTGCCCAGGAGCCCCTGGCCCTGTTCGATGCGTTGGGTCGCATTCTTCACGCCCGCCACGGCCTCCTGCGCGTCGGCCACCGCCGTGCGAAGCTGCTCGTAGAGCTCTTCGTCATGCACCAGCCGGCCCAGCGCGCCTTCCCCGCGACGGATATTCTCCGTGATGGCGGTAATCTCATCGAATGCGTTGGACACCTTCTGGAGAGTGGCAGTCGATTCCTCGACGACCTCCGTGATGCTCGGGGCGACGCCGGTGTTCAGCAGCTCGTCTCCGTTGCGCAACGGCGGCGCCTCGGGGTCGCCGCGCTCGATGGACACGTAGTTGCCCCCGAACAGGGTGCTCATTTTGATCATGGCCCTGTCATCGGCTCTCACCGTCACGTCGCCTCGGATGAACAGCGACGCCTCCACCGGCTGGTGCGTGTCCACCTTCGTGTTTACGTCCAGTTCCTCAACGGTGCCGACGGGGACGCCGGCCAGGCGGACGATGTCCCCCTTGTCCATCGTCTGCGCCACGGGAAACCGGGCGCGCAGGCGGTAGCCCTTGCCCAGGTAAAAGCGCCAGTTCTCCACGTAGAAGGTGGCCAGTCCGAAGATGAAAAGGGCCGCCAGAAGGAGCATGCCCACAAGCACTTTGCGCGCCATGACCGAGTTACCTCCACGCCAGCGATGCTTTCGTTTGCCTCATCCGCGGCCGCCTCAGACGGCCAGCAGGAGCTTGCTGATGAAATAGTCGGCAATCAGGATGGCCAGCAGGCTGTGGACCACGCTCCGGGTGGTGCTTCGGCCTACGCCTTCGGCGCCTCCCGTGGTCGTGAACCCGTGGTAGCAGCCCGTTATGGCGATGATGGCACCGAAAACCAGAGACTTGATCAGCGACCTTACCATCTCCTCGGTGGTCAGGTGCTGAAAGAAGAGCTGAAAGAACTGGTTCGGCGCCACCCGCACGTACACCCACGCCATAAAGGCCCCGCCAACCAGAGCAAAGAAGTCCGCGATGGCCACCAGCGCCGGCGTCATCACTGAACAGGCAAGCAGCCGGGGCGAGGCCAGATACGCCACGGGCGAGACGCCCATCACCCGGAGTGAGTCTATCTCGTCATACACCTTCATGGTGCCGATCTCGGCGGCGTACGCGCTGCCCACGCGCCCTGCCAGAATGAACGCCGTGAAAACCGGCCCGAACTCCCACACGATGGCGAGCCCCGTGAGCCCGATGTACTTCTGCTGGCCGAAGCGCTGTAGCTGGTCTCCGCCGTACAGCACCAGGATCAGGCCGACGAAAATGCCGAATATCGTGACTACCAGCAGGCTCCGGTTGCCCACCTCGTAAAGCTGTTTGAACAGAAGCTTGTGTCGGCGGACGGCCTCTCCGGCGTGACGCACGCTCTGCAGAGCCAGCTCCGCCACGTCGTACGTGACTGAACACGCGTGCGCGCCGCTTTCAAGAAGGTTCGGCATCGCCGTCCTTTGCTCCGCTTCCGCTCAGGGGTATGTAAAACAGTCGCCAGCGGCGTCCGGCCGGGGTCCACGACACCTTGATCAGCCCGAACAGGGCGCTCACGTAACTGCCGCTCTCGCCCACGACTTCGCCGGTCCCATCGTATGTAAACAGGGACATCAGGCTCAAGTACCGTCCCCCGGGCCCGCGCCGATGATGGTAGAGGCGGGACAGGAGCCGTGTCTCCCGGGTCCCGTCGGTGCGATGGTGGTACTGGAAAAAGTCCAGGATGTCCCGATAGTTCCGCTTGTAGCCGCCTCCGGGATCGCGCCAGCCCCGACTGACGACCCACAGGTGCCGTGCGCCGTCCGCCTCTTGCTCCCACGTGCTCAACGGCCACAGGGTGATGCGCCGTGCGGTCCGTTCATCCGGGCCGCCGGGGTCGGTCACGTCTGTGAAGTGCCAGTAGAACGGCGCGACGATGAGTCCACTTTTGTGCACGTCGTCACGCAGGCGGTCGGAGTCTATCCAGACGATGGGCCACGGCACACGGTAGCGCGTCCAGCGTCGCTCGCTGTCGGGGCCGCCGCGGGAGTGGGTGGTGCGCCAGTAGAAGGGAAAGATGCACAGGTCGTCCCTGCTGTCAGTGCGCTTGTGGTAGATCAGCGACCACAGGGCGCCCCAGCCGGTCCGCTGTTTCTGTTCACGGAAGTCCCGCGCGAAGCGGACACCGAGGTAGCTGCGGACGTAGGCCACCAGTTCCCCCTCCCGGTCATACGTCAGAATACTGCTGTAGAAGGGCACGGCCACGAAGACCTTGTGGTGGTAGCGCCCGCCGGGGTCGAGACGCCCCCAACGGAAAAGCGGCCACAGACGGTCATGGCGCTCGTAGAGTCCCCGTGCACTGTCCTCGATCCGGTGGACGTAGAAAGGCCAGAACCGTGTCATCCGCCGGCTGTTGTCCGAGGAGCGACCGAATCCCAGCACGGGCCAGGGGAAATCGTGTCGGACGTACTCACCTCGTCGGTAATATGAATAGAGCGGAAACAGCAGGAAGTTCCAGGTCGGTCCGATCACATTGTGCGTCACACCGCCCAGCGGGAAGACGGCGAAGTAGGGCCCGTAGCGGGCGTCGCTGCCCCAGCGGATGAGTTGGAGCAGATGGGCGTGCACGGAATTGCCGTCCGCGCTCGCGACGTGCGTTTTCAGCCACGCGAAGAGCGGGAAAAGGCGGTAGTGCCTCTCGGTTTCACCGCGTTTGTGGATCAGCCCGAGCGGCCAGAGGTACTTCACCGTCAACTCGCCGTCGGGTTGGGTTTCGGCGTTGTAAAGCGGGCGCACCGCGTGCCACGTGGAGGAACCGTCCGATTCGCGGTGAAATACGGGGTACAGGACGTCCGTTGACGTGACGGTCCGCGTCCCGTCCGGGCCGCTCAGCTCCCGTGTCTCGTGGAAGTACACGGGCCACAGGTTGACGCGTCCTGCGGCGCATCCGCCACACAGAAGCACCAACAGGGCAAAGAGAACCAGGGGACGCAGAGTACGCGGAGCCGGACCGATGGCGGGGGGGGAGCTCATGCGAGCGTGACGGACCAGTAGGCTTCGTCGAGGAACTGCCGCCAGGAGTAGTATTTTTCGCGGCGCAGTTTCAGCCGGATCAGGGGGTTGAAGCGGGGTTCGAACGGGGAGCGTATCAGTGCCATGCCGGCCTGCTTCGGCGTGCGGCCGCCCTTGCGCTTGTTGCATTCGGTGCATGCGCAGACGACGTTTTTCCACGTGGTCTGCCCGCCCAGCGAAAGGGGAATGACGTGGTCGATGCTCAGCTCGGAAGAGGGAAACTTCACCCCGCAGTACTGGCACCTGTTCTCGTCGCGCGCGAACAAGTTCCTCCGGTTCAGACTGACGTTGTGGTCGGGGAAGCGGTTGTAGAACAGCAGACGGATGATGCGGGGCACCTGAATGTCGTAGCTGACCGTGCTGACCCACTCCGCGTTCTGGTCGGCAATTCCGTTATTCTTCTTGAACTCGCTGACTTCCTGCCAGCTCTCGAAATTGTACAGGCCCAGCCGCCCGTCCTCGATCAGCACGACTTCGGCGATGGACTTGAATAACATGCCGAAGGCGCGCCGGGCCGTTACCAGATGAACCGGGACAAAAGACCTGTTCAGCACCAGAACACTGGACTGTAGTGCTGCGCTGGACATTGTGCGCTCCTGCACGCCGCGTCTCGTTTCTCACGTGGAATATAGGGCAACGGCGCCTTGTTGGCAAGTCCCCGCGGGAGCGTCGGCCGCGCGCCTTTGACAGCGCCCCGGCAACTGCCTACGATATGGGCGGCTTGTACGAAACTGATAGGAACGAGTATGGACGCACTGGTTGAGAGGCTGAACTTTCAAGACGGGCTCATCCCCGCCATCATCGCTTCGGTGGACGGGCAGCCGCTGACGCTCTGCTACATGGACAAGGAGGCGTTGCGCAGGACGCTCCAGACCGGTCAGGTGCACGTTTTCAGGCGCTCCCGCGGCCGCGTCATGCTCAAAGGCGAGACCAGCGGGCACACCCAGCAGGTGAAGGAGGTGCGGGTGGATTGCGCCGACAATTCCCTGCTGTTCCTCGTTGAGCAAAAGGTGGCGGCCTGCCATGCCGGCTATTTCACCTGTTATTACAGGTGCTACGACGCGGAGAGCGATGAGCTGGAAGTTTGCGAGGAGCGGGTGTTCGATCCCGAAGACGTGTACTGAGACGGCGACCATTGAGAACCTGTTTGAAAATCGGCCGCTCATTGTTATAATACCGGTGCTGTAGGCGGGTTTCGGCAAATGACCGGGTGAGGTTACCCTTTACGCAGGAGAGGGAGAGATGGCGAAAGACGAAGAATACCTCAGTTACGAACAGGTCCTTCACGAGCTGCAGATCAACCGTAGCCAATTGAACGACCTCATCCGCGAGGGCCGACTGAAGGAGCACATCGTCTCCGGCGAGACCAAGTTCCGGTACGCCGAGGTCACCGACCTGAAGGACTCGCTCGAGAAACGCCCCACGGTGATGGCCGACGAGGAAGAGACCAGCGGCGAGCCACCGACCGACGTGATGGAGGGGGAGGAGCCCGCCGAGGAGAAGGAGCCCGAGACGGAGTTGCTCGAGGAAGAATCCGAGGAGTCCGAGCGCGAAACGGACTTGCTGGAGGAGGCCCCCGCGGGCGCCGGCGCCGAACGGGACACCGAGGTGCTGGAAGAGGAAGAGCCGGAGTTCGAGCTTGAAGCCGTGGCGGAGGAGGAGACCGGCGAGGTCGAGGTTCCGCTTGGCGAAGAGTCCAGCGCCAGCGAGTCCACGCTGGAGACCGAACTCGACCTGGAGGCCGTCCAGGAGGCCGGGGCCGAGGAGGAGGAAGAGATCTTCGATTTCTCCGATACGCTCGAAGAGGATTTCGAGCTGGAGGGCGAGGAAGAGGAAGAAGAACTCGAGGCGCCCGCCGAGATCGAGGAGGAAGAGGAGATCATCACCGACATCCTTGAGCCCTCCGAGGAGGAAGTCGCCGAAGAGGACCTGCTCAGCGAGATCATGGAGATCGAGGAGGAGCAGGAGCCCGAGGTGGCGCCCGAGGCCGAGGAAGAGGAGATCACAGCCGACATCACCACGATGGAGGAGCCGACCTTCGAACCCACTGAACTCGAAGAAGGCCTCGAAGTCGAAGAAGAGGAAGAGGCCGAGTTCGGCGAGGAGTTCGAGGTGCCCACGGCCGCTCCCGTTGCCGCGGGCGCAGAAACACAGGTCAGCGGGGGGTGGGTGGTCCTGCTGGTTATCGCGCTGGTGGTTCTGCTGATCGGCGGCATCTGCATGGTCGAGAACGCATACGATCCGCAGTACTCCACCGGTCTTATGAACTGGTTGCTGTAAGCCGCACTCCGCGGGAGCAAGCGGAGCTCCGCTCGAACGGCGCCGCGGCGTAGAGCATCCGTACGTGCTTTGCCAGTATACTGTACCAACAAAATGCGTAAGGAGCCGATCCCGATGCGAAACCGGATCCTGTTGCTCGTGCTGGCCGTTGCATTCCTGGGGCTGACCGGATGCGCCAATCAGGCGAAGGAGCTCCGTGAGCAGAAGGCGAACCTGCAGGAGCAACTGAGGATGTGCGAGGGGGAGAGGGAGTCCCTGCTCGCCAACATCGATGAACTACAGGCAGAGAAGCAGACCCTCCAGCAGCAACTGGCCGAAGCTCAACAGGAAGCCGGGCAGCAGGAGGAACTGCTCTCCCAGCTTCGTGCCGAGCAGGCGCGACTGGAAGAGCAACGCGCCGAACTGCAGAGCCTGGTCAAGGACCTGTCCGGCGTCGAAGTCCAGAGCCGGCGCGAAGGAAACTTCATCGTCGTGGAGAACGATATCCTCTTCGCTCTGGGCAAGATCGACCTGACCGAAGAGGCTAAGGGTGCGTTGCAGGAGGTCCTCCAGTATCTGCTTTCGCACCCGTCGACCAAGATACGGATAGACGGGCACACGGACGGAGTCCCCATCCGGAACGCCCCGTTTGAGGACAACTACCATCTGTCCGCCATGCGGGCGCACTCGGTGATGACCTATCTGGTCGAGAACGGCATGGATCCCGCCCGCGGCTATATCTGCGGTTTCGGACCGAATCGTCCGGTGGTCGAGCCGGAGGAACCCACGGCGCCCGTGGCCGAGAACCGGCGGGTCGAGATCCTCGTGATGCCCGAGGGGTCGCGCAGCATCAGCGAGATACTCGAGGGATTTGAGGAATAGGGCTCACTCGTTGCAGCGACCGGTTTTCCGCGTGGGGCCCGCTGTCCAATTCCCGCCACTGCCGAAGGAGGAGCGCGAAAGCCATGGCAAGCACTGTGAAGACAGAGTGGTTCGGCCGGCGGGTCAGCGTGCTGACGGTCAACGATAAGACCATAAAGGGTGTACTCAATGAAGTTACGGATCAGTACCTGGTGCTGACGCGCAACGATTCTGAAACACTCATCATGTGCCACGCGGTCGTGGCTATCCGCCCGGCGCCCACCGGCGGCGACGAGGAGTGACATCCCCCGCTCAGGGCCGCGGCTCCGACCGACCGATAGCTCGCAGCAGGCTGTGAAGCTCTTCCATCCGCAGCACGGCTGCGGAAGCGACAAATATCAACCCCCCGGCAGCCACGCCTCCCAGGAGCTGAGCAAGGTCACCGCGGCCCGACAGTGACCGCAGGACCCAGGAGGTGCCCGCCGCCATAGTCGCCGTCGCCAGCGCCGTCTTCCCGGTTGTTCTGGCAAGGCCGCTCAGTCCCCTGAGGGGTACTTCACGCCGCAGTAGAAACCCCAACAGGAACACCTGGATTGCGGCGCAGGCGGCCGTGGACGTGGCCAGCCCGGCCTCCGCCATCGGCCAGACCAGCATCAAGTTGGCCGCCAGATTGAGCACAACCATGCCTCCGGCCACCGCCGCCGGCACCCCTGGCCGCTTCAGACTGTAGAACGCCCTTGTGAGCACATGCAGGCCACAGTACGCCCAGATGCCGGCGGAATAACAGAGCAGGGCGCGGGCGGTCCGCGCGGCCATCTCGGGTGTAAATGCTCCGCGCTGGAAGAGCAGCCCTATGAGAGGACGACGGGCCAGCATCATGCCCACGCCCGCGGGCAGACCAATGAAGACGACCAGCCGCAATCCCCGGAGCACGGAGCGAGAGAAGCCCGTCCAGTCCCGCCGGGCCGCCTGTCGGCTAAGCGTCGGGAATGCAGCCGTTGCCAGCGCTATACCGAACACGCCGAGTGGTGCCTGCATGACGCGATTCGCGTAGTAGAGCACGCTGTTGGCGCCGACTCGAAGAGGGTAGGGGAGGGAGAACCCGGCGAACTGCAATGGACCCGCATCGGGCGGACCGGCCAGCGATATGGCGATGACCCCATCCAGCACCACGTTCAGTTGATAGGCGGCCATGCCCAGAGCGACGGGCGCCATTGTGGCGGCAATCCGTTTGATCTGCCCATATGCGCCGTCGAAGAGGGGCCGGAGAGTGAACCCTTTGCGCCGTAATACCGCAAGCTGAAGGAGCAGTTGGGCCACGCCCCCGGCGAGGATGGCTCCCGCGACGACGAAGATGCGTCGCTGAGGCGTCGCGAAAAGGGCGGGTGCTACCCCCACGACCGTCACAATCCACACTACGTTGAGCACTACGGGCGCGAGCGCGGGTGCGGCAAAGTGCTTGAGGGAGTGCAGTGTTGCCCCCGCAAAGGCCGTCAGGCAGACGAGGAAGGTATAGGGGAGAAGCACCGCCGTCAGAAGGAGAGTGAGTTGCCATCGCGGGTTCAGATCGAACCCGATGAGGGCAACGAGCACAACAACCTCGCAAAACAGCACGACGGCGGCCAGCACGACCGTCAGGGCTCCCGCCACGCGCCGGGTCAGTTTGCCCGCCTCTTCCTTCCCCCGCAGTTCGAGGTGTTCGCTGAATACCGGGACGAAGGCCGCGCTAAGGGCGCCCTCGCCGAAGAGCCGTCGGAACAGATTGGGGATCCGGAAGGCGAAACTGAAGGCGTCCCAGACGACTCCGGCACCGAAGAAAGCTGCGCAGGCGATGTCGCGCACGAGTCCCAGAACGCGGCTCAGAAGCGTCAGCCCCGCCACGAGACTGGCGCTGCGAACGAAGCTGTCTCCGTCGTCGCCCATGCGGATTGCTCCCCGGGGTTAGGACGCGCCGAACCGCCTCCGGCTGGTGCACTCAACCGGAGCGGTGGGAGGAACGGGCACCCGGCCAGAGTGTGACGAGGACAACGCCCACCAAAAACCCTCCAGCGTGGGCCCAGTATGCCACGCCTCCATGGGCGACTTCCACTCCGAGCGAGGCCACACCCCTCAGGAGTTGGAGCAGGAACCACATGACCAGCACGACAACAGCGGGTAACTCGAGGAAGTACGGCAGAAAGAAAATGGGAATGACAGTGATGATGCGGGCCTTTGGCCAGCAGACGGCGTAGGCGCCCAGAATGCCGGCTATCGCTCCGCTGGCGCCCACCATGGGCACGCGGCTGCCCGGCGCCAGCAGGCAGTGGGCGGCCGTCGCTCCCAGGCCGCTGACAAGATAGAAGATGAGGAATCCCGCGTGGCCTACCCGCCCCTCGACATTGTCCCCGAAGATCTGCAGGAACCACATATTGAGCAGCAAGTGCAGGAAGCCCCCGTGCAGAAACATGCTCGTGAAGGCCGGCAGGAGCGCCGCCGTCACGATGCCGGCCTCCCCTCGGAAGGCCTGACTGACCCGGGCCGGGACGACGCCGAATGTCAGGACAATGTCCGGAAGCACTTCCTGGGGGAGACTCATCTCGATAAGGAAGACAACCACGTTGGCGGCAATGAGCCCGTACATCACGATGGGCGTCGTGCTGGACGGGTTCCTGTCACGTAGCGGCAGCATGATCTTCCGCTTTCTCCGAGAGTCTCAGAGGCGCCCCAGGGTGGCCTCACCGGATGACGAGCATACCACAGGCGACAAGGGCCGCACAACGGAGGCCGGCGGGTTGGATTTTGGGGTAGGAAGTCCGTAAAATACAAGCCGCAGCCTATCAGAGCGAGGGGAGAGAGCATGGCGCGTGATGAACCAGAGGCCGCGCGCGGGGAGACGGCCGCGGGGCCACAGCGGCGCACCAAAGTCTCCACGCGGGAAGAGCACGTCAGTCTGGCCGTCCCACCGCCGGGGCTCCATCTGGGACAGCTCGTCCGCTTTCTCGTTCTCCTTTTGGGCGGCCTTGCGCTGCTGTACTTCGTCTTCAGGGTGCTTGGCGGTGGGGCATGGATGGTGCCCAGTCTGCTGGGTTGTCTGGTGGCCGTCGTGTTACTGGCGGCTGCGGTCTACGTGCTTCTTGTGGGGTTGTTGGACCGTGTAACAGTCAGGTTCTCTCCCGAGCAAATCGAGGTCACGCACAGCTTCCCGTGGAAGCACACCGGTGTGATGGGAAAGAAGGAATCCCGGGGCATCGTCATCGGCAAGCCGGGCCTGGTCGAACGGGGATACTTCTGCCGGGAGTGGGGCCGCGGGTCACGCGAACTCGTGGTTGTCGGCAAGGAAGGTATGCTGCACTTCGGCGCGGGGCTGCCTGCTTCGGAACTGGAGTGGATCAAGGACCTGATTCAGGACAGGTTCAAGCCGGCCGAACAGGAGCCCGGGCCGCAGGCGGAGGACGAGGAGGGGATCATCCAGCCCCCGGAGCGCTTCTGGAGGAACGTGACCGGCTACAGTGTTTTCGTTCTTCTGGCCGGTCTGGTTGCGCTGGCGCTTTTGCTGGCCGCCAAGGCCCAGACCGAGAGCGTAGCGTGGACCCTTTTGCTGGTGCTTCTCAGTGGCACCGTGGCTATTCTGGGATACCGCAACTACCGGCTGGAGCGCTCGGCCAGCGGCTGGCACCGGGCGGTGGTCAAAAGCCTGGCCAGCATTCTGGAGCTGAAGTTCCGCGCCACGGACACGGCTGAGGTGGTGCGCCGATTGCCGGACTTCGCCTTCTTCGGTGGACCGCGCCAGATCTACAACGTCGCGTGGCGCGAAGGGGAGCCCCGCAAACTGATCGTTTTCGATTACACTTCGGCGAAACGGTGGCTTCACCGGGACGGAGTGGGTTGTGCGCTGAAGGTGGAGAACATGAGCGGCGACCGAGTTTCAATGAGGCCGGCCCGCCGCTGGGCCGATTTCCTGCGATGGGGCGACCTGCGGACGCCCGAGTATCCGGAGTTTGACGCTGCCTACCGCGTTCGTGCCGAGAACAAAGGCCGCACCCGCGCTCTGCTCGGCCCCGAGGTCATCGCAGCCGTCATGTCGTGGGAAATCCCCGAGAGCCGACCATGGATATGCGTCGCCGGGGGCATGGTGGGCCTGAGCATGCCCCGCAAACACGCCGAGAATGACCGGACGATGCGGGAATTCTACGACTACGGGCGGCGCGTAAGAGAAGCGCTGGAAGACCGCATCAGACAGCTCAGAGAACGTCCCGCCGATTAGCGGCAAAACAGGCACACAGCCAGTCTGATAGAGTCAGGGCTGCCGGAGGCCCGGTCGCCTTCCGGCCGCTATATCCCCCGATTCCCTGCCGTTACACGGCCCGGCTCATGGACTCCGCTGCCCGAGAAGGTTCTCGACGGCCTCGACGATCTGATCCCGCGTCACCGGTTTGGCAAGCAGTGTAATGGGCGCATACTGGAGCGCCCGGTGCATCAGGGCAATCTCGGGGTAGCCCGTGAGGATGACGACGGGGACGTCGCCCCAACCTTCGCGTATCTTCTTCAGGGCTTCCGGGCCCCCCATGCCCGGCATGCGCAGGTCGAGCATCACACAGTCCGGGGCTTTGTCGTTCATCAGGCGGAGTGCCTCGGCCCCGTCGCCCGCGGTGCGGACTTCGTAGTCCTCGCGCTGCAGGACGCGGCGGACGAAATCGCGAACGGGTTCCTCGTCATCCACCACGAGGACTTCCTTTCTGCCGCCTACCGTCTGCTGTGCTTCGGCCCATCGGTCGAGCGAGCTCTGCTTGAACCGCCAGGTGCCCCCCACCTTGAAGGCGGGAATCTGGCTTTCCCGGGCAAGGCGCCGGATGGTCTGTTCGTTTAGCTTCAGATACCGTGCGGCCCCGCGCGCATCGAGAACGTCACTCTCTCCAGTCATGCCATAGTCTCCATTTAGGTCTCGTGCCCCGACCCTCTTTCCTGTATTAGATTGAGCACCTTTTGAGTTCATTACAACATGGTAGCCCGAAATAGCAGCGGAGTCAAGACTTTTTTAGGGCGCTGGCACAGCGCATTTTGCCTCGCGTCGCGTCGGGTACGACAATGTTCCCGGCACCAGGCCGGAAACCACCCCCCATGTCCGGCCGTGTGGTTTTGACCCCCGCATCGCGGCAGCCGTCACCGTGGCTGCGCATGGGCGAAGCGCCAGTCTCCGCAACGGCCAGGCAGCGAAGCCACGTATTGTGGCGCAACAGGGGGACGGATGCAAGCGAATTGGGGCCCGTGAGGCCAACGCAACGTGCATCCCGCAGGTGGAGGCGTGCCACCCGCTGCGGTTACCTTTGCATCGGCGCGGCGCAGTCCTTATCCTTTGCGCCTCACGCCGCGCTTCGAACTGCTCTGGCTGACGGGGAGGAATGTCTTGGCGGAAGCCCATCGGGCCAAAGATTGGGAAGAATACCGCATGGATTACCGCGACCCCTACCGCCGGCTGGAGCCGGTCGAGGAAGAGGTCGCAGTGGTGGCTCAAGCTCTTGGTGCCTTACGGAAGTTGGAAGTTATACCGTGCACCGCGTACGACCACGAGGCCCTGTCGGCTCACAGGCAGGCGGTGCGCCGTTTGTTCGAAGTCCCATGGACCGCCATCACACCCCGGATGGAACGGCTGATATACGCCCTCAACGCCATTCACCGGCCGCGGACCATGATCGCCGCTGGGGTGTTCTGCGGCTTCACCTTCATCTGCAACGCGGGCGCGGCCGTCGGGCCGGGCAAGACCTACGATGCCGAGGACTTGATTGGTGTGGAGATCGACCCCGAGAGGGCGCAACAGGCCGAGGAAAACGTCCGAAGGCTGGACGAGACGGGGACCGCCCGTGTGGTGGCCGCGGATGCCGTTCCGTTTGTGAAGGATTTCGCCGACTCCATCGACCTTCTGTATCTGGACGCCGACGGGACAGGTGGCCGGGGGAAGGCCGTTTACCTGGACATATTGGAGGCGGCAGGGCCGAAACTCCGCGACGGGGCGCTCGTGCTGGCACACAACAGCGTCAACTGCGCGGACGAACTGAAGGACTATCTCCGTTTCGTTCGTCGAGATGGGGGTTTCCGCCATAGCGTCAACATGTACGTCGACCCCGAAGGGCTCGAAGTGTCACTCAAGTAGGGCGGTTGCCATGGCAGTTCCTTCATCCGATTCACAGAACGGGTTCGACCCGCCGGCAGGGCAGTCACCTCACATCCCGGTGCGGGGCAGTGCGTGGCGTCTGGCGATAGGGCGGTCGGACGAATCGGCGGAGCCGTGCTTGATCTACGGAACCTACGGAGGCGCGATCCGCTGTCTGCGCCTGGCCGGCGGGGATGATGTTTGGGAGGTGGAGACGGGTGCCTTCCCCTTTGCTCTCGCTGCTGAGGACATTGACGGCGACGGCAGAACTGAGACCTTCGCGGCGCTGGCGAGCGGCGAACTCCTGGCGCTCGACGGCGCCGGGCGCACCATGTGGACCTTCGGGTCGGCGCTGCCCCTCTACGACGTCGCGGTGGGGCGGTTGAGCGGTGCGGCAGCACCCTATGGCATCTGCGGGGGAATCGATCGGCACGTCTACGTCCTGTCCCCAGAAGGCGAACTGGTCGCCGAGCACACCGTGAACACATTGGTCCATCGGCTGGCTGCGGGTGACCTGGATGGTGATGGAAGGGACGAGATCTTCGTAGTCGATGGGCGCGTGAACGCGGAGGTGCTGAAGCTGGAAGACGGCTGCCTTCGCCGGGTCTGGCGAAAGACGATGACGCTCCCGGACGAACGGCGCAACTGGGAGAACCCGGGAGGTCGGTTCTTCGCGTTCTCTGTGGCTGCGGGTGATCTCGACGACGACGGACGCGACGAAATCGTCATGGGAGACACGTACTTCAACCGGCAGGCGGTTATGGCGCTCTCCGGAGACGGGGAACTGCTCTGGATAACCGAAAGCCGTCCGTGGCGTGTCCAGGGGCAGACCTACACGGAGTACTATAGCACCGCCTTTGTGGCAATTGCTCCCTGTCCCGGCGGCGGCCGCCCGCGCATAGTCGTGGTCCGCGGGGGCGAAGTGGAGGTCCTGGACGCCGATGGCAACAGCACCGGCCGCACAAACGGACGCGTGGGCTTCACCGACGTCGTGGTGCACGAGAACACCGTGTATCTGGGCTCCTCGCCGAACGGAGACGATACCGTCTATCGGTTGCGTCTTGACGGCGACTGGCCGGAGACAGTTCGTTCCCTTGAACGGCAAGGCGTGGCCCGGCGCGTGGGGGCCAATCTGGCGGCGCTCAGTTCGCAGGTGCGTGGCTGGGAAGGGCCCGATCCGGCGCCGGACCGGGATCACTCGGTGAGGACACTTCGCGTGCGTCCCACCGAAGCTGCTTACCGCCGGTACCTGCGGAAGAGGGACTGGCTCAGGGAGCAGTTCCCCTACGATAACCTTGAGTTCGTAGCCTCGATGAAGGTCATCGAGTCTTCCCCGCCGCTCGACGAAAACGGCGAGCCGTGGAGCGAACGGAGGTGGCGAACTGACTCGATAAACGGCACCATGACGGTCGAGGAGATCGTGGAGGCCGCCCGGTGGATCGAGGAGCACGAAGTTCCCACGAACTTCCTGATCGGTCACTCCTGCATGCCGTTCATCACGCTGGAGACGGCGGAGAAGATGCTCCGGGCGGCGCCAGACTATCTGCGGGGCTTTCTCAGCGCCGAAGACGAGCAGCTCGAACGCATCCCGCGCTATGCGCAACACTATCTGGCCCCACTGGCCGACCTCTGCCGCGAGCACGGGGGCAAACAATGCATAACGAAGAACAAGAACGTCTGGTGGCTCTCCGCGCCGTCAATGGAGCCGGTCTTTGACGCCTTGTTTTCGGGCGAGCGTCGTGACGTGCTTGTGCCTGAGGTCGAGGACAGCAACTCGCGCACGCCGGAGGTGAACCTCCTCGGGCGCTTCGGGCTGTGGATGGCCGGGCTGGTGGACCGTTTCTCGGTCTCGGTGCATATGGACCTGTTCTCGTTCTGCCGGTTCCATCAGTGGGAATATCCCAAGCACGGCCACCCGTTCCTGCGGCTGCTGGTGGCGCACACGCTCCTGGGGGGCGCGGAGTACGTGCTCAGGATCATGGACGTGGCGGAGAGCGACGGGAATTTCAGCTTCACGGACATCGGGCGGGAATCGGTCGAGATATTCCTGCACATGCTGGGCAAAGGCATCGTGTTTCCGCCGGAGCGTGAGCAGTTGGTCGGCATCTCGCCCGAAGGCATCGCCGTGCATCGGCCGCCGGACAAGTGGCTGCGGGACGGGCATAACGGCCACAACCCCCAGAACTGGGAGGACGACCCCGAGCTGCACGCGGCCGTCGTGCCGCATAACGGCTGCCTCTGGGGGATGACTCCCACGCCGGAGCACGCACTTCAGAGGGTGCTTCTGAACAAGACGCGACAGTTCGGCTACAACGTGCCGCCGACCCCTTACGGCGCGTTCGTGATCGTCCCCGCGCACGCGGACTTGCACGCCGTGCCGCACGTGGAGAGGTGGTGGCACACCGACGGCATCCGCGTCTGGCGGGAGGATGGGCCACGCCTTACAGGCCAGCCCGCGGCGCGGGCGTTGCGCGAGTCGTTCGAGGAGGCCGCCGCAGCGCTGCCGTTCCGTGCCTCCGGGAATGTCTTCTTTCAGGCCGTTCGGCTCGAGGAGGGCCGGTATCGCCTGTACGCCATAGATCCGGGCTGGCTCGACCCGAAAGACCGCGACGTGACAATCAGCATCCAGCGGGAGGGCCGTTTCGCCGTGTCCGATCTGTTGTCCGGAGACCGCTTGCCCGTCCGCGCACACGAGGTGACCTTTCGGGTGCCCGCCGGTTCGCTACGAGTTCTGGAAGCCGTCGCCCGGTGAGCGCTCCTTAGGCTATCCTCGACGAGATAAACCAACTACGTGCGCGAGCACCACAAGATTGGTCAGGGCACGCCCCAACTCCAGTGCAGCGGCACTTGCGCCGGCAACCCGTAACTCGAACGTGAGAGTCCGCCCCGCGAGTGGCCCGGGGAGTACGAGTAGCCGCCGCGGGGTCAGTGCAGCAGGTGGTGCACGCCGATCAGGAAGAGCATGCCCGCCACCAGAAAGACCAGGTTGCCGACCGCATTCTTCTCGCGTATCTCCGGCACGATGTCGGCGCCGGCTATGTAGATGAAGGAGCCCGCCACCACGGCGCTCGCCGCCCCCATGACGTTTGACTCAAGGGCGGGCAGTGACAGCACGCCGATCACCCCGCCCACCGGTGTGGCCAGCGCTACGGCCACGGCGCGGACGGCGGCACTCCGCCGGTGGATGTGCTGCAGCAGCAACGAGAACGCGGTGATCCCCTCCGGTAGCTCGTGGCTCACCACGGCGATCGCGGTCACCAGGCCGATGCGCGGGCCCGTGGCGAACCCTACGGCTATGACCACGCCGTCGAGGAACGAGTGGAGAAAGAGTCCCCAGAAGAAGACGGCCCCGCGCTGCGGGATGCGTGCCTTGTCGGCGTAGTGGAACTCCGCCCCGGCATGCACCACCAGGAAGGTCTCGAGCACAAGGAAAC
>JAWODG010000160.1:0-30285 GCA_046483385.1 Candidatus Brocadiia bacterium | reverse complement strand
GGGGGCTTTGGCAGCATCCCCCAGGCGTGTGTCATGGGACTACAACGTGTCACCCCCTCACGGGGCTGTGCATGTCGGGCCCGGTGAAACCAAAACTGTCGCTTACCGGGCGGGCGAGAAACCTTGCCGTTCGGCCAATGGTCATGTGCGGCGGAGAAGTGAGTGAAGCCCGCCGCACGGCGGGCGACAGGTGTGAGGCCCGGGCGTCAGCCCGGGTGAGCGGTGGGAAGAAGGAAGCAGAGCCCCGTTAGGGGCGGCACAATTCAAGACAGGTTGTCGTGCACTACGCCATGTTTGTCAAGCAGCCGGGCCAGCTCCGCAGCGAACGGCATCCGCGAATGGTGCTCCTCCTGGAGGGCTATGTAGGTCTGCACGTCCTCGCGGTTGGATTCACTGACGGTGAAGGACGCATAACCCGCCTGCCAGGCGAATGGACGTAGTTCCGGAAACGTCTGCGATAGCCAACGGGACGTGTTCGCTTTTATGGTGCGGACGAAGTCGGACACCGAGGCAATGGGGCGTACGCTGGCCAGAATGTGCACATGGTCCCTGACGCCTCCCATAGCGAGGATGTGACCGTGAGTCCGTCTGGCGACGCCGCTGGCGTACCGGCGTAAGCGATTGCGGATGGGCTCTGTCAGAAGGGATTTGCGCTCCTTTGTGCTGAACACGATATGATAGAGGTGTTTCGTATAGGTTTTGGCCATGTCAGTGCCGCCCGCCATTCGGCGGGCTCTCTGTGCTCCTATCGTCTCCTTCCCCCAGGCTTACGCCATGGGGCTATCACGTGCCGCCCCCTTGTGGGGGCTTTGGCAGCATCCCCCAGGCGTGTGTCATGGGACTACAACGTGTCACCCCCTCACGGGGCTGTGCATGTCGGGCCCGGTGATACCAATAATGTCGCGCACCGGGCGGGCGAAGTTCACCCGCCTTGGCGGGAACCTCGTCGTTCGGGCGCGCAATGGCCTGCGATATGGAGATTCCCGCGACGCGGCCGGCCCACAAAACTTCGCCGGGGCTCGCCCCTCCCAGACTTCACCAGCCTGCCCATCCGGGGCGACTCCAGCGTTGTATCCAGCCTTTCTGCACTGCGCTGGTTCTTCGCGTCCTTCGTGTGCTTCGTGGTCATAGCCTGCTCGGCGGTGTCACAGGTCCGATCAGTCCGTGCCCCCTTCGGGGCCGGCGTTGGTCTCGTGCCAGCGGAACTCGCTGCTGAGCAGCTTCTTGTACACCGGCTCGGGCACGTAGGGTTTGACCACTTCCTCCCACCCCTCGAAGCCGACCAGGCCCTTCACGAAACTGCTGCTTATCTCGCATATCTCGCGCGGCGGGATCAGGAATACGGTCGTGATCTCGGGGGCCAGGTCCTCGTTGACGTTGCGCATGGGGTGCTCGAAACGGTAGTCCTCTTCGCTGCGGATGCCCCTCAGGATGTAGCCGGCGTCGACCGACTCCGCGTAGTGGACCAGAAGCTGACCCTCGAAGCTGTCCACGGTGACGTTGGTCATCTCCGCGGTGCACTCCCGCAGCAGCTCCAGCCGTTCCTGCAGGCTGAAAGTGTATCGCTTGTTGGGGTTGATGCCGACGGCCACGATCAACGTGTCGAACAGTTCAGCGCCCCGCTCGACCATGAACATGTGGCCCTCGGTGGGTGGGTCGAAGCTGCCCGCGTAGACGCACGTCTTCGGCTCACCGTGCTTGCTCCTCATCAGGATGCCCTCCTCAACGGTCCAGCCCTCGTGTGACAGCAAAGCCTTCTTCCATCGGGGCCCCGCCCCGAAACCGCCCACCTTTGCGTCGGCGGCCACGACGCGATGGCAGGGCACCAGTACGGGCAGCGGGTTACGGCCCACCGCCTGACCCACGGCCCGGGCACCTCCCGGCGAACCGACGCGGCCGGCAAGCTCGCCGTAGGTGACTACCTCGCCGAACGGCACCTCGAGAAGTTCCTCGTAAACACGCCGCTGGAAATCGGTCGCTCCCGACAGATCCAGCAACTCGCGTGGGGTGTTCGGGTTCCGACCCGCGAAGTAGCGTTCAAGCAGGGCGGTGCACCGTTTCAGGACTTCCGAAGATGTGTCCCCTGCCGCGGGCGCCTGCTCACCCTTTCTCAGCAAGTCCACGCTGACAAGCTTACCCTGCCGCACGGTCAGCGCGATCCTTCCCGCGGGGCTGTCGTAGCAGGTGCGCTGGGTGTCGGACAAGAATCCACCGGCTGCTGGAGACCGAGTGCGCCGCCGTTTCAATCCTCGGCGGGATGCAGCACAGTGTAGCCGCGCGGAGGTTCGTATTCAAATCTGTCTTCGTCCAGGTCGGGATTCAGTTTGAGGCGGCTCAGACGGTAGGTGTGGAGTATCTCACCGCCGCTCTCGTGCAAAACGAGCGTATGCGGCAGCCACCGGCGGCTGGACAGCTCCACCTCGATGGTGGCGTAGCGTGGCGGCGGCTCGTCCTCGCGCGTTGGCCGAGCGGTGAACCGCAGCCGGTACTCGGTGTGACTGTCGCCGTCCTGCTCCTTGTGCTCTTTGGAGACGATCTCGACGCTGTAGTCCTCCAGCAAGGCCTCGCTGCCCTGTCCGTAGCCAAAGTCCAGGAAAGCGGTCTCCGGCCCGGCGTCCTCCGAGGCGGGATAGACCTCCACCTGCCGGTCCTCGTGGCTGACCAGCCACCAAGTCTCGCCGTCGCAGCGCACTTCCTCGTTGCGCGGTTTGCCCAGTTCCAGGTGGAGCAGGTCCGGTTTGCGGAAGACGAGCCTCCCTCGCGATTTCTCCTTCTCCTCCAGCAGAGGAATGGAGCGTTCGTACTGCACCCGCGCGGTCAGCGCCTCCACTTCCTCGTTGGCGGCGTCAAGCTCGTCAAGCAGGCGGCGAAGCTCCGGCGACAACTCCTGCCGGCCTTCGGCCTTCTGTTGTTCGGCCCCGATGACGGGCCGGACACATGGCAACAGAACCAGCAGGCTTGCCAGGCAGACGGTCAGGGTTAGGGCTCGCCTAATCATTTGTCACCTCCCGCTGTGGGGACTGACTGCGACAGCCGGTCGGGCAGGTCCGCCAGGCTTTCCAGCACCAGATCAGATTCCGCGGGCGGCTCCACACCGCGCTCCGTCACGACGAACGCCGTGCGGCTGCCCGCGGCGTGTCCCGCCTGCACGTCGAACACGTAGTCACCGACGACCAGCAAGCGTTCCGGGGGGACACCCAGGGAGCGCGCTATCTTCAGAACCGGTTCGGGCGATGGCTTGGGCCTGGAGTGTTCCCGGTTGACCCAGCAGTCGAACTGCAGCGGGAACCGCCGCAGCACGGTGCGCACCGATTCGGCCGAGTTGCGGGTGAGCAGGGCCGTCTTGTAACCCCGTCGCCTGAGTTCGTGAACCGTCTCCATGGCGCCCTCCCGCATCCGGCATTCGCGCGCGGCGCGACGCTCATGGCTCGTCAGGACGGCCTCGACGCGTTGCCGCTCGCGATCCGGAATCTCCTCCATATACTCGAGCACGGGCTGTCCGGGCGGCGCACCGCAGTCGACGCGGATACGCTCGAAGTCCAGGTTCGACTCTGTAAGCGTGCCGTCCATGTCGAACACAACCGCCTCGATACCCGTCAGTACGCCGTCCTGTAGCATGTGTAACCGCCGGTGCGTAAAAGTTCCTTTCCTTCCATGATACGGGAGAGAGGTCCGTCCTTCCACACGAGTGCGTTCAGGAGAACTCGTCCGGCGCGGGTTCATTGAGCGCGAAAGTAAACATTCGAACGCGTTCCGCGCCCCGTGTCTCCTGCGGAACCAGGCGCACCGCCGTGGCTGCCAGGCCGTCGAAGGCTATGCGGCGGGAACGCTGGCAGTTGTCGTCCTCGGCGTGGACGGTCCGCCAGGCCCCGTCCACCTCGGCCTCGATGCGAAAGCTCTTGACCAGCTCCGGCGGCGGTTGGGTGCGGCTGCGGTCGTGATGCAGGCTGAGGGCGATCGGCTCGCTCAGGTTGCTGTCGAAGGCGATGCTCACCGACGTGATCGGCCGGGGATCGCTCCAGCGATACTCGACCGTTTGGCCCGGATCGCCCGTCCATGCGTGCTCTTCTTCGCCGACCGGGCGGTTGACTCCGTCGCGCAAAGGCTCCGGGTCGCCCAGTTCCGCGGTCAGCCCTGCGCTCTGAGTCGCCTCGCTGAACCGGCGTTTGAAGCGCGGAAGGTAACAATCTTGTGAAAGTAGTTTTTGCTGAATAGCGTCAATGGCCCCGCCCGCGGCGCACTCGGCGGGCGACACGCCCCGCCGGAGGGCGTAGGCGACAGCGGTGCCGACGGCCTGGCCCATGACCGAACCCGTGCCCATCACGCGCGTCGAACTCATGCCGATGTGGGTGCAGGACGCGTCCCGCCCGGCCATCCACAGGTTCGGCACGTTGGCGGAGTAGAGGGACCGGAGCGGGATACCGTATACTTCCGGCACCTTGCCGAAGAGCGCGGGCGGCCCGGTGTGCCAGAAACCCTTCGGCGGGTGCCTGTCCATGGGCCAGCCGCCGTACGCGACGGTATCCTCGAAGCGTCCGCCGGATTCGATGTCGCCCTGGCAGAGCAGATGGTCGCCCACCAGCCGCCGGCTCTCCCGCTTGGCGGGCAGGAACTGCACCCAGTCGAGCCGCCAGTTGTCGGCGCCGTAGTCGCCGTGGTTCTTCACGTGGTCCCAGATGCCGTAAACTATCTTGAGCAGCTCATCCCGCACCTCTTCGGTGTCGGCGATGGAATCGCCGTCGCCGCCCAGCTCGATCCACCAGTAGCCGCAGCGCAGGCGGCCGGGCCGGCGGTGGGGCAGGTCCTCCTCCGACTCGAAAGTGTAGGCCCAGTCGGGCGGCGTGAAAGGCTGGGGCTGGTCGGTGGGCACGGCGCAGAACAGGCAGCTCATTCCCATCGTCCTGTCGTCCGCCTGCTCGGGGGCCAGTGACTCGCCGAACTCGTCGCGGGCCTCCCGGCCCCGACGGGCCTCGGCCCCGGCGATGGCGGCGGTTATGCCGTCGCCGGTGCAGTCGGCGAAAAACTGCGCCTCCACGGTCATCTGCTTCTGGCTGGTCATCTGCCAGCCGGTAACGGACGCGATGCGGGGTCCGTCCATGCGCGCGCTGTGCACCGAGCAGTTTAGCACGGTGCGCAGGTTCGGCTGCTGAATGGTCGCTTCGTGCAGCACGGTGTCCCAGATGGAGTAGTTTCGGTGGGGGTTGACGGCCAGGTTGCGGAGCTGTAGCTCCTCCAGTATTCCCGTCTCGCGGGCGTTCGGCCGGTCGCCGGCGTGCCCGGCCCCGGTGACGTGGACCCGGCACTCGCTGGACGCGTTGCCTCCGAGCACGGGTCTCTCGTGAACGAGGACGGTGTCGGCCCCGCAGCGGGCGGCGGCCAGGGCGGCGCAGAGGCCGGCCATGCCGCCTCCGATGACACAGAAATCGGCGGTGAGCGTTTCCCTATCGACCATCGCATCGGCTCCCTGAGGAAGGCAATTGGCGGCCATTCTACCGGCCTCGTTGCCGGCTGCACAAGGCGGAGCGCCGGTTGGAAAACTGCCCGACGGGTTGTAAGATAAAAGCCATCATCGGAAGCTTCCCCGGATTGCTCGAGAGCGCAGCCATGCCCAGAGAAGCGGTCCACGTCAGGAAGGTACTGTTGCTGGCGCCGCAGATGGAGGCCCGCGGCACCAGCGAGTACACCGTTCAGCTCGCCGCGCGGCTCGTGGACAGCGAGGTGAAGGTGAACGTGTTCTGCGTCGAAGGTCCCAGCCTGGCCGTTCTGGAGCGCGAGGAAGTGCCGACACAGGTCTTCGACACGCTCAACGGTCTGCGCTTCCGGTTTGCCCACGGGGACTTTCTGGAGGCCGTGCAGCAGTTCAACCCTCAGGTTGTGCATGCCCAGAGCTACCGCGCCTCCGACGCGCTGACGCTGCTCAGCAAGGAGACTGACCTGCCGCTGGTTCTCACCCTGCACGGGATGCCGGAGTCGCCCCGCGCCCTCCGCAAGCTGTCGGAGCGATTGGACGGCATCATCGCCACCACGCAGAGCGTGCGGGAGGGGCTGGTCAACCAGTGCAAGGTGGACCGCAGCAAGATAGAGGTCATCCACAACGGCATTGACATGGATGCGTTGGAGCAGCGGGAGGTGCCGCCCATTTTCCGGGGGGAAAGGCCGGTGGTGGGCTCTCTGGGGCCGGTGGAGGAGGAACGCGGGCACGAGTTGTTCGTGCAGGCCGTCTCGATGCTGGTCCGGGGGGAAACGGACGCCCAGTTCGTCATCGCGGGCCAGGGGGAGGAACTGCCCGACGTGCGCAACCTGATAGATGAACTCGGGCTGGAACGTTACACGACTCTCGCCACCGACTTCGCCGCCTACGAGGAGGTCCTGGGCGCCATAGACGTGGTCGTGCAGAGCAGCCAGGTGGACGTCTCGGGGTTCAGCATACTGGAGGCTATGGGGCACGGGCGGCCGGTCATCGCTTTCAACACGGGCACCGCCTGCGAGATAGTGGAGGACAGCCGCACCGGGCTGCTGGTGCCTAAGGGGGACGTGCGGGCCCTCGCAGACGCCATCGAGCGCCTGATCTCGGACAGGGACCTGGCCCGGAGCATGGGCCGGCAGGCCCGGGAGGCCGTGCGCGAGAACTTTGACATCCGGCTCATAGCCCGCCGGACCCTGCAGTTCTACGCGGACATCCTCGAACAGCACGCTTCGTCCGTCTGAGGGGGTCCACGCGTGAGCGCCGAGTCCGTTGAAAACCCCTTCCGGGACGACGAGTGCGAGGTCAACCGCTACGAGTTCGAGGTAGCGGGTCGCAACGAAGGCCGCCGGCTGGACGCTTACCTCGCCGCGCGGTTCCCGGAGTATTCCCGCACGTTCATCAAGGCGCTGATCAACGAAGGCGCTATCACTGTCAACGGGGAGCCGGTCAAACCGGCTTACAGCCCCTCCCGCGGCGACCGGGTGGTGGCCCTGGTCCCCACGCGCAAGCATGAGGAGGTCCCCCCCGAGGACATCCCGCTGGATATCATCTACGAGGACCGCTGGATTGTCGTGGTCAACAAACCGCCCGATCTGGTGGTGCACCCGTCCCGCGGCCACCAGACCGGCACGCTGGTCAATGCGCTGGTGCACCATTTCGAGCAGCTCAGCGAGGCGTCGGGCGCGCTGCGTCCCGGCATCGTGCACCGGCTGGACAGGGACACAAGCGGCGTCATCCTCATTATCAAGGACGAGAGCGTCCACGAGGAGATCGCCCGCCAGTTCGAGGAGCGGACGACCGACAAGGAGTACGTCGCCGTCTGCGAGGGGCGGTTCGAGTTGGATGCCGACGAGATAGACGCGCCCATCGGGAAGCACGAGCGGCGGCGGGAACGGATGGCCGCCGAGGGGAACCGGGCGAAGAGCGCGCGCACCATCTATCGCGTGGCCGAGCGTTTCGGGCGTTTTTCGATAGTCCGTTGCTTCCCCCACAGCGGACGGACCCACCAGATACGGGTCCACCTGAAGTATGTCGGCCACCCCATCGTGGCCGACTCACTCTACGGCTACCGGAAGGCCATCTACCTGTCCGACATCACCGGCGGGGAACATCCGCCGAACGAGGAACCGCTGCTGGCCCGTCAGGCCCTCCACGCCCGTCGGCTGACCATCCATCACCCGGCGCTGGAAGAGGATATGACGTTCGAAGCACCAATCGCGCCGGACATCATGCGGCTCATCGAGGCCCTGCGAGAGCACGGCGGGTGAGCCGTGTCAGAACGGGTTGGCCGCGGCCTCCAGCACCTCTTCGTCCACGAAAATCGGTGCGCTTTTCTGGACCGCCAGCGCTATCCCGTCGCTGGGCCGGGTGTCGATGTCGTATTCCTGCCCGTCTTGCCGCAGGAACAGGCGCCCGATAAAGGTGTCCTCCCGCAGTTCGGTCACCACGACACGTTGGATCTGCACATCCAGCGTGTCCAGCACGTTGCCGAACAGCTCGTGGGTCAGCGGCCGCGGCGGCGGCTCGTCGTTTATCGTGCGATGGATGGCCCAGATTTCGAAGAAGCCGATGGCGATGCTCATCTGGCGGCCCCCGTCCTTCTCCTTCAGCACGATTATCTGGCGCGCGTGCTTCTCGTCCATCACCACGCGGCTGAGTTCGCACTCGATCAGCGACATTTCAGATCTCCCGGATACCCCATGGTTTCCTGCATTGTATGCCCGCCGTCTTCGGGCGTCAATCAGCCGGCCCGCCGCTTGACGGCAAGCGCCCTGTGGATTACAAAGGTGGCTCCCGCAGGCACCGCCGCCGTGTCCCGTTGACAGGGGAGGGCCCTATGCGTTTACCGCAGCGAACATCGATCGCGCTCGGCGTGCTGGCGGCGCTCGTGTGGAGCCCGCACTTTCAACTCTTCACAAACCTGGGCGCCGACGGGCCGCCGACACTCGTCGCATACTTCTACGTCCTGCTGGGGGCCGCGAGCGCGCTTCTGCTGTTCCTGTTCCTCGGCGGACGGATGGATGAGCTGAACGCCTTCAAGCGGCGCGAGACCTACTTCATACTGCTGGCGGCCTTCGGGGGATACGGCTTCTGGGTGCTGCGGTCGCTGACCATCGGCGCCGTGCCCGCCTCCCGGGCCCATCTGCTCTTCTACGCGGCCCCTCTGGCGGCCGGCGTTCTGAGCTTCTTCAGCGCGGAGCGCGCGGACGGGCGCACGTTCTTCGGGCTGGTGCTCGGCTTCGTCGGCTGCATCATGATGGTGCCACCGGGCGCCGGAGAGTCGGCCGGTCTGCGGGGGCTGCTTCTGGGCATCGGGGCCGCCGGTTGCTGGGGCATCTTCTGGCTGCTGGCGCGGCCCTTAGTTCGGGAGGAGAAGGTGCTTCCCGTGGCGGCGCTGGTGACGGGTATCGGCGCCGCCTGCCTGCTGGTGACCTGCCTGAGTACCGGCGCGGGCATCTTCGACTTGCGGCCGGGGCAGCTTGTCACCGCTCTGCTGGGCGGCGCGGTCACGGTGGGGCTCATGATGGCGCTGTGGCTTCGCTGTCTGGCCGGCATGGCGGTCCCGCTCGCCGCAGGGCTATGGTACCTGGCGTTGTTCTTCTCCGGGGTCTGGTCGTTTTTCGGCTTCGGAGGGAGGGCTCCCGACCTCTGGTGGTTGCTGGGCGGCGGTGTGCTTGTTCTGCTCGGGCTCCACAGCGCCCTGAGCGGCCGAAGACGCCGCGGCGCAACCATGAGCGACGTCATCCGGGGCGGGTGACCGGTTTTCCTTCAGCAACAGCCAACCCCACGACACGACCGACACTACGGCAAAAGAGAAACACGGAGGCACGGAGGGCACAGAGCTTGCCCGCCTTCGGCGGGAACGGCAACGGAGGTAGAATCAAGACAGCAATGGGCGGCTGCCCCGTCCGTGTCCGTCCGTGCCTGTCCGTGTCCAAAGAGGTGCCGGGCAGGAACGAGCACGCTGGCACGGCCCGCCCGATGGTCGGTCTTCACAGCAGGGCCGTGCTGAAGTAGCGTTCGGCGCGGTCCGGCAGCACGGTGGCCACGCTGCCGTCGATGCGCTCGGCCAGGCGGCGGGCGGCCCAGACGTTGGCGCCCGACGATATCCCCACCAGCAGGCCGAAGTCGCGGCCCAGCCTGCGCGTCGTCTCGATGGCGTCCTCGTCGCTGACCTCCACCACCTCGTCCACCAGCGAGACGTCCAGCACCCCGGGGATGAAGCCGTCCCCGATGCCCTGTATCTGGTGCAGGCCGGGTTCGTGGCCGAGCAGGGCCGAGACGTTCTTTGGCTCCACGGCCACGATGTGCGTGTCCGGCTTGTGCTCCCGCAGATACTTGCCCACTCCCTGCAGGGTGCCGCCGCTGCCGACCCCCGCCACGAAGCAGGCGATCTCGCCTCCCATCTGGCGCCACAGCTCGCGGGCGGTCTCCTCGTAGTGCACGCGCGGGTTGTCGGGGTTCTCGAACTGCTGCGGGATGAACACGTTCGGGTCTTCCTCGGCCATCCGTTCGGTGCGCTCCACCGCGCCCGCGATGCCGTCCTCGTCCGGCGTCAGCAGCAGCTCCGCGCCCAATGCCTTGATGAGCTTCTTCCGCTCCTCGCTCATGCCCTCCGGCATGACGATGCGCACGCGGTAGCCCTTCAGCCGTCCCACCAGGGCCAGCCCTATGCCGGTGTTGCCCGAGCTGGGCTCCACGATGATCGACTCCGGCGATAGCCTGCCGTCGCGCTCGGCGCCTTCCAGCATGGCCAGAGCGACGCGGTCCTTGATGCTGCCGCCGGGATTGAGGAATTCGGCCTTGGCGAAAACGCGCTCGCCGGAGAGTTCCAACAGAGGCGTGTTGCCGATGAGGTCGAGTATATTGTCGGTGAGCATGCTGTCCTCGGTGGCGTCAGGGGGAAGCCCGGAGATAAATACCCGGGAAAGGATACCATCGGGCTCTGCGCCGCGCAACGGAGGGCGCGGTTGCGCCTGCGGTCCCTCGCCGCTACGATTGACGCCCTGCAACTCGGAACAGGGCATCAGATACCCGAGGAGGAAGTTTCATGCCGAAAGCGCTGATCAACTGGGGCGGCTGGGCCGGCCACGAGCCGAAGCAATGCGCCGACATCTTCGAGGCCGTGCTCAGCGACGACGGATTCGACGTGGTTGTGCTCAATGACCTGGACGCCTACTGCGACGAGGACCTGATGCGGTCGCTGGACCTTGTCGTGCCCGTGTGGACGATGAGCGAGATATCGGGGGACCAGGAGTCCGGGCTGCTGGATGCGGTCAGGGGCGGCGTGGGCATCGCCGGCTGGCACGGCGGCATGTGCGACTCCTTCCGCCAGAACACCGAGTACCAGTGGATGACCGGCGGACAGTGGGTGGCCCATCCCGGCGGCGTCATCGACTACGAGGTCAACATCGTCAAGCCCGAGGACCCGATAGTCGAGGGCCTGAGCGACTTCGCCATGCACTCCGAGCAGTACTACATGCACGCCGACCCCGGCAACGAGGTTCTGGCCACCACGACGTTCACCGGCGAGCACGCACCGTGGGTCGAGGGCACCGTGATGCCGGTGGCGTGGAAGCGAATGTGGGGGCAGGGCCGGGTCTTCTACTGCTCACTGGGCCACGTGGCGGCCGACTTCAACGTGCACGAAGCCCGGGAGATAGTCCGCCGCGGAATGCACTGGGCGGCCCGAAACGGCGAATGATAAACGGCAAATAGAACGGCCCGCGCTGGTTCCCAAGCGCAGTCAAGTCCGTGCCCGTCCGTGTTCAGGCCCGACCCGAGGACGAAACCGAGAACGAGGACGAGGACGATCTGGCGTCTCGCGTCCTCCCATAGTTTTCGTTTCTCCGTGCCTCGCTGTTTCTCTCTTAGCGTGGTGGTCGTAGTGTCGTCGTGGTTAACCTTCGCCGCTCAGACGTACGTCAGCGGCGGCGCAACGTAGATGTAGTACCCGGAGCCGTGCTGGCTGCGGTCGTGGCGGTAGTCGAAGTCGGTGCAGGGCGAGTAGCCGCGGCGCCCGGCCGGCTCGGGGTTGGCCAGCACGATGAGCCGGTCGCGCTCCCGGTCCAGCGTCGCGATGTTCTCGCGGTAGTCGCCCACCAGGTCCGCGCAGAGCAGGTTCCGCCGGAAGTGCGCCCCGCTCGGCAGGTCGCAGATGTCCTCCGTGCCGTCGTCGTCCAGCAGCCGCACGATGCGGTTCTCCTTCCGCACGATGAAGACGGTCCGGGGGCCGGCATCCCACTGGACCGGCACGAAGTTCTTCCGCTGCCACTCGGTCAGGTCCAGCCAGTGCGTGCCGTCGGGCAGGAAGATGGGGTTGTGCTCCTTCTCCCGCATCCCGGCGTCCTTGCCGCCGTATTCGGCGCGGGCGTCCTCGGCGGTATGGGGCTGGAGCCCCGGTACTTCGTCGGTGTGCCGGGCGATCCACCCGAAGTGCGCGTGCCGGAACGGCTCCTTGAAGATGGTCTGCCCGTCACAGTCGACCAGGTACACACCGGGGTTGAAGTCGCCGGTCTCCACGGCGTAATAGACCTCCAGCCCGGGGCGGGACGGGTCGATGTTGCAGGGCTTGGAGATGTCCGTGTGGCCGAACGGCTCGGCCTCCCACTTGACCGTCCCGTCGCCGTGATAGCAGATGCCGCCCGCGATGACTTCCTGCACGCCGTCACGGTCGATGTCGCCGATGTCCAGGTTATGACCGGTGGGGCGGTCCTGCGACAGTCGCCACAGGGTGCTCCCATCGTGGCCGTCGATGGCGTAGAGCCGCGTGGTGCCGTAGGGACGGCCGTCGTGGACGACCAGGGCGGGGCACTCGTTCCGCCCGCGCAGGTAGCCGAGCGTCATGTGGGCCTCGAAAGTCCGTCCGGGGTAGGGCACCTCCCAGACGACCTCCCCGGTCCGCCCGTCGAGCGCGCAGAGCCGGTCCCCCTCGTCGGGCAGGGCGCTGAAGTTCTCGCCCGAACCGCGGGCCGCTTCCTCGATCTCTCGGCTCCAGTCGCCTCGAGAGAGCCGGCAGACCACCTCCGTCCGCCCATCGTGGTTGATGTCCCACGCAAGGTAGGGGCCGTAGGAGTGGCCGATTCTCAGAGTTGTGGGATAGCCCAGCGGCCGTCGCCAGAGGTGCGTGCCGTCCGGCCCGTAGGCGTCCAGCTTGTGCTCCCCGTCCTGCCGGCAGGCGTAGACGAATCCCATGCGGCCGTCGTTCAGGAGCGCGCCCGCCGCCAGATGATGCGTGTCGCGGGCCGGCGCCGCGAGCGGCGCGTCCACGACCTTCATGCTCGGCGGCGCGCCGGCGTCCACCTCGACCGGCCGGGAAGGGCGCGGCCCATTGCCGAGAGCCACCACACGGTACTCGACTGTTCCACCGGAGGGCGCGTCGTCGACGAAGTTCGTGGACTCGATGACAGGCGTCTCACTGACGCGCTCCCACTGCCCGCCGGGCGGTCGCCGTTCGACGTGGAAGCCAAGGTCCGGCGGGTCGTCCTCCAGTAGCCGCCACGCCAGAAACACGCGTCCGCCCCCGCGGGGCAGTGCCATCAGGTACCGCTGCTCGTCGGCCATATCGCTTCCTCCGCTGTGGTGCGGTTACAGGCAGGAACTCTATGGCGAGCGGCCCCATCATGCAAGGCGCACAGCCGGCGGACGTTGGACAGGCGGCACGCGGTCGGGCATACTGACGGCTCCTTCAACTGGAGGGTCCGGCATGGAACGCCCGCGCATCTACATCCACCGTGTGCAGTGGTGCCCCTATGACCGTTACATGGATGAGGAGAACGAGCGGCTGCTGGCCTCGTTCGCCGAGGTGACCAACCACGGGGGACTTGAGGAGGCGCCGTCACGGGAGGAGCTGGTGGAGGCCCTGACGGGCGTCCACGGCATTCTTTCGCTCAACGGCTCCTGCGCCGGGGAGATCACCCCGGAGATACTGACCGAAGCGCGCACCGTCGAGGTGGCATCCGTCTCGCACTGGTGGGGGCAGCACAACGAGGTTGCGCCCGCGTGGGAGTCGGCCGGGGTGCAGGTCATCGACGCATCAGACGCGTGCAACGAGGCCGTGGCCGAATGGACGGTCGGGGCGGCCATCGCCGGGCTGCGCAAGTTCGACGCCTACGACCGCCAGATGAAGTCCGGGGTCGAGTGGCCCTCCTTCCACGAGGCCAGCCAGCTCAACGGCAGCACCGTGGGCCTCGTGGCGCTGGGGCGGGTGGGGAGAATCGTGGCCCGCTACCTCGGGGTCTTCGACTGCCGCGTGCTCGCCTTCGACCCGGGCGTCTCCGAGGAGGAAGCCGTCGCGCTCGGTGTGGAGCTGGTGGACCTCGACACGCTGCTTTCGACCGCCGACGTTGTGTCCCTGCACGCGCCGGTCACCGAGCAGACGACGGGTATGATCGGCGAGCGGGAACTTTCCCTGCTCAAGGACGGGGCGCTGCTGCTGAACTGCGCCCGGGCGGCACTGACGGACGGAAAAGCCCTGCGCGAGGAACTGGCCACCGGCCGCATCCGCGCCTACATGGACGTCTACGAGCCCGAGCCGCCGCCCCTGGACGACCCGCTGCGGGAGATTGACAACGTGGTGATGACCCCGCACGTGGCCGGCACGACGGACCTGATGTTCAAGCGCTGCGGCCGCTTCGCCATAGAGGCCCTGCGGGACTACTTCGCCGGTCGGCAGTGACGCCGGGAGCCCGGCGCGCCGCTGCACCGGCCGATTTCGTGTTGCTTTTGGCGCCCGGTGTGGTTATTGTTGAATGAAGTTTGGGGCGACCGGGCGCGGCAACGGGGGCGTTTCCGGCGCTGACCGGGAAGTTCCGGGGGAATTGCCCCGGACTTTTGACAGCGCTCGGAGCAGGTTGTATAAATGATAACGGTTCCTATGTGAGGCGGGGCGATGGCCGGTGAGTCGGGTCTGAGGATGACCCGCCAGAGGCGGGCTATCCTGAAGGAGTTGAAAAACTCGTCGTCGCATCCCACTGTTCAGGAAGTTTTTGCGGCGGTCCGGAAGGAACTGCCCCGGATAAGCCTCGGGACCGTGTACCGCAACCTGGACCTGATGGCTGAGCGGGGGCTTGTCCGCAAGCTGGAAGTCGGGGGAAGCCAGAAGCGTTTTGACGGCGACACGTCCGACCACCACCACGTGCGTTGCGTGGAGTGCAACCGCGTGGCCGACGTTGAGCTTGCGGAGATACCGGAACTGGAGACCCGACTGCGCGATTCCGCCGGTTACGAGGTGAGAGGCTACCGCGTCGAGTTTCTGGGGCTGTGTCCGCGTTGTCGCGAGAACCGCGGCGACGGGGGTAAGTAGAACGTCACGGTTGCTGCCGGCGGGGGTACCAGCCGGTGGAACCGTGCGAGCGTACATCACTTCAAGAAGGGGGGATTTTGTACCATGCTGAGCAAGGCGATGGAAGAGGCGTTGAACGAACAGATGAACGCGGAGATGTACTCGGCGTATCTCTACCTGTCGATGGCCGCGCACTTTGACGCGGAGAACCTGGGGGGCTTCGCCGGCTGGATGAAGGCGCAGGCGCAGGAAGAGATGGCCCACGCCATGAAGTTCTACGGTTACATCAACGAGGCCGGCGGAAAGGCCGTCATGGCGGCCATCGACGCGCCGCCGGGGGAGTGGGAATCGCCGCTGGCGGTGTTCGAGAACGTGTATGAGCACGAGCAGAAGGTGACGAGCCTCATAAACGATCTGGTGGACATGGCTTCCGACCAGAACGACCATGCGACGGCGGCCTTCCTGCAGTGGTTCGTAACCGAGCAGGTCGAGGAGGAGGCGTCGGCCGAGGAGATCGTCAGGAAGCTGGAGATGATCGGCGACTCTGCCCAGGGCCTGTTCATGATGGACTCGCATCTGGGACAGAGGCAGGCCGGCGGTTCGGAAGGTGAATGATGGCCATCACGTATAACGCGGGTGAGGTCTTCGAGATAGCCGTGCAGATCGAGCGTAACGGCGCGCGATTCTACGGCCGCGCCGCTGAGCGCCTGGATGACCCGGAAGTCTGCGGGCTGCTCGAGGACCTGGCCCGGATGGAAGAGGCGCACGAGCGCGTCTTTCGGGCCATGCGGCGGGAGCTGGCCGAGCGGGAGCAGCCGGAGACGATGTTCGATCCCAACGCCGAGGCCGGCGAATACCTGCGAGCCGTCGCCGGGGGCAAAGTGTTCGACCTTCGGGTGGACCCGACCGACTGGCTGGAGGAGGGCGAGCGGACCCGCGAGGACGTGCTGCGCAAGGCGATCCAGGTCGAGAAGGACTCCATCATCTACTACCTCGGCATCAAGGAGGCCGTCCCCGAGGACCTTGGCAGGGAACGTATCGACGGCATTATCCGCCAGGAGATGACGCATCTCTCCCTGCTGGGGACGGCCCTGGAGTCAGCGGCCGGTAGCAGCAAGTGACCGAACTCAGGCAGAGAGATGGGAGCATGGAGCGTCTCGGGACGACCTATGAGGTCAATGAACTGGTGCGGAGTGCCGTGGAAGCGGCGTTCGAGGGGCAGCCCTTGTCGGACCCCGAAAGCATCGGGGAGCTTCTGGAGATTCCGACGTTCTCGCGGGAATCGGGCATCCTTATCGCTGCCGCTCGGCGGCTCTCGGAGGAGATTTGCGGCGGACGGGCGGAGGTCCACGCCCAGACGTCCCTCAACGTCGGCCCTTGCGCGCGGAACTGCCTGTTCTGCGCGTTTGCCGAGTGCAACGGCGTCTTCCGGGAGCCGAAGGAATTCCCGCTGGAACATGTGATTGAGCAGTGTCGCCTGTTCGAGGCGGACGGCGCCAACGCCGTCTACCTGATGGCCACCGGCGTGTATTCCTTCCGTCGGTTCCTGCAGCGAGCGGCCGCCGTGCGCGAGGCACTCGCCCCGGACACCGTGCTGATAGCCAACGTGGGCGACTTCGGCGTTGACGAGGCCCGGGAGTTGAAGCAGGTCGGCTTTGCCGGGGTGTACCACGCCGTGCGACTGGGCGAGGGGGAGGTGACGGACTTGCCGGTCGAGCAGCGCCTCGCCACCTTCCGGGCGTGCCGGGAAGCCGGCCTGGCGGTTGGCACGTGCCTGGAACCGGTGGGCCCGGAACACACCACGGAGGAACTGGTGGAGAAGCTGCTGATAACGCGGGACGCCGGGCCGGCCTACAGTGGTGCCGCCCGCCGCATCCCCATCCCGGGCACGCGGCTGGGCGGGCTGGGCGCAGTGAGTGAGGCCCGGATGGCCCACATACTGGCGGTCGTGCGCCTCGTGTTGCCCCATAGCATTCGGGGCAACTGCACCCACGAACCCAACGCTTTGGGCGCCGCCGCCGGAGCGAATCTGGTCTGGGCGGAGATGGGCGCCAATCCGCGGGACAGTCGCGAGAAGACCGAGGAGGGCCGGGGGATGACCGTCGAACAGTGCCGCGACGTTCTGCGCGAGGGGGAGTGGGAGTGCCTGGAGGGACCGTCGGTGTTCCACGGCCCCGGGGCGTGAACGCGCCAATACCGTGCGACTATACGGGGGCGACCGGGCCATGAGTGACGTAGTTAAGGCCATCCAAAGCGTCGGGCAGATGCCGCGTTACGAGGTTTCCGACGCCGAACTCGGGCCCGGCGCCAGCATGGGGAACGGCCACTGCTGGGTCAACACGGGTACCGACGGACGCATTCTCACCTTCTTCTCCACCGACGTGGGGCAGGAAGTTGCCGGCCCGCTGATGGTTCGGTACGCGACGAGCGACGTTCGGATCACGGCCGCCGCGGAAAGCCGTTGCGCGCAACGGGCGGACGTGCCGCTGGCCCCCGTGGGGGCGGGCAGATTCCAGATACATCCGGCATACCAGCGCCACATCTTCGAACTCCCGGGCGCGCTGCACGTGCAAGAGACCGTCTTCGTGCCGCACGCCGCGGAGGGTGACCCCGCCGACACCAGCGTTGCGTACTATGTCGTGGAAGTCACCAACAGGGCGGAGGCCGACCGGCGCCTTAGCGCTTATTCGTTCACTCGCTTTGCGGGCAATCGGCGCACGCCGGTCATCTCCGCCGAGTACGACGCCGCACGCCGGGCGGTCTTCGCCAGGGAGGAAGACCAGCCGGACTGGGTAAGGTGGGTTGCCGCGACACGGGAAGTGGCTGCCCACGCCGTGACCGACGACTTCGGGGGGCTCTACGACATAGACGCCATCCCTCTTCTCGAAGACGATACGAGCCGCACGGGAGACGTCCTGGGCTGCCTTGAGACGCACCTTCATCTTCCCCCGGGCGGAACGGAGCGCTTCGCCTTTGTGCTGGGTTTTACGCCCGATGGTCGGGAGGATGCCGACCGACAGGCGCGCCGGCTGGCTGACTTCGACGATGTTCTGGAAGCCACGACCGACTATCTGGCCGACAGGCTGTCAATCTGCACCGTGATGACGCCGGACAAAGTGATCAACGAGGGGGCATATTGGGCGAAGGTCAACATGCTCCGCGTGCTGGCCCACTACCCGCAGGGCGTCTCCTTCACGAACGAGCCCGGCGTCTCCTCCAACGTGGTGGCCCGGGACGTGGCGTGGTTCGTGTACGGGTGCGACCACTTCCAGCCGGATGTCTCCCGTGACCTGCTGAACGCCTTCGTTGAACGGCAGTACGAGAGCGGGAAGATTCCCGAGTACTACGACGCCCGCACCGGAGAGGTCGAGGACTACGACCTCAACATCAACGATGCGACGCCCCTGTTCGTGCTGGCGCTGAACCACCACTGCCGCAGCACGGGCGACTTCGACTACCTGGAGGAGGTCTACGACTCGGCGGCGGCCGCGTCGGAGTACATCCTTTCGCAACGCGACGAGCGCGGGCTGGTGTTCTGCGATGCCGAGGGGGTGGAGGTGTGGGGCATCTGTTCGTGGCGGAACGTTATTCCCAACTATCGCATCAACGGGGCGGTTACCGAGGTCAACGCCGAGTGTGCGGCCGCGCTGCGGGCCATGGGCCACATGGCGGAGAACATCGGGCGCGACGAGGATTACCAGCACTTCTACGGCGCGGCCGAAGAACTGACTGAGGCCATAAGCACGCACCTGCTGGATCAGGAGCGCCGGCAGTACCTGCTGAACATCGACCCACAGGGCCGCCGGCACACCGACTTCACCGCTGACGAACTGTTCCCCGTGCTGTTCCGTGTGGCCGAGGAAGACGTGGCCTTCCGCATCATCCGCCGGCTGAACAGCCCCGACTTCTGGGCCGAGGCGGGCCTGCGCACCTGCTCCCGGCTCGACCCGATGTACCATCCCAGCAAGTACGTCGGGCTGCGCGGGGGCGTTTGGCCCGGATTGACCTGGTGGTACGCGTTCGCCGCCGCCCGCTATCATCCCGAATTCATGGTGCGCGGCCTGCACGCGGCCTACAAGCACTACAACCATCATCCCCGCGTCTACAGCACCGTGCCGGGCCAGTTTTCGGAATGGTGCGACGGCGAGAGCCTGATCAACCGGGGGATGCGACTCTCCCCGTGGGAGCCGCCGCGCTTCCTGTGGGCCGCGGTCGAGGGGGTTTGCGGGATTATGCTCAGCCCGGCCGAGCCCGGCATACGGCCGTTGATTCCCCCGGACTGGAAGTGGACGGCGGCGGTGAACGTGCCCTACCACGGAGACACCATCACGGCGTTCGCCGCGCGGCGGGACGGTGAGCTGCACGTCTACGCGAACGTGGACTTCGAGGAGGCCGGCGCGAAGCACGTCCTGGCCCGCGACGTGACCGACCGGATAACCGTGGGGCACGCGGGGATGCACCCCGTCGCGTTGAAGGACGACGGGCACCTGATCGTGGCCGTCGGGAGTTGCCACGAGGCGGCGATGACCACACCGCTTGACCTCTCCGGGGTCCTGGATGTGGAGGCCGACTACAGCCTGCGCGAGTACTCCAGCGAACGGAGCGCCTGGAGCCGTTGCGAGCGCGGCACCGGGAATGACTTTGCCACTGTCGCCATGCGCCTGGAGCCGCAGGGATATCATGTTCTCGAGTTCACACGGGAATGACCGGCAGAGGGGAGAATGGGGATGGCCCGGGCAGAGAATCCGGAAGCCGAACAGAAAGAGGAACGGCGGCGGCCGAAATGGCTGCTGCCGGTGGTGGCGCTCGTTGTGGTGGCTGCGCTGGTTATCGTGCTGAGGACGCTGCCGGTTCGCGATTATCTGCTGGCCGTGCTGCGTTGGACGCAGGAGCTGAAGGACCAGCACCTGCTGCTGGGCATCGGGGTGGTGGTGTTGACGTACGTGGTGGCCTGCGTGTTCATGCTGCCGGGTTCGGTTCTGACACTCGGGGCCGGGTTTCTGTTCGGACTCGTCGTCGGTACCATCACGGTTTCTATCGGCAGCACGCTGGGCGCGTGTGTCGCCTTCCTGGTGGGGCGGACGATCGCGCGGGGCTGGGTGGAGCGGCGCGTTTCGGGCAATCCCAAGTTCGCCGCCATCGATGACGCCGTGGGACGCGAAGGCTTCAAGATCGTGCTGCTGGTGCGGCTCAGCCCCATCTTCCCGTTCAACCTGCAGAACTACGGGTTCGGCCTGACAAAGGTGGCGTTCTGGAAGTACGCCCTGGCGTCCTGGATCGGGATGATTCCGGGCACGATCATGTACGTCTACTTCGGCGCCGGGCTCGGCTCGCTTGCCAGGGCCGCCGCCGGGGAGATAGAGCGCACCACCGCCCAGCGAGTTGCTTTCTGGGTGGGGCTCGTCATCGCCATCGTCGTGGCCGTCTTCGTGGCCCGGATTGCGCGGCGGGCGCTCAAGAAGGCAGTGGACGAGGAGCACGCGGAAGTTATCGAGGGCGAGGGGGACTGAGCATGGGCGAGGAGCCGCTGGTCGTTCCGCAGGACGAGCACAACGAGGAGCTGGTCTCGAACGTCCATCCGCCGGACTGGGAGAACCCCGAGCCGGCCCCTATGTATAACATGGTGGTCATCGGCGCGGGCACGGCGGGGTTGGTGACAGCGGCCGGCGCCGCAGGTCTGGGGGCCAGGGTTGCGCTCGTGGAGCGACACCTTCTGGGGGGCGACTGCCTGAATGTCGGCTGCGTGCCGTCCAAGTGCATCATCCGCTCCTCGCGTGCCGCCGCGAACGCCCGTCGCGCCGGCGAGTTCGGCGTGCGGGTTCCGGACGGCGTGAAGGTCGATTTTCCGGCCGTCATGGAGCGGATGCGGAAGCTCCGGGCCAGGATCAGCCGCCATGACGCCGCGCAGCGCCTGCGCGAACAGGGAGTGGACGTGTTCCTCGGCGAGGGACGCTTCACCGGCCGCCGGACCGTTGAGGTGGAGGGCGCCACCCTGAACTTCAAGAAGGCCTGCATCGCCACCGGCGCGAGGGCCTACCGGCCCCCGATACCGGGACTGGAAGAGGCCGGCTATCTGACCAACGAGACGGTTTTCTCGCTGACCGAACGCCCGCCGCGGCTGGCCGTCTTTGGTGCCGGGCCGCTCGGCTGCGAATTGGCGCAGGCCTTCCATCGGTTGGGCAGCGAGGTGACCATCGTGGAGAAGACCGATCACCTGCTGCCGCGGGAGGACAGGGACGCGGCCGACCTGCTGGTTGCATCCTTCGAGCGGGACGGCATCGAGGTGCGGCGCAGCACCGAATGCGTCGAGGTCCGAACCGGGGAGGGCGAGAAGGTGGTGTGTCTCGAATGCGACGGAGAGGGAGATGAACTCCGCGTGGACGAGATTCTGGTCGGCGCCGGACGGGCGCCCAACGTCCAGGGGCTGAACCTGGAGGCGGCCGGGGTGGAGTACACCGAACGGCACGGGGTGAAGGTGAACGACCGCCTGCAGACGAGCAACCCCGCCATCTACGCGGCCGGTGACATCTGCCTGCGCTACAAGTTCACACACACCGCCGACGCCACCGCGCGCATCGTCATCCAGAACGCTCTGTTCTGGGGTCGCAAGAAACGCAGCGCCCTCACAATCCCCTGGTGCACATACACGGACCCCGAGATCGCCCACGTGGGAATGTACGAGAAGGACGCCGAGGAGGAGGGTATACCGGTGCGGACATTTGTCAGGCGGTTCAGCGAAGTGGACAGAGCCATAGCCGACGGCGAGGAGGAGGGACTGGTCAAGACCCACCTGAAGGAGGGGACGGACCGGATTCTGGGCGCGACCATCGTGGCGCGCCACGCGGGCGAGATGCTCAGCGAGCTGACTCTGGCCATCGAGCAGGGCATCGGGCTGAAGGACCTGTCGAGCGTGATCCACCCCTATCCGACCCAGGCGGAAGCCATCAGGCACGTGGCCGACGAATACAACCGCACGCGCCTGACACCGTTCTGGAAAGGTCTGTTCGAGCGCCTGATGGCGTGGCGTCGCTGAAGGAACTTCTCCCCGCCCGGCCCGCTGGCGGTTCTGTCCTGCTCCCGGTATCTTGTGCGTAATCCCGCTGCTTTCCATACGCGCGTCAATGCCACGATCCGCGGACACAAACCGGCGACTCATCCTCTTCACCCGCTTTCCGGAGCCCGGGCAGACCAAGACCCGGCTGATTCCGGCGCTGGGACCGAAGGGCGCTGCCGACCTCCAACGCCGCTTGACCGAGCGCACGTTGAGTGAGGCGCAGCGGCTCGCGCGGCGCATGCCTCTCTCGGTGGAGGTGCGATACGCGGGGGCCTCGCGGGAGAGAATACAGCAGTGGCTCGGGCGAGGGCCGCTCTACCGTCGGCAGGAAGGCGATGACCTGGGGGAGAGAATGCACACGGCTCTGGCCGGTGCGCTCAGTGACGGCTCCCGGACCGCCGTGCTGGTCGGGTCCGACATACCGGGAATGAGGGCGGATGTGCTGCGCCGGGCGTTCGAGGTCGTGGCGAGGCATGACGTGGTGCTGGGTCCCGCAGGCGACGGGGGCTACTATCTTGTCGGCCTGTGCCGACCGGCCCCCGGGCTGTTCCAGGGCATCCGGTGGGGCACCGACGACGTGTTGCGGGAGACCCTGTGGGGGGTGCGCCGGCTCGGGCTGTCGCATGCACTGGTTGACGAGCTTGACGACATGGACACCCCGGAAGACCTTGAGCGATGGGATACCGCGGCGTGGGGACCGCTCCGTGCACCGGACTCTCCGCGCATCTCCGTCATCGTCCCCACGCTGAACGAGGAAGCGCGCATCGGTGCCGCTCTCGATTCGGCGGAGCTGGGGCGGAACGTTGAGGTCATCGTGGTGGACGGTGGCAGCGCCGACCGGACGAGGGATATCGCGCGGCAGAAGGGGGCCACGGTCATCGGAGGGCCGCGGCATCGTGCCCGGCAGCTCAATCTGGGCGCCGATGCGGCGGAGGGGGACCTGCTTCTGTTCCTGCATGGCGATACGCTGCTTCCGCCGGGCTACGACGCGCACGTGCGCCGGACGCTGGAGCGGCCCGAGGTGGCGCTGGGAGCGTTCGAGCTTGCCATCAGCGGAGACGTCCCCCGGCTACGAGCCGTGGAGGCGGCCGTACGTTACCGGTCCCGACGCTGGAAGACCCCTTACGGTGACCAATCCCTGTTTATCCGCGCAGAGACCTTCCGGCGGCTGGGCGGCTTTCCCGACATGCCCATTATGGAGGACTACGAACTGGTCCGCCGGGCGCGGTTGCATGGATGCATCGTGACCGTGCCCGCGCGCGTGCTTACGTCAGGACGGCGATGGCGCCGGCTCGGCGTCCTGCGCACTACGCTTGTCAACTACGGGATGGTGCTGGCATACCACCTCGGTGTCTCGGTCGATACCCTTGCCCGCTGGTACCGTGGGCAGAGCGGCTCAGGGGCGTGACGGCCGCACTCAGGCCGTGCGTCGAGGTGTCGCACTCCGCGCTTCGGGCTCGTGGATGCGGTGCAGGAGCAACGTGGACCCGAGCCGCAGCAGCACGGATGTCCCGAAGAGCACGTGGAATCCCACCACCGTGAGCCCCGCGATCTGCCATTCTGCGTCCCTGAGGAGTTGCAAGAGCAGGCCGGCCGTAAGGCCCCCCAGCCCGCCGGCGAAGCTGCCGACGCAGGTTGAGACGGCCACGTACATGGCCACGCGTCCGTTGGAAGGCAGGCGGGTCACCAGCTTGGTCCCGGCGTTCATGGCGGCGGAGCTGGCGAGCCCGCTGATGAGCGCACCCGCCCCCAGCCAGTAGAGCGCCGTCCGGGGCGTGGCGAACAGCCAGAACGCCGGCAAGAGCGCCCAGAACAGGTGCCCCCACCTCAGCACCGGCTTTATCCCGTGGCGGTCCACAAGCCTGCCCAGATATGCCCCGGCCACAACCGTGGCGGCCAGCGGAACGACGATCAGCACGAGGGAGCCGCCGAGGAAGTTCCGCTTGATCCCCAGGTTTTCCACGAAGTAGATCGTCGCCAGCGAGCCGCCGAGAGTCATGCTGAACGTCCAGCAGGCGTTGAACAGTAGCCACGGCCGGAACCGGTGGTCGCGCAGTGGCGCACGCACCTGCCGCCAGAAGTGGGGTGGCCCGGTGGGTTTCATGGGCGGCTCGGGGATGGTGCGGTGGATGACCAGGTCTGCCACGCCCAGCACGAAGCCGAGCGCGAAGACGGCCATCAGGGCCGGCGTCTTGTCCCCCTCCGGGGCGGCATCCACGGCGAAGCCCACGGGGATGACCACGCAGATATTGGCCAGTGCGATCCACGCCCCGCGCCGTCCCATGAAGCGGCCGTGCTCGTCCGCCGGGATGATGTCCGCCAGCCACGAGAACCACGGGGGCGCGGCGAATGCGTCGCACATGCTGGCAAGGACCAGCAGCCCGATGAACACGGTCTTCGCCAGGCCGGGCGCGTTGGAGACCAGCAAAAAAGAGAGCACGATGGCGGCGCCCCGCAGGACGCGCGCCGTCAGCGCGGCCGTGTACCACAGCCACTTGCGCGTGCCGATGTGCTCGATGAGCCAGGCCGCCGCCAACTGGAACACGAGCGCCATCGACGCGGCCCAGGAAAGCAGCCCCCAGTGCCAGTACTGCAGGCCCAGTTCGCTCGTCCCGTAGGTGACCAGGTACATGCCCGCCATCAGCGCGAAGTACACGGTGCCCATGGCGCCCGTGTAGATGTGCTTGCGCATGATGCTGGGCAGTTCCCACGGGTAGATGACGCTGGTGCCGTTCTTGCCGCGCCGACGAACCTGGTCGGATACGAACCGCACCAGCGGTTTCACGTCGGGAACCGGGCGTGGCCGGGGCATGTGGTGCTCTCCAGAAACAACGGGGTCGTTGGACATCCCGCGTGGTTCAAACGCAATGAGTAGATTACGCAGTTCGGTTTGGGCTGTGCAAGCAGGCAGCCTGTTGTGAGCTTCCCTTGCAGTGGGCAGCTCGAGGTCCTGCTGCGAAACCTCCAGTTTACCCCCGGTCGTCAACAGGCTGTTAAGCCGGTGCCACAGTATTACCGCGAAAAAGTGGCCGGCGCCCGTTATCCTGTGCCATTCGCACGGGCGGAACACCGCGAACCCCGGATGGTGAGAGGCCGGAATGGATTCCAGAGAGCGAACCTTCAAGGCGTTGGAGCATCGAGAACCGGACACGATCCCCGTGGATTTCTGGGCCTCCGCAGGTTTGCGCCGACGGCTGGCAGCGCAAACCGGCCTGAGCTTCGAGCAGTTTTTGGACGCGAACGACGTGGACCTGCGTTACATCGAGGGGCCGACCTACACGGGCCCGAGCCTCAAGGGCGAAGAGCCGGGGACGTCTCGCGACATCTGGGGCGTTCCGCGGAAACAGGTGGAACTGGAGGTGGGGGAGCACCTGGAGTTCTACCGAGAGGTCGTTCATCCGCCGCTGGCCGAGGCCCAGTCGGTGCAGGACGTGGACGACTACCCCTTCTGGCCGTCGGCGGACGACTTCGACTACACCGTCGTGGAGGCCCAGTGCGACCACATACGCAAAAAGGGCCGCGTGGTCGTTTTCATGGGGGACCGCCTGAACCGTGTGGCCCAGTTCAAGCCGGCCATGTACCTGCGAGGTGTGGACACCATACTGCTGGACATGGCCATGCGGCCGGAGATGGCAAGAGCGATCTTCGGTCACATCAGGCGCTTCTACACGGCCTATCTACAGAGGATTCTGGAGGCCGCCGGGGGCAAAATCGACATTGTGCTGACGGGCGACGATTTCGGCACCCAGGACGGGCTGCTGGTGTCTCCCCGGATGTGGGATGACTTTCTGCGGGAGGGTTTCCGCGAATACATCGGGTTGGTGAGGTCCCACGGCGCCCGGGCGATGCACCACACCTGTGGCGCCGTCGCGGACCTGATACCGGCGATGATGGACTGCGGCCTGCAGATACTGCAGTCGGTGCAGCCGGAGGCGCGCGGCATGGACCCGGCCCGCCTCAAGGAAGCGTTCGGCGACCGGCTGTGCTTCCACGGCGGCGTGTCAATACAGCGCACACTGCCGCACGGAACTCCGGAAGACGTGCGAGGGGAAGTGAAACGGCTGGCCGAAACCCTCGGTCGCGGGGGAGGCTACATCTTCTGCACGGCGCACAACATCCAGGCGGACACGCCGATGGAAAATGTCAGGGCGCTGCTGGGCGCCTATGGGGAGTACGGCACAAGGAAAACGGAGGTGGGCGGAAACCGGCCTGGATAGTAAGCACAGAAGGCCCGCCACGCCCGGTCGGGGCGGGCGGGCCGTTGTGGGCTACGGGGGGCCCGCTACTCGCTGCGCAGATCGTCGAAGTTGATGATGTCGGCCTGCCCCGTCTGGGCCTTGTCGGGCGTTACTATCTGGCCCTCCTGTTGCTGGCGGAGCTGCTGAAGCTGCTCTTGCACCCGCTCGCGCACCTCCTCGATCCTCGGTCTGGCGGCGTCGGAATACTGCTCGAAGGCATCCTCCACCGAGTCCGCTTCGATCTCGAAGGAAATGGGGAACTGCTGGATGCCCATGGGCGTGCGCATGTTCAGCGTAGCCCGACCAATGAAGCGCGTGGTGTCGCCGTCACGGCTCTGCAGGCGGTCAACCATCTTGATCGGGAAATCAGAATCCCCGGTCTCATCCTCGACAAACTCTTCCTTCTGGTAAATCATGGTGCGATCCTTAGTGCAGAATCACTGCTGGTAAGAAGTGCGCCCCGAACAGTACCGTAGCACACGCCGGCGACCCGTGCAACCGCGCGGCTCGATAGACGAACAGCGCCAGACAATGAGCGCGAGAGCGAATGCGGGCACAAAGGGACGGTGGGCGAAGACTCGCCACGTAAGCGTTGCGCGGAGCTTCACCAGGGCCGCTCAGGATAATTCGGGCTCAACCTCGACCCAGGCCTGCCCGCCGTACGCGGATTTGTAGATGGCGTGCAGGATAGCCTGCGTGCGGCGTCCGTCCCGCCCGGAGCAGACCAGCGGGACGCCGGTGCGTATGGCGGCCGCGAAATTGTCCGCCGCGTTCAGCCACTCCGATTCCACACGTCGCGGCGGCTCTTCGGCCCACTCCCCGCCGGCGAACCAGCGGCATCGCGATTCGTCCAGCGGGCCGCCGCCGGCCATCGAAAGGGCGCCTTCCGTGCCGTGCAGCTCCAGCCGGTGATACCACGTCGGCTGGGGATAGCAGGTGGTGGCGTAGAGCGTCACCACCGCGCCCTCGGCATACTGCAGCACGGCGCTGCCCAGGTCTTCGGCTTCGATGTCGTGGTCTTGCGTCCAGATGCTCGCCCGCACGCGGTGAGGGATGCCGGCCGTGAAGGCGATCTGGTCCAGATGGTGGATGTTCTGGTTGGAAAACGCCCCGCCGCCGTCCCAGCGCCGCGTGCCGCGCCATCCGCCGTTGGCCTCGTAGTAGGACTGCTTACGGAGAACCTTCAGCGTGCTGTGCCCCGAGAGGAACCGGCCGAAGAAACCGTCCTCGAAGGCCGCCTTCAGGGATAGTGTCTCGCTCCGGAACCGCATGTCGAAGTCCACGCCGAGCAGCAGGTCGTTTCGCTCGGCGGCGCGGATCATCGCGTCGCAGGCATCGAGGTTGGCCTCCATCGGCTTGGTCGTCAGCACGTGCTTGCCGGCCTCAAGGGCTTTGAGGCCGACCTCCGCGTGGCGCCCGGTCGGCGTCAGGACATAGACGACTTCCACCTCGTCATCGTCCAGCCACGGTTGAAGGTCATATGTGCCGGGGACCTCGAGTTCGTCGCTGACGGTGTCGGCGCGCTCATCGTCGATGTCCACCACGCCGAGCAGCCGCGTGCCCGGTGTCTTCTGCACCAGGCGGGCCCGGTTCTTGCCCATGCCGAGGCCGACGACCACGAAGCCGACCGGTTCGTAGTCCCGGACCACCTGCCGTTCCTCTTCCTCGATGGCCGTTACGCCGCCCGGGGCGGCGCTGGGCCGGCAGCGCTTCAGCGTCTTGATAACGGCATGCGTGCGGTCCACGTTGCTTGCGGAGGGGTCGGGGTTGTGCGTCTCGGCGCTGACCGGACCGTCGAAGCCGACGTTGTGCAGCAGGCCCAGCACCTTCTCGTAGGGGATCGGGTCTCCCAGCCCCTCGACGGCGCCCTTTGCCTTCACGTGCACGACGCGGGTCAGACGGGCGAGTTTGGTCATGTAGGCCGTCCGTTCTTCGCCGCGGTCCACCAGGTTGTCCCATGAGCTGTGGATGTCCCACGCCAGGCCCCACCCGGGTTTGTCGAGCGCGTCGAGGACGGCCAGCACTTCGTCGGTCGTCACGTTGCAGTTCTCGAAGGCCAGGGTCAGTCCGGCCTCTTCGGCGCGCTCCGCGATGGGGGCGAACATGTCCAGCACCTGCTGAAGGGCGTCCGGGCGGACGGCGAGCTGTCCGCGCTCGTCCTGCGGGGGCTTCCAGTAGTGGAAGGCGCGCACGAGCCGGCAGTCAAGCGCATCGGCCGCTCGGATGATCGCTTCAAGCTTCTCCTTTTCGACCTCCCGCCGGTCTTGTTCCGGGAGGTGGACCTTGCAGAGGGAAGATTCGAGGCATCCCACCTTCAGTCCGTGGTCGTCCAGCATCCGCCGCAGTTCCGGCAGGCGCTCGGGGTCGAGGTTCTCAAAGTGCGTGCCGAGTACGCGCCCGCGCAGGTCCACGTGCTCCAGCCCCCACGACTTGATGATGGGCAGGGCTTCGCCGATGTCCAGCCCCAGTTCGTCGGTGAAAACGGAAAGATACATCCTCACTTCCTCCGATCAGGTTGTTCGGCAGCGGGTACCCCGCTGCAAGTAGTGCGCGAAGCCAAACGCCCGTGCCACGCCTCAGCGGACCTCCTGCAGGGTTTCGAACATGGCCGTCAGGTTCTCGATGGGCGTGTTGGCCTGCACGTTGTGGATGGCGTTGAAGACGAATCCGCCGCCCTCGCCGAAAACCTCGACGCGCCGTCTCACCTCCTCGCGCACCTCCTCCGGCGTGCCGAAGGGGAGCGTCTTCTGTGTGTCTATTCCGCCGCCCCAGAAGGTGATCTCGCCCCCGTAGGTCCGCTTCAGGTGCTCGGGGTCCATGCCTTCGGCCGAGCACTGGACGGGGTTCAGTATGTCGAAACCCGCCTCGATGAAGTGGCCGATCAGCGGCTTGACGCCGCCGCAGGAGTGGATGAAGGTCTTCCACGTCGTGTTGGAGTGCACCCAGTCGTTGATGCGCTCGTGGAACGGTTTGTAGAGGTCGCAGTAGTCGTTCGGCGAGATGAAAGGCCCCCGCTGGGTGCCGAAGTCAGTGCCCGTCACGAACAGCACGTCGATGTCCTCACCAACCACCTCGTGGATCCTGGGCAGGTTCTCCAGGGCCGCCTCGCATTGACCTTCGAAGACCCTGCGCACGTATTCCCGGCGGGTCACGGTTGAGACGTACCACTCCTCGACCCTAGCAGTTGAAATCGTTGTTGGAAGAAAGGAGGCATCGATTAAGGATGTCGACTGGTGGCTCGTCCGACCGTCCCCTCTCCAAGGTAGAAGTCAGGGGTGCAGAGGCTCGCTACTACGACCTGTTGATGAACGTCCTTACTGGCGGCACATATCCGTTCTTCATCCGCCGGGTTGTACGAGATATGAGCATTTGTCCAACTGACGCGATACTGGACCTGGGAGCGGGGACGGGACGCAATGCTTGCCTGATGGCTCGCTATCTTGACGACCAGGGTCGCATCGTGGGGCTAGACATTGGCCCAGAGATGTTGGAACAGGCGCGGCGCCGCTCCCAGCATCTCCCTAACGTTACGTTTCAGAAAAGGCGGGTGGAGGAACTGCTCCCCTACCAAGAAGCATTCGACAAGGCTTTTATGTCGTTCGTGCTGCACGGTTTTGTCCAGGAGGATCGGTTACGCATCTTGAGTAACGTCTATCGGGCACTCCGTCCCGGCGGACAGTTCCTCATCTTGGACTACAATGAGTTCGAGCCGGAGCAATCGTGCTGGCCGGTGCGCTTTGCGTTTCGTCACGTAGAATGCCCCCTGGCGACCGACTTTGTGCGGCGAGACTGGAGGGCCCTCTTGCGTGGGCAGGGCTTCGGTGATTTCCGGAGTCATCCCTACTACTTCGGCTACGTCCGGTTGCTGGCGGCAGAGAAAGTGACCAGAGGAAGATGAGCACCAACAGCGACAGAGTTGAGGATTTGGAAAGGCAGATAGAGGAGTTAGAGAGTCGATGGCCCGCCCACTCGTTGAACCCAGTCAGGCTTCAGCAGCCGGATGAGTTGGAGTAGGAGCTAGAGAAGCCAACAGAGGAGGCAAGGGAAGACAGTGCCCAAAGCGGATGGCCGTGGTGGATTATAACAGATGCGAACCTGAGAAGCGCGAGGGGGGGATCTGTCTGGCTGTGTCTGCGTGTCCCAGCAACGTTCTCAAGCAGATAGCCCCTTGTGAGATGCCCAATCCCAGCCCGGCCATGTGTGTTGGTTGTGGCGTATGTGTTCAGGCCTGCCCCTTGAAGGC
>JAWODG010000108.1:0-2741 GCA_046483385.1 Candidatus Brocadiia bacterium | reverse complement strand
CGGCCCGCTGTTGGACTCCTACCCTGAGATGGATGCCCTCTTCGTGGGTAACGACCAGATGGCACTCGGGGTCCTGCACGTGGCATGCCGGGAGGGGATTCGCGTGCCTCAGGACCTAGCCTTGGTAGGTTTTGATGGGATCCCCGAGGCAGCTTACTACTGGCCGCCATTGACCACAGTGTACCAAGACCAGCCCGAACTGGGCCGCACCGCAGTCCGGGAACTGAGCCACATCGTTGAAGCGAGTCATCAGCAAGAGGAATCTATCGACCCAGTCACTCTTACGCTCCAACCCGAGCTTCTCGTGCGGCAGAGCTCTGCAGCGCGCCAGGCCGCAGGCAACTGAGTTCGACGTTCCGCGGAAGAGCCGCGCAGACCACGCCGATCAGCAGACACACTGAGACCCGTATCCCAGTAAGGAGGCAAAGACCAATGAGGAAGACTACGCTGGGCGTCATCATCGGGAATCGGGGATTCTTCCCCGACCATCTATGTGAGACCGGGCGGCAGGAGTTTCTGGATGTCCTCGACCAAGAAGGGATAGGAGCGGTCGTACTCGATCCGGCCGATACGCCCTTCGGTTCGGTCGAGACGTTGGGCGATGCGAAGAAGTGCGCGGCGCTCTTCAAGGAGCATCGGGATGAAATCGACGGCATTGTCGTCACCTTGCCCAATTTCGGCGACGAGCGAGCGGTGGCCAATACCATCCGCATGTCGGAACTGAACGTCCCGGTACTAGTGCACGCCTTCCCCGACGAGCTGGGCAAGATGGGGCTGTCCGACCGCCGTGACAGTTTCTGCGGGAAGATGTCGGCGTGCAACAACCTCCGGCAGTACGGCATCCCTTACTCTCTCACGACGCTACACACCGTTCACCCGAGTTCGGAGAGCTTCCGCCAGGACCTCCGCGGATTCGCTGCGACGTGCCGTGTGGTCCGCGGCCTGCCCGGATCGGGATTTGGCCTCCTCGGCGCTCGTCCTGCCGCCTTCATCACCGTTCGCTTCAGCGAGAAGCTGCTAGAACGGGCTGGCATTAGCGTCGAGGTCCTGGATCTATCGGAAGCGTTTGGCCGCGCCGACCGCCTGAGCGACGATGACCCAGAGGTTCGCAGCAAGCTGCAGGCCATCACCGAGTACGTTCCCACCGCTGGCACCCCCCCTGAGGCGCTGCTCAAGATGGCCAAGTTCGCCCTGGTCGTCGAGCGCTGGATGGATGAGAACGACTTGGTCGCCTCTGCCATCCAATGCTGGACCTCCATGGAGGAGTATTTCGGCATCGTTCCGTGCACTGTCATGAGTATGATGAGTAATGCCCTGAAACCCAGCGCCTGCGAATGCGACGTGGCCGGAGCGGTCGGGATGTACGCCATGGCACTCGCGTCGGGGACGCCCAGCGCCCTGGTTGACTGGAACAACAACTATGGAGACGATCCCGACAAGGGAGTCATCTTCCATTGTAGCAACTTCCCCATCGACTTCTTTGAGGATGCCAAGATGTCGTATCAGGATATCATCGCCGCCACCGTGGGTCGTGAGAACACCTATGGTACGGTCGTGGGGGCGGTGAAGACAGGGCCCTTCACCTACTGCCGCGTCTCCACCGACGACACCCGCGGCATCATCCGTGCCTACGTAGGCGAAGGGGAGCTGACCGACGACCCCCTGGACACGTTTGGTGGGCGCGGCGTCATCAGAATTCCGGACTTTCAGGGGCTGCTTCACCACATCTGCGCCAATGGCTACGAGCACCACGTTGCAGTGAACCGCTCCCGAGTCGCGGGGGCGGTGAGTGAGGCCTTGGACAAGTACCTGGGGTGGGACGTCTACCACCACACGGAGTAGAGGTGAGGAGAGGCAAGGCACACCCCATGGCCGAGTTTGACGAGAAACAGGAGCGCATCCAAGCGCTCCTGACAGAGCGTGACCTTGAGGCCCTGCTCCTCCGACGGGTAAGCAGTTTCGGCTGGGCCACGTGCGGGGTGGCCTCCTACGTGAATACGGCCGCCACGACCGGGGAGGCCGTCTTGCTTGTCACGCCGTCGGGACGGCATCTACTCACCAACAACATTGAGGAGCCCCGACTCGCCGCGGAGGAACGGCTGGCGGAGCAGGGTTGGCAGTTCCATGTGTCCCCGTGGTACGAGAGCATGGATACCGTTTCCCAGTTGACTAGAGGATTGCGGCTCGGCGCCGACGGGCCGTTTCCGGGCGCCATTGACCTGGCTCGGCCCCTAGCCCGCCTCCGTGCGAGTCTGACCCCAGAGGAGGGAGAGCGCTTCCGGGCGCTGGGTAGCCTCTGTGCGAGAGCCATCGAAGCGGCGGCAAGGGCTGTCCGGCCAGGTCAAACGGAATACGAGATCGCCGCCCTTCTGGCTGAGGAGAGTGAGCGACGGGGGGTCCAGGCGATTGTGAACCTCGTTGGTGCCGATGAGCACGTCTTCGCCTTTCCGCATCCGCTCCCCGGGCGAAAGGAAGTGCAGCGTTACGCCATGCTTGTGCTCTGCGGCCGACACGAGGGTCTGGTCTGCTCGGTCACCCGCTTGGTCCATTTCGGCGCCCTGCCAGAGGACTTGTCCCGAAAGGCGACAGCAGTCGCCCAGGTGGATGCAACCTTCCTCGACGGGACACGACCAGGTCGGACGCTGGCGCAGGTGTTCGCGGAGGCGACGGTGGCCTATGCCGCTTGCGGTTTCCCCGAGGAGTGGCGGAGACACCACCAAGGCGGCCCGGCAGGCTATGAA
>JAWODG010000005.1:0-16518 GCA_046483385.1 Candidatus Brocadiia bacterium | reverse complement strand
CCAGGATGTAGGAGGTCCCCACGATCTCGAACCCCGGGACGATGGCGGCGGCCAGCCAGAGGCTGATGCCGTTCACCACCAGCAGGAAGAGCCCCAGGGTCACGATGGTGATGGAGGCTTTCGAGCGGAACGTCTTCAAGCCGTCGGACACGGCAGAATCGCCCGACGGCGCCGACGGCCCGGAGGTCGCGGTGCTGGACCTCGGCGTTCGCGCCTCACAGTTGGAGCAGCTTGCGCTCTGCTGCCGCCCGGAAGCTTTGCCCTATGATGCCTCGGCCGACGACGTTCTGGCTGGCGACCCGGCCGGCGTAGTCGTCTCCGACGGCCCCGGCACGGCCCTTCCTCCCGCCGAGACCGTGGAGACCCTGGAGGGTTTGCTGGGTCAGGTGCCCATCCTGGCCCTGGGATTGGGCCACGTGGCACTGGGCCTGGCGCTGGGATGCGAGGCGTCGTTCCTCCGTCGGGGACATCACGGGGCCAACTGCCCGGCGCGCAACGTCCGCAGCGGCGAGGCGGCCGTCACGCTGCAGCGCCACAGCGTGGTGCTCGACCACGACAGCGTGGCCGAGGCGGCGGACGCCGAACTGGTCTGGGAGCATATGAACGACGGGACGGTGGAGGGCATAGCGTCGGCGGACGGCACCGCCGAAGGGCTGCAGTTCATACCGGCCCCCGCCCAGCCCGGGCTGGTCAATGACCACATCCAACGCTTTATCGACAAGATCACGAAGTGAGCCAGGAGGCAGGTGCGGCACATGCCTAAACGCACAGATCTGGAAAAAGTACTGATGATCGGCAGCGGCCCGGTGATAATCGGGCAGGCCTGCGAGTTCGACTACAGCGGCAGCCAGGCCTGTCGGGCCCTGCTGGAGGAAGGCTACGAGGTCGTCCTCATCAACAGCAACCCCGCCACCATCATGACCGACCCGGTCATGGCGCACCGCACCTACGTCGAGCCTATCACTGCCGAGGTTATCGAGAAGATCATTGCGCGCGAGCGCCCTGACGCCGTTCTGCCGACCCTGGGCGGCCAGACGGGCCTCAACGTTGCCGTCTTCCTGGCCGAGCAGGGGGTCTATGACGCCTACGACGTGGAGGTGCTCGGCTGCGACCCCGACGCCATAAGCACCGCCGAGGACCGGGAATCGTTCAAGAACGCCATGACGGAGATCGGCTGCCGGGTGCCCCAGAGCGGCATCGCGCGTACCGTCGAGGAGGGCATGGAGATAATCGGCCGCATCGGTCTGCCGGTCATTATCCGCCCCGCCTTCACCCTGGGCGGCACCGGCGGCAGCACCGCCTACAACCTGGACGAGGCGCCGGACCTGATCGCCGGCGGCCTGGACAGCAGTCCCGTCGGCCAGGTGCTGGTCGAGGAAAGTGTCATCGGCTGGAAGGAAATCGAGTACGAGGTGATGCGCGACTGCGTTGACAATGTCATTATGGTCACCAGCATGGAGAACGTGGACCCGATGGGCGTCCACACCGGTGACAGCGCCGTCGTCGCGCCCGCGCAGACCCTGACCGCCGAGGATTACAGCCGCTACGTCGATTTCTGCAAACGCATCATCCGCCGCGTCGGCGTCAAGGGCGGTGGCATCAACATCCAGTATGCCGGCGACCCGCAGAGCGACGACATTATGGTCATCGAGGTCAACCCGCGGCTTTCCCGCTCCAGCGCCCTGGCCAGCAAGGCGACCGGGTTCCCCATCGCGCGCGTGGCCACCAAGCTCGCCGTTGGCTACACGCTGGACGAGGTGCTCAACAACGTCACCGGCAACACGTACACTCTGCAGGAGCCGACGGTTGACTACGCGGTCTACAAGACGCCGCGGTTCACGTTCGAGAAATTCTCCCAGGCCGAGCGCGTCATCAACACCAGCATGAAGAGCGTCGGGGAGTCAATGTCCATCGGCCGCACCTTCAAGGAGGCGTTCCAGAAGGGGCTGCGCTCGCTGGAGATAGCCCGCTACGGTTTCGGTGCGGACGGCAAAGACCCCGCCGAGCTGCCGGACGAGGAGGAGATAATCCGCAAGCTGTCCGTCCCCAACGACGAGCGCTACTTCTACGTCCGGCACGCTTTCCAGGCCGGCTTCGAGGTGGACCGCGTGCACGAGCTGACCCACATGGACCGCTGGTTCCTGGAGAACTTCAAAGATCTGGTCGAGTTCGAGGACAATATCCGGTCCGCGGGCGACATCGGCTCGATGGGAGAGCCCCTCATGCGGCAGGCCAAGCAGTGGGGCTTCAGCGACCGCCAGATCGGGTGGCTGCTCGGCTGTGACGAGTGGGCCGTGCGCGAGCGGCGCAAGGAACTCGGCGTGCTGCCCGTCTACAAGCTGGTGGATACCTGCGCGGGCGAGGTGGACTCCGAGCGGCCCTATTTCTACTCCACCTACGAGCAGATCGACGAGTGCCGCGCCACCGGCAAGAAGAAGGTCATGATCCTCGGCGGCGGCCCGAATCGCATCGGGCAGGGCATCGAGTTCGATTACTGCTGTGTGCACGCCGCCATGACCGTGCGGGAGCTGGGCTACGAGGCCGTCATGGTCAACTGCAACCCGGAGACGGTCAGCACCGACTATGACACCTCCGACCGGCTCTACTTCGAGCCGATGACCGCCGAGGATGTGCTCAACATCGTCGAGGCGGAGAAGCCCTTCGGCGTCATCCTGCAGTTCGGCGGGCAGACCCCCCTCAACATCTCGGCCGAGCTGGAGGAGAACGGCGTGCCGCTGCTCGGCACCAGCCCCCGGAGCATCGACCTGGCCGAAGACCGCAAGCGATTCAAGGAAGTTCTACACGAGCTCGACCTCAAGCAGGCGCCAAACGGGACCGCCGTCTCCTACGAGGAGGCCCTCGGACTGGCCGAGGAGATAGGCTTCCCTGTGCTCGTGCGGCCCAGCTACGTGCTCGGCGGCCGCGCGATGGAGATAGTTTACGACGCCGAGGAGCTGGAGCATTTCATGACCGAGGCCGTCGAGGCTTCCCCCGAGCGGCCGGTCCTGATCGACAAGTTCCTCGAGGATGCCATCGAGGTGGACGTGGACGCCGTCAGCGACGGCGAACGCACCGTCGTCGGCGCCATCATGGAGCACATCGAGGAGGCCGGCGTCCACAGCGGAGACAGCGCCTGCGTCATCCCGCCGCAGACGCTTCCGCAGGAGGTGCTCGACGAGATAACCCGTCAAACGAAGGCTCTGGCGGACAGGCTCGAGGTGGTCGGCGTCATGAACGTGCAGTACGCCGTCCAGCAGGGCGAGGTTTACGTGCTGGAGGTCAACCCCCGCGCCTCGCGCACCATCCCGTTCGTCTCGAAGGCCACCGGCGTGCCACTGGCGCCCATCGCCACCAAGGTCATGCTGGGCCACAGCCTGGAGGAACTCGGCCTGACCGAGGAGGTGGTGCCCGAGCACGTCGCGGTCAAGGAAGCCGTCTTCCCCTTCGCCCGATTCCCCGGCATCGACACCATCCTCGGGCCGGAGATGAAATCCACCGGCGAGGTGATGGGCATCTCGGACGACTTCGGGATGGCCTTCGCCAAGGCACAGTTGGCCGCGGGGCAGAACCTGCCGAAAGAGGGAACCGTCTTCTTCAGCCTCCGACAGCGGGACAAGACGCCGGCCGCCGCCAGCGTGGCGCGTGACTTCGCCGAGCTGGACTTCGATATCGTGGCCACGGAGGGTACGGCCGCGTGGCTCCGGGAGAACGAAGTCGAGTGCGAGCGCATCAACAAGGTGCGTGAGGGCCGACCTCACATCGTGGACGCCATCATCAACGGTGAGATTGCGCTGGTCATCAACACCCCCAGCGGCAAGCATCCGCGGGAGGACGAGATCGCCATCCGGAGCACCTCGTGGGCCCGCCGCGTCCCCATCATTACAACGGTGCAGGGCGCCATCGCCGCCGCCCACGCAGTCAAGAAGCTTTCCGACTCCGAGTTGTCCGTCAGGACGCTGCAGGAGTACACCGCGGACACCCACGGCGAAGTGCCGGAACCGATGATGGGCGAAGTAAGCTGACCAGACCGGTGTCTGTCCGTGCCCGTCCGTGTCAGTACGTGTTGTTGTCCCCGGCCATGCCTCGCAGGAAGTCCAGCCCCTGCCGGACGAACTCGTCGCCGTCCGGGCAGAGGTCCCGGAAGATGCCGCGCCCCAGCGCGAAGCGCCCCTGCCGCAGCGACGTGTTGTAGGTCTCCAGGCCGACGTGGCCGCCGAAGTCCGTGTCGGCCAGCGCGCCGAACAGCTCCCTCCACGGCACCAGCCCGCCGCCCGGAACGCCGCGGTCGTTCTCGCAGGCGTGCACTCCCCACAACCGGTCCCCGTAGGTCCGGACGGCCGCCGCGTAGTCGCGCAGCTCCGGGACCATGTGGTAGGTGTCCAGGAGGGCGAACAGGTTGTCGTGCTCGGCCATGCTCAGCAGGCGCATGAGCTGTTGCGGCGTGTTGACGGCGTGCGTGCGGAACCGGCTCATCGGCTCCAGAGCCAGCTTCACGCCCCGCTCGGCCGCGTGCTCGGCCAGATCGTGCAGGTGCTCGGCAATGGTCGGGTACTGCGCGTCCGGTGGGTTCTGTCGGTCGATGACGCCGGGATGGCCGTAGATGGCCCCCGTGTAGGCCGTTGCGCCCAGTTCGCCCGCCAGGTCGATGGCCTCGCGGTGCCAGCGCAAGCCTTCTCTCCGGCGCGCCGGGTCCGGGCTCGAGATGTCGCATTCCTCGGGCCACAGGCCGCCCGGGCTCAGCGTCAGTTCCAGGCCGAGCGACTCCGCGCGGCGACGGGTCGGCCCGGCGGCGAACTCCACGTCGTCACCGGTACTCAACTCGACCCACTCGAGCCCGAGCCCCCGGGCGTTGTCCAGCAGGTCGAGCTGGTCGTCCGACCACCGGTCGGTCCAGAGATAGATGTGGGCGCCGAACTTCACGTGCAGTCTCCGTCATATCTCAGAACGTGGGTGAGAAGGGCACTGCGCTCAGGGGAAGACAGAGAGGCAGGGGGGGTGACTACTCCTCCACGGCGGCGTCGTCCAACAGCTCACGGGCGCGTTCGGCGTCCTCTTCCGCCGCGTAGAGGTCCATGCCCAGTATCTCATCCTCCTGCCCTTCGCGCTTGAGGACGCGGAACTTCTGGCTGACTTCCGCCCGGATGTCCGCGTTCCGCAGCGTCTCGCGCGCCCTGTAGGCATCGGGAACGCGTCGGTATCTGGCAACCGTCACCATACCTTCAGGCATATCGTCCTCCCGTTTTCCGCGTGCCACCCGCACTATGGACCATGCAGTCTGTGCTGTCAACCTGTCGGACGGCCCCGGCATCCCCGGCTGCGGCAGCCGAGCCTTCACTCGGCGACGGGCGCTGCGTTCGATGCCGGGGCTTCGTCTCTCTCGGCAATCCCCGCGCCGACTTCCTTCCATCGGCCCCAGCGGAAAATAGCCGCCGACCCCAGACCGGCCAGCACGTTGGCCGCGAATATGGCCATCCAGATGCCTTTGACCGAGTCCAGCGCGTGACTGAGGGCGTATGCCAGCGGAAGTCCCACCAGGAGGAGGGCGAACGCCTGGACCAGCATCGGGCTCAGCGTGTCCCCCGCGCCCGTCATGCCCCTACCCAGCACGAAGGCCATTGTCATGAAGGCGAAGGAGGCCGAGAGCCACCGCAACACCCCGACACCGACAGAGACCACCTGCGGATCATCGTTGAAGATGGCGATGATCCGGGCGGGGACGGTCCAGAAAACGCACATGATCGCAAGCGATATGCATATGGCGATTCCCGCGGCAATCCAGCCCGCCTTCTCGGCGCGCTCGGGCTGCTCGGCCCCCAAATTCTGCCCGATCAGCGTGGCGGCGGCCGTTCCGAACCCCATGCTCGGCCCGAACACCAGCATCCGTACGCGCATGCTGATCCCGTAGGCTGCCACGGGCGCCGTCCCGAACCCGGCCACCAGGCGCATCAGAAGCAATCCGGCGATGTTGCGCACCAGCATGCGACCGGAGGCAAATATGCCGATGCGCAGGATGCGCCAGACGCGCGCAAGGTGCGGGCGAAGGTCCCTCACGTGGAGCCTGAACGGGCCGTCCTGAGCAACGAAGAAGATATACAATACCACCACCAGACCCGTGGACCGGCCGATGAGGGTGGCCCACGCCGAGCCGGCAACGCCCAGCGCGGGGACGCCGAGCCAGCCGAATATCAGTATGGGGTCCAGGATGATGTTGACCGCGTTCCCCAACACCATGGCTTTGAACGGGGTCACGGCGTCCCCCGCGCCCCGGAGCGTTGCGCTCAGCGACATCATTCCCATCAGGGCGAAGGAACTGATGGCGAAGATGCGCAGGTAGGGTATGCCCTCGGCGACGACATCCGGGCTCGCGCCCAGCAGGCGCAATATGGGGCCGGCCAGCGGCACGCCCCCGGCGATGACAAGCAGTGACAGGAACCCGGCCATCACCAGGCTCTGGCCGGCGGACTCCCGCGCGGCCTCCTCGTCATCGCGGCCCAGGGCGTTGGCCACCAGCGCCGTCGTGCCCGCCGTGACGCCCTGGCCGAGCATGATGATGATGCCCATGATGATGCCGCTCATGGCCACCGCGGCGACGGCCACCTTGCCCAGCTTGCCCACGAAGAACATGTCCACGATGCCCAGCAGGTCGTGGGTGATGAAGGCGCCCCAGGTCGGCAGCGTGATGCGCCAGAGCGCACGCGGGATACTTCCCTCGGTTATCCAGTCGGAACGCGAGCGCCTTTCAGCCTCCCTGGTTTCACCGCCCGGCGGCTGCATCAGTCGGCTCCTCCCTGCCCGCAACGGTCGGCATCAGAGGGCAGGGATGCGCGAACCGCCCGCAGCCCGGCCAGCGAGAACCGGGCGATGTGCTCGGCGTAGGCGTCCAGGTCGCGGATGCGAGGGGCGCGGCCCCTGGATCGTCCCGATGTTCGGTGATGCCTGTGGCGCAGCACGGCCATGCACTGGTTCACGATGCTGGTCTCGCAGAATATCACCGTCTGATCGTTGGCATCCGGGCCGATCAGCTCGCGCACCAGTGCCTGGGTCTGCTCGCGCAGAGGGCGGATGCACTCACGCCGCACTTCCTTCAGCAGGGCGGTGGGGCTGACCATCTCGCGCTGAGCGATCAGGAAGGCCTGGTTGTCCTCGTCGGCCATCCTGTGGACCATCGCCCTGATGCGTCCCCGCAGGCGCTCTTCAGCCGGTGCGTCCGCGGGCACGCCGCCCTCAGGAGGGTGGGCCTCCACGGAGCGGCGGAAGGCCGTGCGCCAGGCTTCGGCGTAAAGTTTCTCTTTGCTGCCGAAGTAGTAATTGACCGCGGCGATGTTGGCGTCGGCCCGCTCGCAGATCTCGTGGATGGTGGCCGCCTCGAACCCCTTTTCGGCGAACACGTGAACGGCGCTCTCGAGCACCCTCTCGCGCGTGGCGGTTCGGGACCGCGTCTCCTCCGCCATGCCGACCTCCCCGGCAAAGGCGTAAAATGGACATTTGAAGTGGCTATTTTAGCGAGCAGTGCCGCGGCCGTCAACGGAGACCGAAGAACGTTGGATGGGGTGGATCAACCGCCCGTGCGGCGGACGTAGATGTTGCCGGCCAGCTCCCGGTCGATCGCGAACCGCGAGCGGCCCAGTTCGATGACGTAGGATGGGAAGCGCTGGTGGAGGGTGAGCCCGGTGCCCGGCAGGGCGCCTATCGCCATCAGTTTGCGGAGCTCGGAGGCCTCCTCGCTGTGGAGGTAGGCGATGACGGCGGGCTCGCCCTTCTCCAGATCGGCTACGGAGCAGAGCAGTTGCCCCGTCTCAGTCTCCGTCCGACGGCAGCATTCACCCCGGGGTATGGCTTTGCCGTGCGGGCAGGCGCGGGGATGTCCCAGCATCGTGCAGACCTTCTCCTCCAGGCCGTGGTGCAGACCGTGCTCGAACTTGCAGCTTGCGCTGTGCAGTTCGTCCTCGCCGGTGTCGAGGATGTCGGCCAATAGCCGCTCGGCCAGCCGGTGTCGCCGCACGCACATCCGGCCCGCCTCGAGGCCCTCTTCGGTCAGGACGGCCCGCCCGTCAGCGATGGTGACGAGTCCCTGGTCCTGCAGCAGACGGAGTTCGTCCTCTTCCCGGATCATCTCCACGTCGGCCCGGCGGTCCTGCTCCTGGGTGATGATCCACAGTCGTTCGAGGATCTCCTCCGTCCTGTCGGTCAGCGCACGCATCTATGCTCTCCCCTTGCCTCACTCGGCGATTGTCTCGAAGCCGCAGTTGGGACACTTGATGAGGTCGCAGCCGGCCTTCAGCGGGCACCCGCGGCAGGCGGACTCCGCCTCCTCGGGGTCGTACTCCACGCCGCACAGCGGGCAGCGCACCTTCGTCTTGCTCTTGTTCTCTTTACCGGTCTTCACAGCGTCACTCCCAGGGTGTTCAGCGCGAAAGAGAGGGTCAGGGCGGTCACAAACGCGATGCCCAGGGTACAGGCGGCGATCGCCGCGCTCTGCTTCCAGCCCCTCTCGCGGATGGTCATCAGAAAATGGGCTATGCACGGCATGAACAGCGTCAGCGCCACGGCGGCCACCACTATCTGCGTCCCCGTGAACAGGTCTTCCTTGCTCAGGTCATACAGCCCGGCGGCGCCGTAGTCCCGCCGGAAGAACCCGAACAGGAAGACCTCGGCGCTTTCGGCGGGCAGGCCCACCCAGCGCACCGGGTAGCTGAGCCCCCGCAGCAGCAGCCCGAACAGGCCGGTCAAGCGGCCGAGCCATATCAGCACGCTTGCCGCCACGAACAGCGGCAGCACCTCCTTGAAGTACCACTTGACCCGCGCGAAGGTCTTCTTGGCTATGTTAGCCGGCTGGGGCCAGCGAAGCGGCGGGACCTCCACGTAGAAGGAGGAGGCCCGACCGGGGATGAGCCGTGAGGCCAGCAGGCCGGTCACCACGTACACAACGGCCAGTACTCCGGCCCAGATCAGCAGCGCCCCCGGCACGCCGCTCAGCAGGCCCATTATCACGCCCAGTTGCGCCGAGCAGGGCACGGCCACCGAGAGCAGCAGCACGGCGATGAGGCGCTCCCGCTTGCTGGACAGGGTCCGCGTCACCATCGTCGCCATGGTGTCGCATCCGAAGCCGAGCACCATGGGGATAACCGCGCGGCCGCTCATGCCCAGCTTCTTGAAGATCCGGTCGAGCAGCAGCGCCAGCCGCGGCAGGTATCCAACGTCCTCCAGGAACGAGAACACCAGAAAGAACAGCGTCACAATGGGCAGGATTATGGCCACCGCGTAACGCAGGCCCAGCGTGATGATACCGTATTCCCCGGCCACCAGGTCCTGCAGGGAGACCCACGGCACCACAGCCTCGGTCGCCGTCTGCACGCCAGGGTTCACGTACTCCTCGAAGACGACCCCCTCCAGAAAGTCCACCACGGTCCCCGCGCCGAAGACGCCCACCAGTTGGTAGAGGCCGAAGTAGAGCACGGCGATCACGATGGGAGCCCCGAAGACCGGGTGCGTCATCACGTCGCTGAGCATCTGGGCGAACGAGCCGGCCTTTCCCGTCCCGGACTCCACAACCCGACCGCATATCCGCCGGACCCGCCTCTGGTGCCTCAGGGCCACCGCGTACTCCATCGGCCGCCCGACCGCTTCCCGGGCGTTCTGGACGACCTCACGGAGCGGCTCGACTTCCTCCGGCGCGCTCGCCTCCAGCATCTCCCACGCCTCCTCGTCCTCCTGCAGGAGCAACATGGCAAGCGAACCGCGCGATATCGAGTAGTTCTCTTCGAGCCTTTCGGCGATCTCCGCCACCGCCCGCCCCACGATGTCGCCGGACGCAGACGGGCCGCCACGGCGGTCCGGTGCAGGGCACGAGACATCTGCGCAGACAACCTTCCGTAGTTCCTCCATGCCGCGCTGGGTGGTGGAGACGGTGCCGACCAACGGAACGCCCAGCTCCTCTTGCAACGCGTCCTGGTCTATCTCGACGGCCGCCTTCTCCGCCTCGTCCAGCATGTTGAGCACCAGCACCACGGGTAGTCCGGCGTCAATGAGTTGCAGAGTCAGCGGTAACATGCGCTGCAGGTTGGAGGCATCGACCACGTTCAGCACCACGTCCGGCTTCTCGCGCAGCAGGATGCGGCGCGCGACGCGCTCCTCCTCCGAAAGCGGCAGCATGGAATACATTCCCGGCGTGTCCACCACCTGCCACGGCCGCCCGTCGATGTGCGCCGTCCCACGGGCGACCTCCACCGTCGTGCCCGGGTAGTTGGAGACCGTCACGTAGGTGCCGGTCAGGTTACTGAACAGGACGCTCTTGCCCACGTTAGGGCTGCCGACCAGGGCGATCATCGCCGTTCCGGCATCACTCGCTTCTGCGGCACGGCCGCCGGAGTGACAGGTCCCGATGGGCAGTTTTTCGATCAGTCTGGACAACATCGCTCTCGTTTATCCTCTGTTACCCGGTGTTTCAGGAACGGCCCGCGACCGGGGTGGGCAGGAGCCGGCGGCGGCCCCGACCTCTTCCATGCACCGCCGCCGGCAGGTTGCACCGCATTCGGCGGGCTGTTCGTCCGCTGCGGTGTCGTGTTCGCAGAAACATCGGAAGTGTTCCAGCCAGCCCGGCCCCGTGCGCGGGCAGCCTTCGATGAAGCGAACGAAGCGCGAGAGCCGCTCCCGTGTCTCGGGGGAGATGTGGTGCTCCACCGCGCAGGCATCCCTGTCGGCCCGCTCCTCGTCCACGCCCAGCACATCGCGCAGGAAGCCGGCCAGCAAGCGGTGATTCGCGGCGGTGCGGCGCGCCAGGATACGGCCCCGGTCGGTCAGACGCACCCCGCCGTAGCGCTCATGACGCACCAGCCCGTCGGATTCGAGCGACTTCAAGGTCGCGCTGACGGTCGGCTTGCTCACCCCCAGCCGCTCCGCCAGGTCGGTCACTCGCGCCTCGCCGTCCTCTCCTTCGAGGGCCAGCACCGCTTCCAGATAGTCCTCCATCCGCGACGTGGTTGAGAAGCCCGGCATCGGGGAGCCCCTTCGGAAAGTTAGAAGACCCTAACAACATCAGTGTAGCCCGCCAGAGCCACGACGTCAAGTGCCCGGCGGAGGCTGCGGGGGGATGCGGGGTTGGCGCCGCCGCTGTGCTCCCGGCCGTCGGTAAAGGGCCTCCAGCATTGCGGTCCCCGGTGGCCCATCCTGCTGGGCTGACGTCCGGGTCTTCAGCGGCATTTTGGCCGCGCCCTCGTGAAATGTGTGACTTCGAAGCCTCCACCCCGAGAGCCTTACGTGGCCCCACGACCTGAGCGAAGCTCTCTGGAGTGCTGTGTGGAGTCCGCCGTACGGCGGACGGAGCACCGCTTTTCTTTGCCAGCAGCCGTCCCGACGCCATTCTGTTGCTTCGACCAGCGGTTTGACCTCGGGGGGCCGCTGCCATATGGTGGCCACGCCGACGAGTGAACAGGAGGAGGACGCGTGAGCGCCACCCGCCGGACAGCGCTTCTGGTGCTTCTGTGGTTGTGCGGCCTCTGCGTCGGCCCGTCCCTGGTCGTCCCCATCGCCAGCGCTCAGAACGGAGTGCAGCCCTTGCGCGTTCACCCGCAAAACGGACGCTACTTCGAGTACAACGGACTGCCCATGGTGCTTTTCGGCCACCAGGGAGGCCTGCGGCGCGTGCCGGTGCCGCATGAGGTGGAGCCCGAACACATGGCGCAGGTTGCACGATTTGCGAACCATTTCTACATGGCCGCGCATCCGACCTGGGTCCGGGCGTCCTTCCCGGAACTCCATAGAACTCTCGGGAGTGACCGCAACTGGGAGCGCGTCCGCCGCATCGTCCGCTCTGCTCGCCAGCACGACGTGGTTGTGCACCTGTTCTTCTGGAGCTACAAGTACAATTTCGAGCAGCGGGACTGGCCCGGCAGCGACATGGTCTGGCCGGACCCGAGCCGGGACGGCGGCGAGGTGCTGGACGGCGTAACCCGTCGCGACATCCACGAGCTGGCCATTCGGAAGGCCGCCGAGCACGTCGGGGACATGCCGAACGTCGTCTACAACTTCATGTGGGAGTACAACGTGCGTCGGAGCGGGCGGGACCCGGACGGCGCCTTCCACCGCTGGTGGGCGGGCCGACTGCGCGAGGTGGTCCGCGAAAGGCGGCCGGAAGCTGAGCCGCTGGTCTCCATCGTGTGGGGGCGCGACCGGCCGGCCGAGAGCGCAGCCGACTTCATCGCCGAGGAGGACGGCAACGGGTTCTTCTTCGGCCACCCGCCCACGCTGCCCCTCTCGTTCGGCGTGCCGTGCGTGTTCATCTCCAGCGACTACGTCTTTGCGGACAACTCGTTCAACGGCTGGGACGAAGTCCCCTGGGACCCGCGTGCCTGGTCCAACGGGCAGGTGGGCGACTACGCCATCAAGCCCCGGGACCTGAGGGCGATGGCCGCCGCCGGCTTCCACCCCGCCGAGACGTGGCACAGCGCCCGTCAGGACACGCTGGACCACTATCTTCAGTTGCGCTGGTACGTGGAAAACCTGCCGGCGTGGCCGCAGGGGCCGGGGAAGGGCATTGCGACGGAAGCGCTGCCCGACCACGTACCCTCACGCCGTCCGACGCTGGCGAACCCGGAAGGTTACGAGAACGGGCGCGACGGCGCGCGCTATGCCGCCGTCTATGCGCACCCGGACGGCCTGCCGCCCGCGCAGGCCGAGGTGTGGGTGGACGTAAACGGCGACGGGCGATTCAACCCCGACCCGGAGGCCGGCGAGCGCATCGGCATGCAAGGTCACGGAACCAGCTTCGAGGAGGGCGTGCTCTACACCGCGGAGGGGCCGGCCGAAGGCCGCTACGTCTTCCGCTTCGCGGACAGGAACTGGAATCCGCCCCGGACCGGCGGCCTGGTGCCCGGGAGCGCGGAGGGCATCAGCTACCGGACCTGGAAGTAGCCGGTGTGGCACAGCCGCCCTCGGCTGTGTTGGGTTGCCGTGAGGATGGCCGGTCGAACAAGAACTTGCCGAACGGTAAGCCCCGTGGCCGCGGGCACCGTGAACAGTCTGCCGGAGCTACCGCGCCCGGGACGCAGGGGCCATCTCCTCCGTTTCGGGGCGGGCACCCCATACGTCCTCGGCCACGCGCAGCACGCCGCGCACCTCGTGGTAGGCGCCGTGCCAAACGTGTGCCTTGCGCGGCTCGGTGACGGTGCCGTCCGGCGCCAGTTCGTCCCACCAGCCGCCGTAGATGCGGTCCGCCTGCTGCTCTGTGACCCAGGCGGCCTGGAGTTCGAGGGCGGCCAGGTAGCGCTCCTCCCCCGTGGTGCGCCAGGCCCAGTCGAGCGCGACCAGATTCTCCGCCTGCATCCACCAGCTCACGTCGTGGTCGTCGGCCTTCCCTGTGAGCGGCCCCTCGCTGTAGAGCGCGCCGGTCTTGGGCTCCCAGGCGCTCTCAAGCGCGCGGTCCACGAGCGCCAGCCCGACCTCGCGATAGCGTTCCCGGGGCAAGTCCAGCGCCTCGGCGGCCTCCTGCATCAGCCAGGCAAACTCCACGTTGTGGCCGTAGGAGGTCTCGTGGTTGCGCCGGCGGAACCATCGGCCTGTGGCGGGCGTCCAGTCGGCCTCGAATGACTCCAGGCAGACCCGGTGCTCGGGCAGATAGGCGTGCTCCAGCAGGGCGTCCAGTATCTCCCGCAGGCGACGGGCGTGGATTTCCTTGTCGGTGGCGCGATAGAGTTCCGTGAGCGCCTCGAGCAGATGAAGCTGTGTGTTCATCGACTTCGACCGTCCGCCCCAGCGGGGCGGGGACCAGTCGCGTTCGAACTGCCCGAAGTAGCCGGCGTGTTCGGGGTCGGCGGCGTGCTCCTCCAGCATACGGAATGTCCGCTCGGCTGCCTCCAGCCCGCGCGGGTCGTCGAAAGCGTTGCTGAACTCCACCCCGGCGTAGATGACGAACGCGTGGGCGTAAGTGCTTTTGTCGGTGCGCGTGGGACGGCCCTCGCGGTCGGTGGCCATCACCCAACCACCGTGCTGCTGGTCCCAGAAATGGTCCTGGAGGAATTGGAGTCCCCGCGCGGCGGCCCGGTGCAGACGGGGGTCCCGATAGCCCGCGCGCCACAGCCGGGAGAACGCCCATATCTGGCGTGCCTGCGTGACCAGCATCTTATCTCCCTCGCGCGGGCGCCCGTAGCGGTCAAGCTCGAGCAGGAACCCGCCGTACTGTTCGTCCGGGCTGTGCTCCAGCCACCATGGCATCAGGTTGGTCTCGAGGTGTTCCCGCATCAGCCGCCGCACGGCCCGGTCGCGTTCCGGGGCCGGCGGTCGTGCGGCCGAGGTATGGCTTCCCCAAATCGCGACAGCCAGGATGGCTACGAGCAGCGGATTGGTGCGCGGTCCCATGTGTCCTCCCGGTGGGCGAAGGACCACCATGGTATCGCACTGTGCCTGACCCGCAAGCTTATGCGGATTCCGGCGGAAGAGGCGAGGGGAGTGTCCTCAGGCGCTGATCTCGTGGAGGCGCATCTTGCGCAGCAAAGTGCGGTAGCTGACGCCCAGCCGCGCCGCGGCCCGGGTGCGGTCATAGTTCGATGCTTTCAGCGCCTCGCGGATTGCCCGGGCCTCCGCTTGCTGGCGCACCTCCTCTATGGACAGTTCGGGCAAGCGCTTGCCGGCCGCAAGGATGCCGTGATCGGCGTCCTCAGCCGGCGGCCTGTCCGAGTGCCCCGGTGGGCCAGGGGTGCGCGATGGGCCGGTCGGGGCGTTCCCGTCCAGCAGTTCGTTGATCTTCCGTCGGCACGTCCGGGGGCTGATCTCCAGCAGTGAGGCCGCCTGGCAGGTGTCTCCCCCGGCGGCCCGGAGGGCGGCCAGCAGGGCCAGGCGTTCGGCCTGGCGGCGAATGCTGTCGAGAGGGGCTGAGTAGTCGATGACGTCGGGGCGGACCGTTCGCTCACGTTGCCCGTCCGGGATGGTGCTCCGGGGAGGTTGAGCGGGTCCCGGCTGGAAGCGGCCCGTCAGCACGCCGCGCTTCACTGCGTTCTCCAGTTCCCGCACGTTGCCCGGCCACCTGTAGCGCCGGAAGGCGCGGAGGACGCATTCGTCCGGCGGCCGAACCGGCTTTCCGAACTCCCGGCAGTACCTGTGGGTGAAGTGGCGGGTCAGAACCGGTATGTCCTCGGGGCGCTCTCTGAGGGGAGGCAGCTCGAAGGATATCTCGTTGAGACGATAGTAGAGGTCCTCCCGGACCTCTTCTACCAGGCCGTCTCCATGGTGGTGCATATTCGTCGTGGCGATGATCCGCACATCCGCCTCGACCGGTCGGTCTCCTCCCACCGGTATAAACTGCTTGCTCTCCAGCACCTCCAGCAGTTTCGCCTGCAGGGAGGACGGAATCGCCGATATCTCGTCCAGCAGGATGGTGCCGCCGTCAGCGATACGGAAGAGGCCGGGGCGCGCCGAGTCGGCGCCGGTGAAGGCGCCCTTCACGTTGCCGAAAAGCTGGCTGCTGAAGAGCCCTTCGGGGATCGCGGGGCAGTTGACCCGGATGAAAGGGGACGACGAGCGCCGCGAGTGCCGATGGATGAGACGTGCGACGACGTTCTTGCCCGTGCCACTTTCGCCCAGTATCAGCACGTTGACGTCGTATCCGGCCACCTCGAGGACGCGCTGCTTGATCTCCAGCAGTGCGTCGCTCACCCCGACCAGTTCCGGTCCCAGCAGGAAGGCCGGGGGTTCGGCGAGGAACCGGCCGGCGAAGCGGAGTGGCCCGTCATCCTCGATGCGTTGGACCAGGCAGGGCAGCTTCGCTTCGTCGGCGCGGGGACCCAGCAGAGGAAACCTGACGTGGATGTTCTGCCCGGGACGGAGCCCGTCGGGCGGGCGGCAATCGGCCAGCATGCCGCCGGGACTCACGTTCTTGGTCACCCCCTCGCCGAGCACCTCGCTACCCGTTTCGTTCAACAACTCCACGTGCAGACGCACCGGACTGCGGGGGTGACGTCTTCTTTCAGCAGAGGCAATATCGCTGTGGGGCATAAGACCCCCTCAGCACCCGAGACGGGGGAATTCCGGGTATCGGCCGGCTCGACCCTCATGAGCCTGCAGGTGCGCCCCTCCTGTGGCCACCCATCCGTCGCCGAAGGTGCCACCTTTCCAAGTAGCAGTTGCCTGTCGGGGAAGAACGACTTGAGCTTCGCACCGACTCAGTTCATGCGCAATATACAGCTTATTGGCGAGATGTCAAACGATATTTCGGGAATTTTTCAAAACCTGCGATCGGCCGCCGTTGTACTTCAGTTTCGGAGGTTACGGCCAATACTGACGGACGCCTCCGGCCGCTGACCGACAGACGCGTCCGGCGCGGCCCAACTGCCGAGAATGCGCTCAAAAGCGGTAGGCCGTGTCCTTGCCTTCCAAAGGCGCGAGAGGCGGTTTCGCCGCACGGCGGATATGCCCGGAATGCGGCTTGCACTCTGTGGACTCACCGCCCGACAGGGCGCCGGGCAGTCACCTCTGGAATGGAGAGCAGGCAAGTGGAGGAAGGGGCGACGCTGAGCGAGCTGAGACAGG
>JAWODG010000229.1:0-32976 GCA_046483385.1 Candidatus Brocadiia bacterium | reverse complement strand
GCGAGCGGTCGCGAGCTGCTGCCCGCCCTGGCCCCGCCGGCCGAAATACTGCGATGCGTCAAGCAACATCTGGGTGTGGGGGCCGACACTGTGCAGTCCCTGGTCTCCGACGCCGCCGAGGCCGGCATACAGGTCGTAGGCGACACGGACGAGGCCGTGAACCTGGCCGACGGGGAAGAGGACGCCTCCATAATCCGCTTCGTCAACCAGGTGCTCACCGAGGCCATTGACTTGCGCGCGACCGACGTCCACTTCGAACCGTTCGAGGATGAACTGCGCGTGCGGTACCGCATCGACGGCGTCCTGCAGGAAGCCACCATCCCCCATGAGGTGCGTCAGTTCCAGGCGGCCATCGTGTCCCGCCTGAAGATCATCAGCCGGCTGGACATCGCCGAGAAGCGCGTACCGCAGGACGGCCGCATCAAGCTGATGATGGACGGGCGGGAGATAGACGTTCGCGTCTCGGTCATCCCCATGCTCCACGGCGAGGCCGTGGTTCTGCGGCTTCTTGACCGGAGTTCCGCGCTGCTGGGGCTGGACGGACTGGGTATGTCGCCCGCGGACGAGGACGCGCTGGCGCGCATCTGCGAGCTGCCTCACGGCATCGTGCTGGTGACCGGACCGACCGGCAGCGGCAAGACGACCACCCTCTACGCGGCCCTCTCCCGTATCAACGACGTCCAGCGCAAGATCATCACCATCGAGGACCCCATCGAGTATCACCTGCGGGGCATCAACCAGATCCAGGTTGCCACCAGGGCCGGGCTGACCTTCGATCGCGGCCTGCGGTCCATCCTCCGCCACGATCCGGACGTGATACTCGTGGGGGAGATCCGCGACATCGAGACCGCCGAGATCGCCGTCCAGGCCTCCCTGACCGGACACCTTGTGTTCAGCACTCTGCACACCAACGACGCGCCGGGCGCCGTCACGCGCCTGGTGGACATGGGCGTGGAGCCCTACCTGGTCGCTTCATCGCTGGAGGCGGTGCTGGCCCAGCGGTTGGTGCGCCTGATCTGCCCCTCCTGCAAGGAGGCCTACCGGCCGGCCGAACCGGAGGCGCTCGCGGAGGCCTTTGGCCCGGACGTGCCGGACGAGCTCTACCGGGGGGCGGGCTGCCGGGAATGCCGCGGGACCGGCTACCGCGGCCGCACGGGAGTGTTCGAGCTGATGCCGGTGACTGAAGAGGTGCGCCGCCTGATCCTGCAGCAGGCGTCCTCCGGCGACGTCCGCCAGCAGGCCCTGCGCGACGGCATGCTGAGCCTGCGGAAGGACGGGTGGCGGCACGTGCAGGCCGGCCGCACCACCGTGGAAGAGGTCCTGCGGGTGACCAAGGACGAGCGCCTGCACGCCAACGGCCTCATGCGGCCCGAACGAGGAGGCGACTGATTCCGATGCCGAAGTTCAAGTACATTGCGGTTGATGACACCGGACGTGAGACAACCGGCACCGTGGTCGCCGACAGCCGGTCGGGGGCGCTGGAGGAAGTGGAGGGCAGGGCGCTGCATCCGGTATCCGTCGATGAGGCCGCCCCCGCCTCGGCGGGCCTCTCGCTGGGACGCGCCGGGCGCGTACCGCAGGCAAGTGTCGATTCTTTCACGCGCGAGCTGGCCAACCTGCTGGAGGCCGGCGTACCGCTGAACCGGGCGCTGAGCCTGCTGGCCGAGGAGGCGGGCCGACCGGCCGCCCGGCGGTGCTGGGAGGAGATACGCGAGGACGTGGTCGGCGGCATGGCGCTGGCGGATGCGATGGCCCGCTGGCCGCGCGTGTTCCCCCCCGTCTACGTTGCCATGGTCCGCGCCGGGGAGGCGGGCGGCTTCCTGGAGAAGGTGCTGGAGCAGATCGCCGACTTCCGCCAGCGAGAGCGCGACCTGAAAGGCCGGGTGACCGCCGCCATGGTCTACCCCACCGTGCTGGCAGTACTGGCGGTGCTCGTCATGGCGTTCCTTCTGACCTACTTCATACCCCGTTTCTCGGGCGTTTTCGCCGAGTTCGGCGGGCGTCTTCCCTGGTTGACGCGTGCCATCGTGGCCACCAGCGATTTCTTCGCGGCGCACGGGCTCACCGTGTTGCTCGTGCTGGGCGTGGCCGGCGTGCTGGGGCACCGGTTGCTCAACACCGATGGCGGCCGGCGGTTCGTCGAACGCGTCACGCTGAGCATCCCCGCGGTGGGTACGGTCGTCTCGCGGTTCGCGCTGGTGCGGTTCTGCCGCATGCTGGGCACGCTGCTCTCGGCGGGCGTGCCCCTGGTGGCGGCTCTGGCTGCGGCCAGGGAGGCCATCGGCAACCAGACGCTGTCGGACACGGTCACACGGGCCGTGGATGAAGTGCAGCGGGGCGCGCCACTGGCCCGGAGTCTGCGGGAGTGCCCGGAGCTGTTCACCCCGTCCGTGCTGGAGATGGTGTCCGTGGGGGAGGAAACCGGGCGGCTGGACAGAGAGCTGGTCCGTCTGGCAGAGACCTACGAGGCCGAACTGGACCGGCGGCTGCGGATGCTGGTGGCGCTGGCGGAACCGGCGCTGCTGTTCGTGATGGCCGCCCTGATAGGCACGGTGGTCATCGGCATGCTGCTGCCCGTGTTCACCCTGCAGGAGCTAATCCGGTGACCCCAACCACGTGGACGAGCAATCGTATGGAAGAAGACAAAAACATGAGGCCCGGAGCCGGACGTGAATGGCCCGCGTCCCCATTCTCAGGAGCGAACCTCCCGGGGCGAATCGGGTACGATCGCCAGGGGACGTCGAGGTCACCGACAGGCAGGCCCCAGAGGGGCCATGTCGTGAAGGCCGGGGCTTCAGCCCCGGTGACCAGGGCGCTGGCGTGCGTGGCGCCCCGGAGGGGCGCGGTCGGCTCGAAGGTATCTGTGCGCCTCTGGTTCACCGTGCCCCTCCGGGGCGCTCCCAAACCATCCCGGCACATAACCGGGGCTCTAAGCCCCGGCCTGCATCACAGCGCCGCCCCGCGGCGCGTCCGCCGGGGACGGAGCCCCGACGCCATACTCGGCAACCCAGGGTGGCGCACTGACGCGCCCTCGCACGCATGCGGAGGTCTGACTTCCGTACCACTCCTGCCGGGGCATGCCGCACGATTGCGCTCAGAATCTGAAAGAAACGATAAGGAGGAACGCAAGATGAACAGAGAATCGGGACTGACCCAAAGGTCCAGGGCCCGCCGCGGCTTCACGCTGATCGAACTGCTGCTGGTAATGGTGATCCTCAGCGTGCTGGCGGCGGTGGTGGTGCCCAAGTTCACCAGGCGCTCCGAACAGGCGCGCACCACGGCGGCGCGCACCGACATCGCCAACCTGGAACTGGCCCTGGACGCTTTCGAGATCGACACGGGGCGATTCCCCACCTCCCAGGAGGGGCTGAAAGCCCTGGTGGAGGAACCGTCGGGTGTCCAGGACTGGCACGGCGCCTACATCAAGCGCGGCGTGCCCGAGGACCCCTGGGGCAACCCGTACGTCTACAAGTACCCGGGCGACCGCAACGAGGACGGCTACGACCTGTACTCCTACGGACCGGACGGACAGAGCGGAGGCGGCGACGACATTGTCAACTGGGCACAAGAGTAAACGTGGTGAGCGCAGCGGATTCACGCTGCTGGAGCTGGTGCTGGTGATGCTTATCATCTGCACCGTGCTGGGGGCGGCGTCCGCTTCGTTACGCGGTTTCTTCGTCTCCCGCCAGACGGACGACACGGCCGTGCGCATCGTCTCGCTGGCCCGGCTGGCCCGCTCGATGGCTGTCAGCGAGGGACGGACGTACCGCCTGGCCTTCGGCCGCGACGGGCGGGAGTTCCATCTGGAGGCCCGGGAACAGGGTGGTTTCCGGCGCCCCCGCACGGGGCTCGGCCGGACGTTCGAGGTCCCCGACGAGGTGAGCCTGGAACTGCTGCTGGCGGAGGAGGAGCCCGACCGCGACTACCTGGAGTTCTCGCCGGACGGGCTGACCGAACCGGCCACCGTGCGGCTGACGGACATCAAGGGCGACGTCATCGAGGTAAGCTGCGCGGGCCCGACGGAATCTTTCGTCATCACGGAACCGGAGGACGAATGATGAACCACCCGAGCCGCGGGCGACGAGCCGGTTTCACGCTGGCCGAGGTGCTGGTCAGCCTCGCGCTCGTGGGCGTGCTGCTGCCCACCGCCATGGCCGGCATCACGCTGGCGATGGGACTGGGCGACTCCGCGCGCCACCGCACCGAAGCGGCCACGCTCGCCCGGAGCAAACTGGACGAACTGCTGGTGACCGACGAGTGGCAGAGCAGCCGCACCGAAGGTGACTTCGGCGAGCCCTGGCCGGGCTACACCTGGGAACTCGACGTGGCGGCCTGGGAGGAGTCCACCTGCAGCGAGGTTACCCTGACGGTGCGCTGGGAGAACAGGGGCCGGGAGTACACCACGTCCCTGAGCACGTTGACCTACGTCGAGGGCGAATGAGATGCATGCGGAGCGCGCTAACAGAGGTTTCACCCTGCTGGAAATGCTGGTGGCCATGACGTTGATGGCCGTTCTGGCGGGCGCTCTCTATGCCAGCTTGAGCGCGGGCTTCCGGGGGCGCCGGGTCACCGAGGCCGCCCTGGAGCCGGCGCGCCGGGGAACGGCCGCGCTTGCCCTGCTCGGCCCCGACCTGGACTGCGCCGTGCCGCCGACCGGCCTGCTGGCCGGCGAGTTCCTGGGGGAGGAGGCCACCGGCGAGGACGGGGAGCCGGCCGACGCGGTCCGCTTCCATGCACTGGCCCGGGAGCAGTCCGGAGCGGCACCCCCATTCCCGATGCGGAAGGTGGAGCTGTCCCTGGCGACCGACGTTGAGACGGGTGAGACCGCCCTGTTGAGGCGGACCGTGCACAACCTGCTGGCGCCGGAGGAGCCCGAGCCGACCGAGGAGGTTCTGTGCCGTGGGGTTCGCGCGCTCGAACTCGCATATTACGACGGATCCGCGTGGATGGACTCGTGGGACTCGACCACGGCGGGCGACGTGCTGCCTCTGGCCGTCAGCGTGACGGTCTTGCTGGACGTGGAAGGCCGCGAGGAGGACTATGAAGTATCCCGCGTCTTCGCTTTGCCGTGCGGCGAGACGGCGGAAGAAGGCACCGGCACAGGAGGCGGCATGGGAGGAACGCGGCAATGACCGGAGCCGGCAACAGGCGTTGGCGGGGAGACCGCGGAACCGTGCTCATCGTGACGATGTGGGTGGTGCTCGTGCTGGCCGGCCTGGTGCTGGTCTTTGCCCACTGGGCTCGGGTGGAAGCGATCGCCTCGGCCAACCGCGAGTCGGCCACGCAGGCGGACGCCGTGGCGCGTGGCGCCCTCAACTATGTCATCTCAGCCGTGGACGGCGCCGACGGCAGCACCACCGGCCTGGAGGAGCTGAACTGGGAGGAGCGCCGCGTGGGGGAAGGCTTCTTCTGGGTGCTGCGGACGAACTTGCAGGACGACGGGCAGCACTATTACGGGCTCACCGACGAAGCGTCGAAGATAAACCTCAACTCCGCATCCTCCGACATGCTGCTGGAGATGCCGAACATGACCGCCGAGCTGGCGGACGCCATCATCGACTGGCGGGACGAAGATGCGGATGTCTCCCCGAGCGGAGCGGAGGGGGAATACTACCTGCTGAGGAGGGACCCCTACTATTGCAAGGACGCGCCGTTCGAGGCAGTGGAGGAGGTGCTGCTGCTCCGCGACGGCTCCGAGGATGTGCTCTACGGCGAAGACCGGAACCGCAACGGGGTCCTGGACTACAACGAGGACGACAACGGCGACGGGTCCCTCGACCGGGGGTTCCTGGATTACGCCACCGTTTACAGCGTCGAGCCCAACACGGCCTCCGACGGCGAGGAGCGGGTTGACGTCAACAGCCTCGACACGGACGACCTTTCCGAGACGTTGCGAGAGGTCGTGTCGGACGACCGCCTCTTCACGGTCCTTCAGAATACGCGCAGGGGCCGACCGTTCGACAACGTCCTGGACTTCTACTTTGACAGCGGGTTGACGCTGGAGGAGTTCGCGCCCATCGCCGACGGGCTCACTACGGTTGACGAGGACGAACTGACCGGCATGGTCAACGTGAACACGGCATCACGCGAGGTGCTGCTCTGCTTGCCGGAACTCGACGAGAGCGACGTGGATGCCCTCCTGAGCCGGCGCGAGGACAGCGAGACGGACCTGAGCAGCATCGCATGGGTGGCCGACGCCCTGCCGCAGGAGAAGGCCGTTGCCATCGGGTCCTACATCACCGTCAGGTCCTATCAGTTCTCGGCGGACATCGTGGCCGTCAGCGGGGACGGCCGCGCTTACCGCCGTTACCTGGCCGTGGTTGACGCCATGGAGAGCCCGCCGCGCGTGGTGCGCTGGCAGGACCTGACGCACCTGGGCTGGCCCCTGGACGCCGGCATTCCGGCCGCCCTGCGAAGGGGCGAGGACCTCACCGCCACAACTCTGACGGCGAGCTATCGATGATCGGAAGACGCAGATACCTGGGACTGGCCGTGCAGGAACGCCGCGTAGTGGCGGCCGAGGTGGAGCGCGCGCACGGCGGACACAGGGTCACGCGAACGGGCGAGTTCGCGCTGCCCGAAGGCACGTCCTGGGACGATCCGGCCGGCGTCGGCGAAGCGCTGGCCCCCTGGTTGAAAGAGCACGGGCTGACGCGCGACGCCGTGGTGGGGATACCGAGCCGCTGGCTCGTGACGGCCGTCCGCGACGTGCCACCCGTGGGACGCGAAGCGCTTGTCGGCATGCTTCGGCTGGCTGCGGAGAGGGCCTTTTCAGTGCCCCGCCAGCAACTCCTGTGCGACTATGCCTCCGCGCCGCCCGAAGGCGAAGCGGGGGAGGCCCTGCTGGTCGGCGCCCGGCGTGAACGCGTCCAGGCGGCCACCGAGGCCGTCCATGCGGCCGGCGGCAAGGTGCACGCCGTCTCGCCGACGGCTGCCGCATTGGCGATGGCCGGCGCCCCGGGTCCGGATGCGGTTACGGCGCACCTTACACCGGACGGTGCGGAAGTCACACTGACCCGTGATGGGGTCCTGAAGGCCATACGCCACGTGCCGATACCCGAGCAAGACGGCACAGCGGCCGCCGGGGCACTGCATCTGGGAGTGCGATCCGTGCTGGGAGCCGGGGCGGCCGGGATCGAGCGGGTCCGGGTTTACGACGGCCGGGCGCTCGAAACGAGCGAACTGACGGCGGTCAGCAGCGCGCTGGGGCTGGATATGGACACCGACCCCACGCTCCCCGTCGAGGGGCTGGCGGAGGCGGCGAAGGCGGCCGGCATGCCGCCCGGCCGCGCCGCACCGGCCGCGGCGCTGGCTCTCGCGGGGTTTCAGCGTGAACTCATCCCGTTCGACCTGACCGAACCCCGGCTGGCCCGGAGGCGCCAGCGTCACTGGGCACGCCCGGCGGCCTGGGCGGGGTTCGTGTTGCTGGTGTCCGTGGTGGCCGTTGCCGCGGTGCTCATGGACAGGAGGGCCGCGGGCCGCGAGGTGGCCGACCTCCGCGCGCGATGGCAACAGATGCAGCCCTCCATCGAGGCGGCCGAACAGGTCGTGGAGACGGTGGATACCGCGCGCGGATGGTACGACCGCCGACCGCCCTTCCTGGACTGCCTGGTTGCCCTGACGTTGACCTTCCCGGAAGAGGGCAGCATCTGGGCCACCAATCTGGCGATCCAGGAGGACGCTATGAACGAGAGCGGCGTCTCGGAGCAGGGTGAGGGGATGCGGGGAGTGCTCTCCGGCAAGGCCACCTCCGAGCAGTCGGTGCTGGACGTGCTTGAGAACGTGAAAGGACCGGGGAAGTTCTCGCAGGTCCGGTTGCTCTACATCCGGGAAACTCGTGGGGCCGCGGGAGACATAGCGTTCTCGGTGGCCTTCTCATACTCAGGAGCCGAAAGACGATGACCCTGTCCCGTCGAGAGACGTTGATAGCCGTTGTCGCCGTGCTGGCCGTGGCCCTGCTGGTGGCCGACAGATACGTGATAACGCCCCTGATGGAGAGCGGCGCAGAAGTGGAGGAGGAGCGGCGGCAACTGATGGCCGCGATGACGAACGCCAGACGACTTTTCGAGCGACAGCGCCTCATGGCGCGCAGGTGGCAGGAGATGAAGGGCGGCGGCCTGGCTTCCGAGCCCTCCGACGCGGAAGGCCGCATTCTGCAGGCCGTGCGCAACTGGGCCGAGGAGGCCGGCCTGGCGCTCTCGTCCGTCAAGCCCGAGAGAGGCGAACGGGAGGCCGGCGTGGGCGAGATAACCGTCGTGGCCGCCGGAACGGGCAACATGCGGGCGGTCGCCCGGTTCCTGTGGCACACCGAGACCACCGCACTGCCCCTGCGGGTGCGCGAACTGCAGCTCGGCGCCCGGACCGAGGGGCAGGACGACCTGTCCCTGCAGCTGAAGCTGTCGACGCTCTACGCGGCCGGCGGCCCGGAGCAAAGGGGCTCTCCTCCGCCCCCCGGCCCGGAGGAAGGAGACGAGGCATGAGCCCGAAACGGTTAATATTCCTGCTGGCGCTGCTGGGCGGTTTGAGCGGGGCAGCCCCGAGCGCCCCCGGGCCCGAAGAGCAACCGTGGAGCGACTACGAAGTGCTGGTGGAGCGCAACATATTCTCCCGAGTGCGCGGCCCCCGGGCCGCACGGCCGGAGGAGCGCATCCAGCGCGAGGCCCCGCCGCCGGAGCGGTTTATCTTCCTGCGCGGCATCGTGCGCAGGGACGGGGAGTCCACGGCGGTGCTGGAGGACATGAGCACGGGACGCATCATGCAGGTGCGCTCCGGCGACCCCGTGTTGGAAGGCCGCATCGGGGAGGTCACCCTCGACGAAATCACCTATCTGGGCGCCGAGGGGAAGGAGGTCACCGTGCCCCTCGGCCGGAACCTGGAGGCGGGTTCGGTCGTGCCTTCCGCCGGTGAGCCCGAGGCCGGCGCGCCGGCCGCGAGCGGAACCGATGAAGGCGAAGCCTCGGGTATTCTGGAGAGACTGAGACAAAGGCGAATGAGGGAGTTGGGACAATGACGAAGACCACACACAACCGCAGTCGTTCCCCCCGCCGCAGGTTCAGGGCGCCGCGTGCCGCGGCCCTGGTCGGCGTCCTGGCGCTGGCCGCCGGGCTGTGCGGGGCGGCCGACGTGGAGACCCCGCCCGCGCCGCCCACGCCGGAGGCGCAGCCACAGGGCATACTGCTGAATTTCCAGGACGCCCCCGTCATGTCCGTGCTGGAGCACCTGTCGGAGGCGGCCGGGCTCATCATCGTCGAGGAGGCGGCCGTCGAGGGCAGGGTGACCGTCATGAGCCGCCAGCCGCTGAGCCTGCCGGAGGCGGTCTCTCTGCTGAACACCGTGCTGGCCGAGGAGGGCTACGCCGCGGTCCGCAGGGGACGCGTGCTCAAGATCATGACCCTCGAGGAGGCTAAGAAGGCCAGCATCCCCGTGCATTCGGGCATGGACCCGGACGCCATCGAGCCGAACGACGACGTCAGAACGCAGATCATCCCCCTGAAGTTCGCCGACGCCACTCAGGTCAGGGACGACCTGGCGCCGCTCATACCGGAGTACGCCGACCTTTCGGCCAACGCCAGCAGCAACGCGCTGATACTGACCGACACGGGCGCCAACGTGCGCCGCATCGTCGAGATCGTCAGGGCGCTGGATACCCACATGGCCACCGTCGCGGAGGTACGCGTCTTTCCCCTGAGCTATGCGGACGCCACCGAGGCGGCCGACCTGATCAACGAGGTGTTCCAGGTGGAACAGGCGGATGCCGGCCAGGGCGGGGGCGGCTTCCGGCGGGCTTTCTTCGGCCGGGGGGGCCGCGGCGGCGAGGAATCGGAGGAAACCGCCAGCAGGGCGCCGCAGGTTATCGCCTCCGCCGACGAGCGCACCAACACCGTGGTGGTCAGCGGCCCGGGGGACACCCTCAACGTCGTGGCCGACGTCATTCACAGCCTCGACGCCAACCCCGTGGAGGAGGAGTCCGTTCTCGTCTATCGGCTCAAGAACGCCCAGGCCGCCAACGTGGCCGAGCTGCTGAACAATCTCTTCGAGCAGAGCGACACCACTACGACCGCCCGGCGCGGCGGCGACCAGGAGGAGAGAGGCGGGCGCGGGAGCTTCCTGGCCCGGCTCGCTCAGGCATCGGCCACGGCACAGACCGCTGCCGGGCTGGCCGGCGACGTTTACTGCGTGGCCGACGAGGACACGAACGCCCTGCTGATCCTGACCGACCCCGCCAACTTCGACCGCCTCAAGGCGATCATCGCCGACCTGGACCGCCCCATACCGCAGGTGCTCATTAAGGTGCTGATCGCCGAGGTGACCTGGAGCGACTCGGTGGACATCGGCGCGCAGTTCTCCGTGCTGGACGCCGAGACCGACGGGGAGGACTTCTCCTTCGGCACCGACTTCGACCTGTCCGGCGAGACGGGCGGCCTCATCTACAGGACGATCAGCGGCGACGTGACGGCCGTGCTGCGGGCCTTCCAGGAGATCGGCAAGCTGGACGTGCTCTCCCGCCCGCACATCCTGACCAGCGACAACCAGACCGCCACCATCACCGTCGGCCAGGAGGTGCCCTTTATCCGCAACACCCGCACCACCGAGACGGGCCAGACCATCAACACCATCGAGTACGAGGACATCGGCATCATCCTGGAGGTCACCCCGCACATCAATCCCGAAGGGCTGGTCATCATGGACATCTATCCGGAGATATCCCAGACCACCGCCGAGACCGTCCCCATCTCCGAGACCGTGGATGCCGCCGTCTTCGCCAAGCGGTCCGCCCGGACGCGCATCGCCATACTGGACGAGCAGACCATCGTGATAGGCGGGCTGATGGAGGACCGCATCAACTCGAAGGTCACCAAGGTCCCTATTCTCGGCAGCATCCCCCTGCTCGGCGCGCTGTTCCGCCGCACGGACGAGGAGACGGAGAAGACGGAGCTGCTGATCTTCCTGACGCCCCACGTCGCCACCGAAGCCACGCAGTTGCAGGGCATGTCGGACGACGAGATGTCGGGGGCCAAGATCGTCCCCCGTGCCGTCGCTCCCGGTATGTTCGAGGAGCACATGGAAGGCATGCGCCGGGGAGCCCGCCCCGCACCGGAACACCGGCGGCCAGAACCCGAGACCGAAACCCCGTGAAGCGGCTCTGTTCAGTCCGGCCCGCGTCGCTATTCGCCTCAGCAAACAGTGCGTCCAGATTACAGCCAAGTGGGGTAACGCTAAGTATGCGGCACAGGGGTCAGGCCTCGCCTGGCATGGCCCAGTGGGGGTCACTCCCGGGGGCGGTCCGACCTGAGCACGACCTCGCGCAGGCCCTCCGCGGAGCGGGCCTCCTGCCATCGCTCGTCGAAGTCCGGAGTCTGAACAGTCTCCGAGATGGCGACCAGGACGCGCAGGTAGAATTCTTGTTCCTTGGGCGGAACGACGACGGCGAAGATGGTGTAAACGGGCCCTCCCTCGCCGGCAAAGTCGGCACCCTCCTTCACCCGGACCAGGGCCAGCCCGAACTCTTCCACGTCCTGCCTCACCAGGTGTGGCACCGCGACGCCGGGTCTCAGGACGGTGCTGGACAGTTCCTCGCGCTTTCTCAGCAGGTCGGCCAGTGTTTCCTGGTCCATGCCGGCGACCGAATGCAGCTCGGCGGCAACCGCCCGCAGCACCTCGTCTCGTGAGGGCTGTCCCGGCAGGTCCAGGACCGGGCATTGCTCGACCAACCTGTCGAAAGGATCCCTGCGCACGTCATCCCGCTCTCTGACGATGGCGGAAAGCTCGGCCTCCAGGTCGTGATCGTCGAAGTCCATCCGGGCAAACCTCTCGGCAACGCGGACCAGCGCCGATTCCCGCACCACCTGCACTTCCGACCGGAACCCATACCAGGCCAGTGCCGCCCCCAGTACACCGCCCGCGATCAGCAGCGGCAGGCTGCCCAGTTCCACCAAAAAGAACGCATACACCACCACACCGCCCCCCTGCAGCCACGGATAGCCCGGGGAACGCCAAGTGGGCTGGTAGGTGGGTATGCGGCTCTCGCGCATCAGTATCACCGAGAGGCACTCGAAAATGAGCAGCAGGATGATCATGGCCGACCCGGCTTTCACGAACAGTTCCAGCGGGAGCGCGACTATACCCAGGGCCATGAAACCGGAGGTCAGCAGGATGGCATTCACCGGGGTGTGGAAGCGCCGACTGACTCTGGAGAGGCTTTGCGGAACGAGTTCGTCCTGGCTCATCGCCATCAGCGAGCGGCTGGCCGTCAGAATGCCGGCATTACCGGTGGTCATGTAGGCTGCCATCGCGGCCAGGCCCATCACGGCCCACCCGAACGTGCCGGAGAAAACTCGCGCGGCCTGCGAGAACGGCGCCCAGCTCCATTCGGCCGCATCGTGCGGCAGCAGCCCCACCGTCACCAGGCAGGCCACCACGTAAACGAGCGAAACCACCACGTAGGCGAGGAACATGCCACGAACAAGGTCCCGCTTGGGATGGCGCACATCCTCGGCCAGGTTGGCTATCTGGGTGATGCCGCCGTAGGCCATGAACACCATGGCGGCGCCCACGAAGACGGCCGGCACGCCCTCCGGGAAGAAACTGCGCCGGAAGCTTGAGGCCTCCGCCGACAGCCCGCCCCAGACCATGTAACCGCCCAGGGCTGTCAGGAGGCCGGCCACCAGGAAGACCTGCAGACGCCCCGCGTGCTTTGTGCCCAGCACATTTATCATGGCGAAGACCGCACAGAAAAGCACGGCCACGCCTTTGATGACCCACCCCTCGGCGTAGCCTCCCTGTAAAAGGTTGAACTCCTCCGCCAGGAACACGGCAAACGCGCCTATGCCCAACAGCGCGAACGCGGACTTCGCCGCCAGGGCCGCCCAGTTGGCTGTGCCGCTTACCATACCCACCACCGGCCCGAAGCTGCGGTCCACGTGGTAGTAAGTACCACCCGCCTTCGGCATAGCGGTCATCAACTCCGCCTTGCACATGACGCTCGGCAGCAGCGCCAGGGTAGCGATCAGATACGACAACACAAACGCCGGGCCCACAAGGCCATACACAATTGTCGGCAGAACGAACAGCCCGGAACTGATCATCGCCCCGGTCGCCATGGCGAACACGCCACCCAGACCCAGTTCGCGCTTCAGAGCCATTAATCCCCTCCCGCGGTCTTCGTCAGGTCGCCTCTAACAAACTACCCCAAAACGCCATTCATATCGAGAGTGAATGGAGAGCCCGAAAGCAGAGTACGGCGCGTCGAACCGCTTCGCTACCTATCCGCCTCGTCTTCTCCAAACGTTGGCCAGACTTGCGGTTCGGGTTCTTGCCCTGTAATATGCGTTGCGGTTTGCCGGGTCGTAGCGAGTTTCGGCCCGGGGACTTCAAGGGATGGGCACGGAGGAACCCGCATGAGCGCCGAAGCGCCGCCCGGTTACGTGTCGGCTTCCGCCAAAACCACCTATATCGGCGGCGTCATCGCCGTGATCGTCGCCTACGTCGTCGCGCAGATAGCCGTGCCCGCGGCCCTGACCATGAACAGGACCCTCGCCATGCAGGGCGCCCCGACTTTCACGTCCATGGGCGGGAACCTGAGAGCCGCTGCGGTGTGGCGGGACCGGTTCTGGTACATCAGCGGCCCGAACGAGTTCGTGGGTCCATACGACTCCGCCGGCGCCCGGCTCATCGGCGTCTCCCTGGATGGAGAGGAGCAAGTGAACGTCGCCGTCAGCACGGGCCTGGGGGACGGGTACGTGCTGGCGGCGCCCGACAGGCTGTGGCTGGTGAGCCGCAAGCTGGTCGGGTTCTACGACGGGCAGGATTTGCTGACCGGTGAGCCCGAAGAGGAACTCGGCGCCATCTCGCCGCCTTTCCTGCTCGACGGAAGACCGGCGGTCGTGGAGGGCGGGCGGCTGGAGAAAACCGAAGACGTCGCCCCGTGGTTGGAGGAAACCGAGCAGTTCCAGGTAATCGGCGACGACGGCAACCGGGTGCTGAAGGTGCTGGACGGCCAGCAGTGGCGCACCGAAGCCGAGTTCTCCCTGCTGGGCGAAGACGGCCCCCTGACGTCCGTCAGAAACCTGAGGGTGCTGCACCACGACGGGGAGCTGCACCTGTTCACGGAGGTCGGGGCAACCGTCCGCCACAGGGTTGGCCTGCCCGAAGGGCCGCTGGCCGCACTGCGCGAATGGGAGGAGGTGGCGCGCATGGGGGACCAGTGGTCGGCCGTGACGCTCGAGGGCGCCCCCGCGCTGTTCTTCGTGGACGAGCACGCGACGGGTGGCACGGTGCGGGGATATCGGCCGGGGGCGGACGGGTGGGAACAGTTCGTGAGCCGTGAAGTTCCTGCCTTCGAGCGGATAGGAGTCTGCGGCACGGAGACCCCCGACGGATGGCTGATTGCGTCTCAGTCGTCACCGTTTGACCTGCGGCTGACGCAACTGGAGGGCGACCAGGTGGTGGAGCGCACGAGCGCCGCTCCCGGTTTTCCCGGGAGCAGCGCTGCCGTCGGTCAGTCGCTGCTGGCATATCTGCTGCCCTATGCTTTCCTGGTGCTCGCGGGCCTTGTCGTATCGGTCATGATGCGCTTCTGGCGCACCTCCGGCTACGAGTATGAGGACAAGCGCGCAGAACTCGCTTCCCTCTGGCGTCGCGGCATTGGGGAGGGAGTCGATCTGTTGCTGATGGCGGGTCCGGCGGCCCTGGCTTCCTGGCGCGCGTGGCGGCACTTCACTCCGGCGTTGATGGTGGAGGGTCCGGGTGCGCTGTTGCCGGGCGCCAAGTGGATGCTGCTGGCGCTCGCCTGGCTGTTCGGGACCTTTCTGGTCTTCAGCATCCTCGAGGGCCTGACCGGACGCACGCCGGGCAAGTGGGTGACGGGCATCAAGGTGGTACGCCGCAACCTGGGGCGGTGCGGAGTCGGCTGGGCGCTGCTCCGTAACCTGCTGATTATCGCCGACGGGTTCTTCAACTACACGGTCGGGCTGGCCCTTGTCGCGTTCACCCAGGCCCGCCAGCGCGTGGGAGACCTGGCCGCGGGCACCATCGTCATCCGGGCGGGCAGCGTCAGCGAGACGCAACCGGAGGGGGAGGAATCCCTCCAACTGGAGTGGGAAGCGGACGAACGGGGGCGCACCGAGTAGGGCAGCTTCAAGATTGATTCATTGGGTTCGGTTAGCAATCTGACCGGAAGCGGGACGGCACGCGCGCCCGGAAGAGAAGCGGGCAAGCCCGCTGCCTGCCGGCAAGCCGGCGCACGTATTCAGCGGACGGTGTTCACAGTGCAGGTTGTCTGTACCGGCACTTCCTGCTCAGTCCGTTCCGCCCGGGCCGAAGGGCTGAATCGCCCCTCCGGGGCTCCACATCCGGGGTGTGTGCGTGCTACCCCGGAGCTCCCTCAGGTCGCCCCGGGCTACGTTTGGGACGCCCGCTTTGCGGGCTGAAACGACCGCATGAGTTGCTTTGAGGCCAGACAGGGCCGTCTCAGAAGTAGCTCGGGGTGCAAGCCCCGAGGCAACGGACGCGATGAGGAATGAAAGACCCCCGTGCACGGGCGATTCAGAGGAACGCTAAACAAATACGGCGGCTCGTCCCCGGGGGGATGTCAGACAGCTCACAGATGCAGGAAGTAAGGCGGTGGCGCGCTCCGCGAGCGCGCCAACCACCGCACTCGAGGTGACACGGCCCGTACAACGTAGAGTTGCGTCGTGTGCACGAACGGCGATCCCTGGAGTGCGGCGCCTTGGCGCCGCCCTCATACCGGCGGCTTGCCGCCGGGGAGCTTCAAGACCCCTGAAGCTGGTCTCTCGCTGTTGCACGCACTACTGCGAACTGCGATGTTGCAGCTCCAGCAGGGGGAGCTTTCATCGCAGTTGTCGCGCCCCTTCAGGGCGCGGGCGCATTGCCCGCTCTTGGTTTCCCAGGGCTGCGTGCTTGCCTTTAACGACATCTCAGCCATAGCCAAAAGTTTTGGATCCTGGGCCTTTCCCGCACCAGTACCCGCCAGTCTGAGCGACTCGTGCATCTTATTCCAAGCAGGGCACGAACACGACCCGACCGACGCTCTCTCGGAGTGCGGCGCCTTGACACCGCCCTCAATGCTGCCGGCTTGCCGGCAGCGGATACGTAGTATCCGATTTTCCGATAATACTTACGGGGGCGGGGCAAGCCCCGCAACGGCAAAGCGGCGGCAAGCCGCCGCACTCCAGGGCCGGCCGCCGGTGCGGCCGGCTGGGGAACACGACAGGTAACCCGATTCGGTGAGGGGCCTCTGCAGCTCACAGTCTGAGGCTGCCTGGCCGAGCCGATTGCCCGGTTCCCGGAGCGGAGCCATATCCCCTTGGCCCTGGGGACCGGAGAGGGAGGGCACGTTCGTCGCAGGAGTCTACCGGCCGTTCCGTGGCGCCATGCCCCATATATGTCCTTATGTTGTGACATATTGTATCGCTGCCGCATCCCATCAAAACAGTAACCCCAGACCGCAAAGATATGGGCAAAGACGAGGGCTGCGCCCTGGGCTGATATGTGGTGGGCTTTCAGCCCGGGCGACTCTCAGCGAGGCACGCAAGCCCTTGGGGGAGAGGGTTTACCGGGCGGTTTCTTCAGGCGTGCACGGTTGCACGACCCTTACCACGTTCCCTCGTGCACGCGCTCCGGGTCGTAGCGGTCCGCGGGGCCGGCGGGTTCGGCGGGATGGCCGATGGAGACCAGCGAGAGACACTCGACCCCGTCCGGCAGGTTGAGGATGGCCTTGAGGCCCTCCTCGCGCTCCTCGACCGGGTGGACGCCGAGCCAGACGGCGCCCAGCCCGAGCGCGTGCGCGGCGAGCAGGATGTTCTGCGTGGCGGCGGAGGCGTCCTGCACCCAGTAGCCCTTGTGTTTCTCCAGCGAGAGGTCGGCCAGGACCGCGATGCAGACGTCCGCTTCCGCCAGCATGCCGGAGTAGGGATGGACGTCCATGATATGGCCCATGGTCTCGTCGTCCCGGATGACGACGAAGTGCCACTGCTGTTCGTTGCCCGCCGAGGGGGCGGCCATGGCGGCGCGGAGAATCTTCTCGACGTCCTCGTCGCTGACCGGCTCGTCGGTGTAGGAGCGGATGCTGCGGCGCGTCATCAGGGCTTCGTAGGCGTCCATGGCGGGCTACCTCCCGGAGATTGGGCTGATCGGTGAGTCCAAACGGCTACCGAACGAGCAGCACGGGACAGGGTATCTCGTCGATGATGAGCTGCTTCTCGTGCGCCATCAGGTCGCGCTTGGTGGTGGTGGCGCGGAAGGCGCCCATCACCAGCAGGTCGGCGTCCCTCTCCTTCTGCTCCCGCAGGATGACGCTGTGGCATGCCCCGCGCAGCAGCACCGTGCGGCTCTTGACGCCCGCCTGGTCGGCGAGCTGGGTGACGTAGTTGAGCTGCTTGCGGCAGGACTCCTCCAGCTCGTCCTCGTACTCCTCCATCTCCTCCTGGACGAAGATGCGGTAGCTGAGCAGTTGCTTGAGGGTGCTGGTGTCCACCACGGCGGCGACTATGAGGGTGGCGTCCTCGTCGGAGGCGAGGTTGATGGCGTCGCGGGCGGCGGTCATGCCCGTCTCGCTGCTCTCGGCGAAGAGCAGAATCTTCGAGTATGTGTGTTTGGCCATACCTCACTCGCCGTCGGAGGTCACGCTGCCGGGCGACGGAGCCCGTCCCTCGCGGAGGGACGCCTCCCGCTTGCGCTTCACTTTGCGCAGCACGATGAACTCCTCGCGCTGCCGTTCGGCCAGGGCCTCCTCGATGTACTTCAGTGACTCTTTATAAAGCGGTATGTAGGTCTTTTCAAGAGCGTTGACGCGCCTCTGGGTGCGCCGCACCTCGCGGGCCAGCCGGATGACGGCGTTCTCCACCTCGGCCAGCTCCGCCACCAGCGGCAGGGCCTCCAGGAACCGCTTCATCACGCGGTCCGAATGGCTGCCCCCCGCCAGGAGGCCGAACTGCAGTCCAAACTCTTCCGGCTCGCACTCGATGCCGGGCACCGGCACGCCCATGACCGAATGTGAACTGACCGTCAGCGCGTGCCTCATGCGCACTGCCAGGCTCTCCCGCCGCAGGCCGGCCAGCCCGGACTGGAGGGCGGCGTCGCGGAGGGCATCGTAGGCCTTCTCCATCGCCTCATCGACCTGCTCCTTGATGCGGCGGGCGGCCTCGACCTGGGACATCAGCTCGGTGACCAGTATCTGCCGCTTCTGCTCCAGGACGTCGTGGCCCTCCTGGACGCGGTCCAGCGTCTTCTCTATGTCCAGGTAGTTGCGGCGCGTGGGTGCGACGTCGAGTCGCGGCATCGCTTACTCCTCCTCCTCTTCCTCCTCCGAGGTCGGTCGGCCCTGTTCGTCCACGTCGCTGCGGTAGTACGTATCCAGCAGTTCGTCGCTGAGCCGTGACAGTTCGCTGCGGGGCAGGATGCTGACCACCTGCCAGGCCAGGTCAAGGGTTTCCTCGTAGCTGCGGTTCTCGTCCTCGCCCTGGTCGAGGTAGCGGTTCTCGAAGGCGTCTCCGAAATGGAGGTACTGCTGGTCGCCGGGGGACAGTTCCTCCTCTCCGATGACCGAGGCCAGGCTGCGGACCTCGTCTACGTGGCTGTAGGCGGCGTAAAGCTGGTTGGAGATGGCCATGTGGTCTTCCCGGGTGAAGCCTTCGCCGACGCCATCCTTCATCAGGCGCGACAGGCTCGAAAGTGGCCCCACGGGCGGGTAGATGCCCTGCTGGAACATGTCCCGGTCGCAGACGATCTGCCCTTCGGTGATGTAGCCGGTCAGGTCCGGTACGGGGTGGCTTATGTCGTCGGACGGCATGCTCAGGATGGGCATCTGTGTGATGGAGCCGTCCGAGCCTTTCACACGGCCGGCCCGTTCATACAGGGCGGCCAGGTCGCTGTAGAGGTGTCCCGGGTAGCCCTTACGCGCCGGTATCTCGTCGCGGGCGCTGCTGATCTCGCGTAGGGCGTCGCAGTAGTTGGTCATGTCGGTCAGGACGACCAGCACGTGCATGTCCTTCTCGAAGGCCAGATACTCGGCCAGCGTGAGGGCGACCTCGGGGGTCATCACGCGCTCCACGCTGGGCGCGTCGGCGGGGCTGAGGAACAGGGCGACGTTCCCCAGCACGCCGGCTTCCTCGAAGTTGTGCCGGAAGTAGTTGGCCTCGTCGTTCTTGATGCCCATGCCGGCCAGCACGACGGCGAAAGCCTCCGCCTCATTACCCGGAAGGGTGGCCTGCCGGATGATCTGAGCGGCCAGCCGCTGGTGCTCCATGCCGCTCCCGCTGAAGATGGGCAGCTTCTGGCCGCGGATCAGGCTGTTGGACCCGTCGATGATGCTGATGCCGGTCTGGATGAAATCGGTCGGGTAAGCGCGGGCGGCGGGGTTGATGGGCTCGCCGTGCACATTGCGCAACTCGCCGCCGAAGGGCGGCGGGCCGCCGTCGATGGGATTGCCCAGCCCGTCGAAGACCCGGCCGAGCATGTCCTCGCTGACGCGCACCTGGAATGGATCGCCGCGGAAGCGGACGGCCGTCTCGGAACTGCTCAGGCCCGATGCGCCGCCCAGAACCTGCACCACGGCGCTGTCCCCGTCCACCTCCAGCACCGTGCCGGGGCGCGAGTTGCCCTCCGGGTCGGTGACCACCACGATCTCATCGAAGCCCACACCGTGTATGCCGGACACGTAGATGAGCGGGTCGTCCACCCTGTCGACGCCAACGTATCTGACGGGATTGTCGCGGATCATGTGTGCTGCCGCTCCAGTTCGCTCAGTTGCACTTCCAGACTGTGCAGCAGGTCGTCGAGCTGCTTCTCTTCGGTGATTAGCTTGGCCCGGCGCAGCCGCTGCACGATGGGCAGTTCCCGCACCTGCGCGATGGGAGCGCCCTGCTGGATGATCTCCCTCCCGCGGCGATAGAAGGTCACGAAGGCCCGCAACAGCTTCATCTGCTTCTTCGGGTCGCAGTAGGTGTCGTCCGGGTCGGTGGCGTCCTGCTGCAGGAAGCCGGTCTTGATCAGGTCGGCCGCCAGCAGCACCAGCCTCTGGGCGTCGGGCAGCACGTCGGGTCCGACCAGCTTGACGATCTGCTGCAGCTCGTCCTCGCGCGAGAGCAGGTTTACAACCTCCTCGCGGTACTGCGGCCAGTCCGGCTCGTACTGTTCCCACCAGTCCTCAACGTCGCTCAAGTACTCGCTGTAGCTGTCCAGCCATCCCACGGCGGGATAGTGCCGGGAGTAGGCGAGTTCCCGGTCGAGCGCCCAGAAGCACCGGGTAAAGCGGGTGGTGTGCTGGGTGACCGGCTCGCTGAAGTCGCCGCCCGGCGGGCTGACCGCGCCGACCACCGTCACGCTGCCCTCCCGGCCGCCCAGCGTCTCCACGAGCCCGGCTCGCTCGTAGAACTGGGCCAGCCGCGCGGACAGATATGCGGGGAAGCCCTCCTCGGCCGGCATCTCCTCCAGTCGGCTGCTGGCCTCGCGCAAGGCCTCGGCCCATCGGCTGGTGGAGTCCGCCATCAGAGCCACCGCGTAGCCCATGTCCCGGTAATACTCGCCCAGCGTGATGCCCGTGTAGATGGAGACCTCGCGGGCCGCCACCGGCATGTTGGACGTGTTAGCCACCAGGATGGTCCGTTCCATCAACGAGCGGCCCGTGCGCGGGTCCTCCAGTTCGGGCAGGGTGCGCAGCACGTCGGTCATCTCGTTGCCGCGTTCCCCGCAGCCCACGTAGATGACGATGTCCGCATCGCTCCACTTGGCAAGCTGCTGCTGCAGCACCGTCTTGCCCGTTCCGAAGTCGCCGGGGATGGCGCCCGCTCCACCGCGCGCGATGGGGAAGAGGGAGTCGATGACGCGCTGTCCCGTCACCAGGACTCTGTCGCTGGTGTGGCGCTGCCGGATGGGGCGCGGCCGCCGCACCGGCCAGCGGGTTGTCATGCTCAGTTCCTGATGCCGCTCCTCGTCCTCAAGCACGCAGAGGGTGTCCCCGATGGCATGGTCACCTTCGGACTCGATCTCGACCACGCGGCCTGCGGCGCCGGGGGGCACAAGGAGGCGATGCTCTATGAGGGGGGTCTCATCCACCACTCCAAACATGTCGCCCTCGTCCAGCTCGTCGCCTTCCTCCACCCGAGGGGTGAAGGACCACTCGCGCTCCTCGTCGACCGGCTCGGCCGAAGCTCCCACCTGCAGAAAGGCCCCGTCCCTGTCCGCCAGCACCTGCAGCGGCCGCTGCAGGCCGTCGCAGATATTGCCCAGCAGGCCCGGCGCCAGTTCCACCGACAGCGGGGCGCCCGTCGCGCGCACGGGGTCCCCGGGCCTGAGGCCCCCGGTGTATTCGTAGACCTGGATAGTGGCCGTGTCGCCGGACAGCTTCAGCACTTCGCCCACCAGTCCCTTCTCGCCCACGTGCACTACCTCGAAGGCACCGGCGTGGGCCAGCCCTTCGGCCCGCACAATGGGACCGCTGACGGCGGTCACCCGTCCGGCCTGCCGGTCTCTGTCGTTCATGCGCCGCCTCCGGAGACCTCGGGCAACCGTCCTATCAGTTCCTGACGGATCGGGCTCCACAGCCGCTCCATCCGCCCTTCGAAGGTCTGGTCAGCCATCTGTCGGCCCGACTCGTCGCGCACCACCAGCCCGCCGGAGCCGTCCAGTAATTCATCGGAGACGGTCAGTTCCACCTGCCGGTCCAGTTGGTCCTCCACGGCCTCGGCGACGCGTCCCGGCAGGTCGTCGGCCAATCTCTCCTTGTCCTCATCGCGCAGCACAAGCTCGAACCGCTCCCCTTCCATCGCGTCCACGGCGCGCACGGCAAGCTGCACCAGCACGTCCGCGTAGCGGTCATCGTCGGCGAGTTCGCGGAGCTTCTGCAGGGCGCGGTCGCGGACCTCTTCCAGTATCTGCTGTCGGGCCCGGCGGCGGGTGGCGGCCACCTCCTGCCCTATGAGGGCCTCGGCGCGGGCCCGCTCCTGCTCTGCCCGTTCTTTGGCGCGCCGACGGGTGCGCTCGGCTTCCTTATCGGCCTTCTCGCGGGCCTCCCCTTTTATCCGGTCGGCTTCGCGCTGGGCCTGCCGCTCCAGACGCTGGGCCTGGCGCTCGGCGTCGGCCACGATCTCCTCTTCCAGGGCTTTCTCTTCGTCGCTCATCGGCTCTCACAGGCGCGCGTCAGAATCTGATGCCCACCGCCTCGCGGATCATCTTCAGCAGGGACGGGCTCTCCGGGCCCGGGCCCTCCGGCCCCGGCACCTCCACTATGATGGGGAAGCGTTCGTTGAAGCGTATCTGGTTGACCGTCTCGCGCACGGAGTTCGCTATCTGCTCGGTGGTGATGATGATGTCCTGCCCGGCCTCGCGGTTCAGCCGCTGCAGCTCCTCCTCGGCCTCATGCGCGCTGCGGACAACCGTTCCCGGTATGCCCACGTGACGGAAGCCCGCCACCGTGTCTTCATCGGCTAACACGTAGAAGCCCATGACCGCGCCTCGGCGCCGCCTCGGAGGACGGCTATATCTTCAGGTAGAGCAGTATGGCCACCAGCAGCCCGTAGATGGCGATACCTTCGGCCAGGGCCACGAAGATGAGGCTGCGGGTGAGCAGCTCCGGGTTCTCGCTGGCCGCGCCCAGGGCCGCCGCGCCGACCTTGCCTACGGCGTAGCCGGCCGCCAGGCAGGGCACGGCGATGGCAACCGATATGGCGACCGCCAGGTCCCACCGGTGCGTTACGACCGGTGGCTCGGCAAGCTGGCCCGTCTCGCCCACCTCCTGGCCGAACGCAAGTCCAACACCCGCTCCGGTGGTGATGACGAACGCCGTCAGCATCAACGTCAACAACATCACCTTTTCGACTCGTTTTCTGTCTCGGCTCATGGGTTTCCTCTCGCTCTCAATGGTTCGAATCCCCTGTTGCCTCCGTACTGAAAGGTTCGTAGCGAACTCCCTCGCCGCGGAAGAATTTTGTGAAGAACTCGTAGTATTCGAGACGCAGGATCTGGATGGCGACGATGAGACCCTCCAAAGCGAGGATCAGCGCGGTGCCAATCACGAAAACCGCGACGGCCCAAACGGGGCCTCCCGGCAGGTCCAGAACGATCCGGTCCAAAACGAACACGGTATAGCACAGCGCCGCGTGGCTCAAAGCGAAAGCCGCCAGACGCAGAAAGGAGAACGTGTTGGCCAGATAGACCATGCCCGTCTCCAGGCCGTCAAGCAGCCCCTCGGTCATGCTCAGGGCCACCCCCTCCCCCGGCTCGCCCCGCCTTCGCAGCAACGCCGACACGGGTCTGTGCAGCACCAGTACCGCCAGGGGCATCAGCACCAGCAACACCAGCAGTGCCGTGTCCCACGGCCCACCGCCCGCCACCAGCAGCTTGACCACCAAACCCAGCGCGCCCCAGTAGAAGACGATGCCCACCACGCCGAAGTGCCCCAGCAACCCCTCCTCCAGGTCGCCACGCCGCAAACGGTTCACGATGTTCAGCACGGCGCCGACGCTGATGAGCACCACGCCGACCGCCACGGCCAGCACCAGGTAGCGCACCACGTGCTCGCCCGCCCCCTCGGCCGCCTCAAAACGCATCGGCTCGAACCCGAGGGTCAGCGGGAAGCCCCGATCCGCCAGCGATCTGCCGAAGAAAGACCCCTGAAAGAACGTGCCGAACACCGCGCTGGCAGCCCCCGCATAGGCTATGACCGTGCCGATATCCCGCGCAGCGTCCCTCTGGGCCAGCCGCCGGGTCAGGAGCCCCCCCGCAACGAGTAGCACGCCGTGACCCAGATCGCCGAAGACAAGCCCGAACATCAGCAGGAAGCTCCACGCGAAGAGCAGCGTCGGCTCGATCTCGGTGTAGGAGGCCACGCCGTAGCCCTGCACCAGCCGCTGGAAAGGTCCCAGAAAGCCACTGTAATCGACCTGAGTCGGGACGATGCCCTCGTCGATCTCCTCCTCGGTCGGCTCGGAGACCTGCACCATGCACCGCCCCACGGACTCCTCCTTGAGGCGGTCGCGCACCTCTTCGACCCGCTCCTCCGGCACCCAGCCGGTGATGACCGTTGTGGCCCAGGTGGTGCCGAAGTTCCGCCGTGCCCGGCAGAACTTCAGTTGCAGGCTGAGGGCCCCCCATGCGTCCCGCAATGCATCGGCGTACCCGGCCCCCATCTCACCCAGTTCCCGGCGCAGTTCCCCCCGGCGGCGCCGCAGCTCCTGCTCTTTGCGGGCGGCCTCCCGATAGACGTCCGCGGGGGTCTGCTCACCCCAAGTGGGCACCTCGGTCTCCTCGAACCCGCCCTCCTCCAGCGCGGTCTCCACGGCAAAGCGGCGGCGGCGACCACTGAGGATGAGGACGTTGCGCGCCCCTTGTTCCTCCCTTCTGCGGCCCAGGGGCACCACCAGCGCCCCCTCGGGCAACTCCTGCCGGATGCGCTGGAGCGCGTCCGGGGCCGCGCGGCCGGCGGTGACGCTCAGCAGGTCGGACTCGGTCAGCCGCTTCAGGCTCGACTCCATGTCGCTGAATGGCTCCAGCCGCTCGACCAGCAGCTCGGTGTCCTCAAGCCCCGTCTCGACCGCCTCCAGCTCCTCCCGCTGCTGCCGCGTCTGCTCGTCGAGCGTGTCCAGCAGCTCTTCGGCCTCCTCCACGGAGGGCAGTTCGCGGGCCGGCGGGGAGGACGGCGGTCCCTGACCGAAGCCGGTCATCGTCCGCTCCACGCGCCGCAGCAGGTCCTCGTAGCGTTCGACCTCCTCCTCGATGTGCTCCGGCTGCAGCTCCCCCCCGCTCTCCTCCACGCTGCTGCGCAGGTGGAGGGCCCCCAGCCGCCCGAGCGCCCGCGTGACGCGCTGCTCATCCCGCGCCAGGATGAATATCCGGACCTTCCTCATCTGTGCCGGACTCAGCATGTCGTCTCCTCAACGGGCCGCCGCGGCCGCCCTCACAGGCCCAGCCGCTCACGTATCCTGCGACGACGCACGCCCACCCGCAGCATCTGGGCCAGCATCGCCAGCGACCGCCGCTCGTTGCGCTTCAGGTAATAATAGCTCACCAGTATAGCGGGGCCGCTCATGCGACCGTAGTACTGGCGGTTGGCCTCCCGCAGCGTGCGACGCCACATGGCCTCCTCCAGCGCCCCGGCCGAGCCCGCCAGGCCCGGGTCCTCCAGGAAGTGCCTCAACTCCGGAAGCGCCTGCAGCACGGTCTCCGACTGCGGGCGCGCGTACACCCCCCGCAGGTCGGCCACTGACAGCTCTCCCGGCCCCGCCGGCAGCAGGGCCTCGAACCGCTCCCACGGCATCTCATAGACGGTGGCCGCCCTCAGAGCGCCCGCCAGGCGGAGGCCGTCCGACTCGCACGCTATGGGCGGCCGGCAGGCCTCGCGGTCCCCTCGGGGCAACGCCTCCAGCGCCGCCGCAACCGCCTCCCAGCGGCCGCGGTCCATGGCCATCTCCAAAAAACCCCGCCGCTCCGTCTCCTCGAAGAGCGGCAGCGCCGCCTGCACGGCGGAACGGACGGACGGCAGCGGTATGCGGGCGGCGAACTGCTGCTCGTCCCGGCTGCGCAGCAACTCGTCCACCGGCAGCTCCAGCCGGGCCGGCAGGGGCACCGTGTGCCGGTCCGCCAGCCGTCGTGCGTCCTCCCGGCCCAGCACGCGCAGCAGCACCTTCAGGTTCTCCACGGCAAAATGGCTCAGCAGCGCATCGTAGAGCGCCCCGTACGCCCCCGTCACGTACGGCGCGAACCGGCCCAGCTCCCGCGCGCACTCGGCCGTCAGGTGCTGCTCAAGCTCGACCTGCGTCACCAGGTCTTCCCGGGGGAACAGCTCGTAGGCGAGGTCCTGGACGTTGTCCTGTTCCGCCAGCCGCCGCAGTCGCGCGCCCTCGTAGAGGCGGGCTCGCCGGCCGCGGAGCTTCGCGTTGAGGAACTCCAACGGCACCTCCGAGAGGCCCCGGGCGCGCACGCCGATGGCAGAAGCAGCTTTCATGAACTCGACCGATGCGAGATGGGAAAAGGAACGTCGGTGCGCGACACGGAAAGGTCCGACTATTCGGAGGAGGAGGGAGCCAGGGTGTTCACGATGAACTCAACAGCTTCCGCCACCTTCTCGTCGTCCACGTCCTCGATGGACGGCAGCTTCTCGCGCTCTTCGGCCAGGCGCTGCTCCTTGCGCTGCCGGCCCTCTTCGCGGGCCTTGCGGACGATCTCCTCGGCCTCCTGCTGGGCCTGCTCGCGGATGTCGGCCTGAATCTGGCGGGCTTCCTGGCGGGCGCCGTCGGTTATCTGGGCGGCCTCCTCCTGGGCCTCCTCGATGATGCGGCGGGCCTCCCGCTCCACCTCCAGCACCCTGTGGATGACGTCGCTCACATCTCCACCTGCACTTTGCGGATGGCCTGGATCAGCTCCTCGGCGTCGCGCGCCTCGATCATGCTCTCATAGACGCCGGGCAGTTGCATCAGATGGCCGATGTCGGCCAGCACTTCCACGTTCGGGCCGGGGTTGTGGGGCTCCGCCACCACCAGGAACACCAGGTAGACGAACTCGCCGTCGGCCGCATCGAAGTCGATGCCGTCGCGGCTCACGCCGACGGCCAGCTCCACGCCGCTGACGTCCGGATGCTTGGCGTGGGGAATGGCGACCCCGCCGCCGATGCCCGTGGTGCCCTTGTCCTCGCGCTCGTAGAGGGCGTCCAGCGCGCCGTCGCGGTCCTCGATTCGCCCCGCGCGCACCAGCAACTCCAGCAGTTCGGCGATGGCTTCGTCCTTATCCAGCGCCTCGAGCGGGATTTTCACGGTTTCTTCATCAATAAGGGCCGCCAGATCCATCTGGAGCCCCCCGGCGATAGGTAAGAAAGTATCTTTACACTCCGTGCACTATACGGCATGCTCTCGCTGGATGTCAACCCGCTGGAAGACCGCCAAAAGCGGCGAAGCCGCGCCGCCGTTCATCCGCAGATTGCGCAGATTGCGCAGATTGCGCAGATGACGTTCAGACGTCGCCGTCGAATTCATAATTCAGGATTCATGATTCATAATTCGCGGCGCCCGCCGCCCCCTCGTGCTCCTACTCGCACTCTTACTCCTGCTCGCCGTTCTGCTGTCAGTCGGTGGCTACAGTAGCTCAAGAGACAGCAGATTCCACGACAGCACATATGGTATGGACGCTTTGCGTTCGCCAAGGCAATTTTGCACCATCCGCGCTTGACCTATGCACCTGTTCTCCTATAATCAGCGTGGCAGCTCCGAGGCCCCTCGAGGAGCACGGGCATGGGACCAGGCGACAATCTGCTACAGCTTTGGGCCAAGACCGACGAGTCGAAGCCCCCGCGGACACACCCCCTGCTCTTCCACATGCTCGACACCGCCAACGTCTGTCTCGCCCTGTGGCGCGAATCCCTCCACGAGCAGCTAAAGAACCGACTGACCGCGGGCCTGTCATTGGAGCAAAGCAGGGCCGCCAGGTGGCTGGCATTCTTCGCCGGATTGCACGACATCGGCAAGGCCACGCCACCGTTTCAGGTGAAGCTCCCGCCCGCGCGAAAGGCCCTTGAAAGGCAGGGATTCGAGTTTCCCCGGAACAGCAGCACGTTGCGCCACAATGTGGTCAGTGCGAAGGTGCTCGAAGAGGCCCTGTGTTGCGCTGGCGGCCGGCCCTGCCTCACCAAGGAAGACGCCATGCTCGTGGCGCAGGCTCTCGGCGGGCATCACGGGGTTTTCCCGACCGCCCGCAAGGTACTTGACGTGGATCACAGGCAGCTGGGCGGGGACCACTGGCGCGACGTCCGGGAGGCCCTGATAGCGCGTCTGGCCAAAGAGGTCGGCGTTGCTGACGGTTCCACGCCCGATCTCGATACGCGGGAAACGAGCTTTCCCATCCTGCTGGCCGCCCTTGCCTGCCTGAGCGACTGGATAGCTTCGGACCAGGACTCCTTCCCGTGCGTCGGCAGTGCTGTCCCGATGGAGCAGTACACAGATGACTCACGGGACCGAGCAGATGCCGCGCTGAACCGCCTCGGATGGACGGGCTGGGAGCCATCGGGAAAAGCGGTAAGCTTTGCCGACCTTTTCGGGGAGCAGCCGTGGCCCGTACAGGAATTCGTGGAAGGCAAGGCGGAGGAATGGGCCGACAAGCCCGGACTGGTGCTGATCGAAGCCCCCACCGGCGGGGGAAAGACCGAAGCCGCCTTCCTGCTGGCCGACCGCTGGAACGGGCGCCTCGGCCAGCAGGGCATCTACTTCGCACTGCCCACCCAGGCCACCAGCAACCAGATGTTCAGGCGAGCCAGAAGCTTCCTCGCCGATTGCTACCCCAGCGATGTCGTGAACCTCCACTTGCTGCACGGACAGGCAGCGCTCATGCCGGATTACCACCAACTCCGCGCCGCTTCGGTTGACGGCGAATCTGACGACGCCGCCGTCGTGGCGCGCCGATGGTTCTGCCGCCCCAAGAGAGGTCTGCTGGCACCGTTCGGCGTAGGCACGGTGGACCAGAGCCTGCTGTCGGTGCTCCAGACCCGCCACTACTTCCTCCGGCTGTACGGGCTCGCCTGCAAGACGCTCATCATCGACGAGGTCCACGCGTACGACACCTACATGTCCACGCTGCTTGACCGTCTGCTGGCCTGGTGCGCGGCAATGGGCACTTCGGTGATTCTCCTTTCGGCCACGCTCCCGGCCGCGCGCCGGCGCCAACTTGTGGCGAGCTTCACCGGGGACACGGAAGAGGAACTCGAACGGGCGGACTATCCCCGGGTCACGCACGCCCGGACAGGCGCCGTCACGACGCATAGCGTTCCACCCCACCGCCGCCGGGAGATACTGCTGGATTGGGTTGCCGAGAACCCCCTGGCTGACCGGCTTGCGGACGCGCTCCGGGACGGCGGCTGCGCCGGCTGCATCTGCAACACCGTCGCTCGGGCCCAGGAGCTTTACAGTCTCCTCAGTGGACGGAGCGAACTCGGCGACGTCCGTCTCCTGCACGCCCGCTTCCCTCACGACACCCGTCAGCGCCTCGAGGTGGATGCGGAGCGGGCCTTCGGCAAAGAAGGGCCGCGCCCGGAGCGCGCAATCGTGGTGTCCACGCAGGTCATAGAGCAGAGCCTCGATCTTGACTTCGATCTGATGGTCAGCGACGTGGCGCCGGTTGACCTGCTTCTGCAGCGCGCCGGACGGCTTCACCGCCACTCGGAAAGGGACGCAGAGCGACCAAAGGCGCTCCGACATCCGCCGCTCTGGCTGCGCCGACCCGAAGTTGACGAGGACGGTGTGCCCGACTTCGGGCCCGCTGAGATTGTTTATTCTCGGCTTGTGCTTCTCTACTCGTACCTGGCCGTTCGGGACAGGTCCTCCATACGCACGCCCGGAGACGTAGAAGAACTCATTGAGCAGGTGTACGGCAACCTCAGGCCGGCGCCACCATCGGAAGCCTGGGCGCGTGCGCTGGACGAGGCGCAGAAGACCTTCGAGGAAGGTCGTCGGAAAGCGGAATTCAAGGCCAACGTGCCCCTGATAGGCCGCCCGGACACCGACGCGAACGTTGCCGAGCAGTTCTGCGCGGAACTGGAGGAAGACGACCCCTCGATCGCCGATGCCTTCAGGGCCGTGACCCGCCTGGGGCCGCCCTCCGTCGAGGTGGTCTGCCTGCATCGGGTGGACGGCCGGAGGTGCCTTGATCCGACTGGCGACCACGAAGTGGACCTTGGCGAAACGCCCGACGCCGACCTTGCCCGGGCGCTGCTCGGCAATTCACTCCGCATAGGCCATACAGGACTGGTGCCGCACATACTCGACACCCAGCGGCCCGCGGGCTGGCGGGCCAGCCCCTGGCTCCGCTTCCACTGGCCGCTCGTCTTCGAGGGCGGCGCCTGCAGCATCGGGCGTTGGGTGGTGCGGCTTGACGACGAGCTCGGCCTGGTCATTGAACGCAACTCATAGGAAAGGAGGAATCGCATGGACGCAACCTACAACCTTGTGGACGAGCCGTTCGTGCCGTGCCTGATGCAGGACGGCACGCTGACCGAACTGGGACTGTTGCCGGCGCTCACGCGTGCGCATGAAGTGCGCGAACTCGCCCATTCGTCGCCACTCGTGACCTGCGCACTGTATCGGCTGCTGCTGGCCGTGCTGCACCGGCTGTTCGGGCCAACCACAGAGGATGACTGGCGGTCTCTGTGGGAGGACGGACACTTCGAGCACCAGCGGATCGGGGACTACTTCGGGCAGTGGCACCATCGCTTCGATCTGTTCGACCCCGACCGCCCGTTCTACCAGGTGCCTGGACTCGACCTGAATAGGGTGACGCCGGTCAGTAAGCTGGCTCAGGAGATGGCGTCTGGTAACAACTCAACCCTGTTTGATCACACAACCGTAGCGAACCCACCTGCCCTGACATATGCCGAGGCAGCTCAGCTGCTCCTGGCGATGCAATCATACGCCGTCGGTCTTGGCAGAAGCGCGACTGGTCACCGCAAAGACAGTCCCCGGTGCCGTGAGATCCGCGCCATGATGGTGGGCAACTCCCTTTTCGAAACGCTACTACTCAACCTCAGCCAGTATCCAGGACGTTTCCCAACGATCGACAAGTCGGAGGACTTGCCCGCCTGGGAGCGAGAAGTCCCGCGCGAACCGGGAACCGAGGATGTTTGCTCAGGACTGGTGGACTATCTGACGTGGCAGAGCAGAGCAATCCGGCTCCTTCCGGACGAGGGCCACGTTGAGTGGGTCTATCTGGCTCAAGGGGTGGAGATGACCGACCCGCCGCTTGACCCCATGGGCTGCTACACAAGGAACACGCAGGGCGAGCAGAAGGGCATAGTGGTGTTTGAGGAACGGGCCCTGTGGCGTGACAGCTACGCCCTCTTTCGCCTGGCCAACTCAGAATGGAAGCCGCCTGACTCAGCAGAGTGGGCTGCACGCCTTGTCAGAAAAGGTGTGCTTGATTTCGGCCGTTCCTGCCACTTTCTTGTAATTGGCTTGGCCTTCAATCGGGACAGAAGGGCCAAAATCGACCTGTGGCGACAAGACACATTGCCCCTCAGCGACGAGTACCTACGGGATGAGGAGCGAGTCCAGTTGCTCAAGAGGGCTATCGAACTCGCCGAATCAACCGGTCAGGCCTTAAGGGCCGCCGCCAGAACGTTCGCTGATGTTGCCTGCGGCGGCGAATCGAACAATGGCGGGCAGCCGAATCGCGAAAAACTGCGCGACGCGCGAGAGGCTCTGGCGGACGCACTGGCGCTCGGCCGGCGGCTCTGGCCCGAGCTTGAGGGCCCGTTTCGCCAGTTGATGCTACGGCTCGGGAGTCACCAAGCTAACCCAGACCGGGCGCTATGGGAATGGTGCGAGGGCTTGCGCAGGACCGCTGTATCGGCCTTTGAGTCGGGAGTCGAAGAGCTTGAACGCAGCCCACGTCTCATGCGTGCCGGCGCGATGGCAGAACGCAAACTGCGCATGGCGCTGGCATTTCTGCCTACAACCAACGAGAGGAGGAGCGAAGATGAGCAGGACATCGGTTGATGGCTTCCTCGATTCACTCGAGTCCCTGCGGAAGCGCGAGGACCGCGGGGCGCTCGCCGCCCTGCGGCGCGGCCTCGGCAAGCCCCCCGGCACCGTGGCGGAGATGCACCCCATCGTAGTCCCGCGCCTCCCCGCCGGCCTGTCACACCGCGAGGAGGACCTTTACTACCTGGTAAGCTCGCTCTTCGCCTATCACCAGCAGGCGGGCGACATCGGTAACCTGGGCGAGACATTTCGCAGGGTCCGCAGCGCCACCGACAGCGACAGCGTCGAGAAGCGCTTCGTCGCCCTGCTGAACTGCCACGTCGACGACCTGCCGGACCACCTTCGGCATGCCGTCAGCCTCGCCGAATCGAAGGAAGTCCCCGTCAACTACCGCAGGCTCCTGAAGGACCTGGGGTACTGGGACCATCCGGACCGCTTCGTCCAGCGCCAGTGGGCCCGCAGCTTCTGGGCGCCGGCCGAGGACGACAGGGAAGACACCGAAACCGACGAGTAGACCCCTCTTTTCAAGGAGTGATCCATGTTTGTCGAACTGCACATGCTTCAGAACTTCGCGCCGCACTGCCTGAATCGCGACGACACCAACACGCCGAAGGACTGCGAGTTCGGCGGATACCGCCGCGCCCGCATCTCGAGCCAGTGCCTTAAGCGGGCCGCCCGCACCTCCCCCGTATTTGAGGAGACCCTCGGCTCCGCAACCGGCCTGCGCACCAAGCTGCTGGTTCACCGCCTGACCGAATTGATTTCCGACGAAGGCAAGGAGCCGGAGACCTGCGACGCCGTGGTCCCGGCATTCGTCAACGCCGTGGCAGGCAAGATGAAGGCGCAGAAGACCAGCGTCCTCCTCTATCTTGGCGAAGACGAGATAAACCGCATGGCCGACCTCCTGCTGGAACGGTGGGACGAGCTGGCCGACCTGACGGACGCCGAGGACAAGCTCGGCGACCTCTGCAAGGAGATCGCCAGCTCGTTCGAGAGCGGCACAAAGGCCGCGGACATAGCGTTGTTCGGACGCATGGTTGCCGAGAACACCGACATGAACGTCGATGCCGCCAGCCAGGTAGCCCACGCCATTTCCACCCACGCCGTCAACATGGAGATGGACTTCTACACCGCCGTGGACGACCTCCAGCCCAGCGAGGAACCCGGCGCCAGCATGATGGGCGTCACGCAGTTCAACAGCTCCTGCTTCTATCGCTACGCCCTGGTCGACCTCAATCAGCTCGTGGAGAACCTGGACAAAGATGAGGAATTGGCCCGCGCCGCCGTGGAAGCCTTCCTGCGCGCCGCCATCGCCGCCATCCCCTCCGGCAAGCAGAACAGCATGGCCGCCCACAACCCGCCCTCCTTCATCATGGCCGTTGCGCGGGACGGCTCGGCTCCCTGGTCGCTGGCGAATGCATTCGTGCACCCGGCACGGCCCCGTAATGATCGCAGTCTCGTGCAGGATTCCGCGGCGAAGCTGGCGGGCTACTGGTACCGGTTGGCC
>JAWODG010000096.1:0-19814 GCA_046483385.1 Candidatus Brocadiia bacterium | reverse complement strand
CTGGCCGACGCCGTCTGTCGCATCTACGCCGGCCTGCCGGTGGACATCCTATAGACCGCTGCCCCCGGTCGCGGACCAGAGGTCGCGGCGCATGTCAGCCGCGGCGGCCGCTACAGCGTCGCGCCATCGAGCCTCGCCGAACTCGTCATCATAGGGCTCCCGCTGCCAGGCGAAGATGATCCCGCGAGAGGAGTTGACCACCGCGCCCGTCCCCCTCACGTCGAAAGCGGGGACAACGTCCTCCACTCCCCCGCCCTGCGCGCCGAAACCCGGCACCAGGAAAGGCGTGTGGGGCATACGCTCCCTCAAGGCCGCCAGTTCGCCGGGGAACGTGGCCCCAACGACGGCACCCAGGAGGCTGTAGCCGCTGTCCCCGCGGAACGGTTCCCCCCACCCCTCGACCAGGTCGGCCACGCGTTCGTAAACCGAGGCGCTCCGCGTGTCCAGGTCCTGCACGTCCACCGAGGAGGGATTGCTGGTCTTGACCAGCACAAAGAGGCCGCGTCCAGCGGCGGACGCGGCCTCGAGGAACGGCCGGACGCCGTCGGCGCCAAGGTACGGATTGATGGTGATGGCGTCGGCGTGGAAGTCATCCGCCGCGGGTTGGTCATCTCCGGGGCCACCAAGATGGGCGGCCGCATATGCAGCGGCGGTGCTGGCAATGTCGTTGCGTTTGACGTCCCCGATGACCAGCAGGTCTCGGTCGCGGGCGTACCGGATAGTCTCAGCGTAGGCCCGCATCCCGTCGCAGCCCAACCGCTCGTAGAAAGCAACCTGGGGCTTGACGGCAACGGCATGCTCGGCGACCGCATCGACAACGGCACGGTTGAAGGCAAGAACCGCATCGGCCGGGCCGTCGGCGGCATCCAGAATCTCCTCCGGCAGGCGGTTCACCCGCGGGTCGAGCCCCACGACCACCTGGCTCTGGCGCTCGCGGATGCGCCGCATCAGTTCGTCGGCGAAGTTGCGTTCGGCCATGCGAAGTCCCCTGAGTGATTCGTCGCGCCGCCGGTGACTATACGGGGGCAAACGGCGGTGCGCAAGCGCGCCACGTGTTGACAGATTCCCGCCACCAGGGCTAAGATAGATGTATAATGCGAAATCAACGGCGGGGCAAAACCATGCCTCTTTACGAGTACATTTGCGAGGACTGCGGCGTTACAACCGAGTTCCTGGAACGGTCGGGCAGCGAGGACAGCCATTCCTGCGACGAGTGCGGAAGCGAACGGATGAAGAAGGCTTTTTCCGGCTTCGCCGCCCGCTCCAAGACGAGCCGGCCGACGCGCAGCTCATCCCGCTCCTCCAGTTGCGCCTCCTGCAGTTCCGGCGCCTGTTCGACCTGCCGCCACTGAGTTGTTTCAGTCCGCCGAGCTCACGTCCGCCTCGAGGTTCACCTCGACATCCTCGGCGAGCGAGCGCGACACCAGACAGGCCGCCTCGGCCTTCTGGATGGCCTCCTCGGCGGCCTCCACCTGGTCATCGTTCGCCACCACTATCCGGGGGCGCACCGTGAAACCGGTGAACGACATGCCGTCTCCGCCCATCTCAACCGTGCCCTCGGCCGCGGACGAGTACTCCCGCAACTCGACATCGGCCCTGCCGGCGTAATACAGGAACGTCAGCAGGATGCACGACTCAACGGCCGCCACCTGCAGGTCTTCGGGTGACCAGACGCCGCCCGGTCCTTTGAACTCCGGGGGCGCGGCGAACTCGATGTCCGGCTTTCCCCCAGACTTCAGCGTGCCGGGTCCTTCGCCGCTCCACTCCAGCGAAGTTTTGAACGTGAACTCCTTCGGCCGTGCGCGCGCTTCGCTCATGGACGCCACCTCCCTGGACTACGTAGAAAACCAGCAACCCCGCCGGACTTCTGCCCGGAGGGGTTGCGGAACGTCTCCAAACGTCTGACCGCCGACTTGCCGCCGGGCGCCTATTCGATACCCAGGGAACTCTGATCGCCGACGATCAGCGCCCATTCCTTCCACAGGAACCACTGTTCGTTGCTGCTCAGGTACTCGAGCGTGTTCTCCAGCATCTCGTAGTGCTGGTTCTCCTCGCGCGCCAGGCGTTCGAACAGGGCTTTTGTGTCCTCGTCGTCGGCTTCCTCGGCGGAGTCGCGGTAGAGCTGAAAGCTCTTGGTCTCCATCTCCATGGCCGTTTCAATGGCCTCGCGCTCGTCGCTGCTCACCTCGGCGGTATCTTCCAGCTCCTGCTTCTTCTCGCTGAACAGGGTCCGGATCTCGTCCCGCGGCATAGGGAACTTCTCCACGTCCACACCCAGCCCCTTGGCCACGTCCTCGATGATGCGCAGGTGGCGCTTTTCGTCCCCCGCGAAGGAGTGAAACATCTGTCTTCCCGACTCGACGCCACACTTCTTCGCCATCTGGGTATAGTAGTCAGCGCCGTCGATTTCCAGTTTTCGTGCCTTTTGCAGGGCCTTATTCAGTTCGTCGCTCATCCTGCAGAACTCCCTCTGTGCGTGAAAGATTCCCCCGGACAACTGATTCCACGATATCCCACGCCCTTCTGACTGTCAACCGCAGGGCTCTTGCGTGCGCAGGGCAGCGGGGGTATGATGCGGGGTTTTCCAATGGGCGATCGGCGTCCGGCGTACGGGGCGACGTTCGCGGAATGGGGCACACCTTTGCCGCAGGGGGCACGTATGAACGGTGAAGAGACTGTCGGCATGCCGTTGATCGGCGAGAAGGCTCCCGCCTTTCGGGCGGAGACCACCATGGGGCCCATCAACTTCCCCATCGACTACGAGGGCAAGTGGGTTGTTTTCTTCTCACATCCGGCCGACTTCACGCCGGTCTGCACAACGGAGTTCATGACCTTCGCCAGCATGCAGAACGAGTTCCAGCAGCTCAACGCCGAGCTGCTCGGCCTCTCCATCGACAGCACCTACAGCCACATCGCCTGGCTCCGCACCATCAAGGAGAAGATCGAGTACAAGGGCATGCGGGACGTGGAGGTCATGTTCCCCGTCATCAGCGACCTCACGATGGAGGTGGCCAGGAAATACGGCATGCTGCAGCCGGAGGCCAGCACCACGGAGGCCGTGCGCGCGGTGTTCCTCATCGATCCGGAGGCCACGGTGCGGGCCATGCTCTACTATCCGCTGTCCAACGGCCGCAACATGCAGGAGATAAAGAGGCTGCTGGTGGCCATGCAGACCTCCGACGAACACAACGTGGCCACCCCGGCCAACTGGGAACCGGGCGAGGAGGTCATCGTGCCGCCGCCGGGTTCCTGCGGGACGGCGAAGGAGCGGGTGGAGAAGGCCGGCAAAGACTACCACTGCCTGGATTGGTTCCTGTGCCTGAAGAACTGCCCGGAGGGCGTGAAGGGCTGAGCCCGCGTCACCCGCCGGGCCGCAAGGACTGCACGCGCTTTCGGCCCAGTTTCGTGTGGCTGTGCGGGCATCGGCCGTGCGGCGAAAAGGCGGCGGTACAACGGCAAGCCCTACTGACGCAACCGGTGTAACGCCGGCATCCCTGCCGGCCACGCGGGGGCATCCCTGCCCCCGCGCTTTACCGGGCCGGTCAGGCACCAGGAGTGCGCAGCCGTGGCCCGCCCGGCTTCGGCAGTGGCGGGCAGGATGCCAGCCCTGTTACGAAACGGCAACCCAAGCTCCGTCTCTTCCTTTCGGCCTTCAAAAGCCGGCGGCGGTTGGTGCCTGGAAGGCGTCCTCGATGTGTTCCACGCTCTGCGGTCGGCCGCCGTCGTCCAGCAGGACCAGGACCGCGTCAAAGCGGAGCAACACGTTCTCCCGCTCCAGGTCGTGCAGCGTGCTGTACTGCCGGGCGGCCTTGATGACGCGCCGCTGTTTGCGGCGGGTGATTGTCTCGGCGGGATCGATCCGCGCGGGCGCCGTCTGGGTCCGCACCTCCACGAATGCAACGGTGCCGTCCCGGAACGCGACCACGTCCACCTCGCCCTGCCTGACCGTGAAGTTGCGCTCCAGTATCGTGTAGCCCTTGCGCTTCAGGCAGCGGACGGCGGCGTCTTCGCCCAGCCGCCCCACCCGCAGGTGAGGCGCATCGGCACCGTCCCGGCCGAGCAGCCGGCGGAAACGACGCCCGATTCCTCTGAGCAACTCTATCATGCTCCGATTCGGGGTCGGAAGTCGGCGTCAACGCGGGCCGGTGACTTCGCAGCGAATTGTTCCGCCCGCATGCTAAACCTTCAGCTCCGGTCCGATCATCTCCACCAGAGCGTCCCGGCGACTTTCCATCAGGTCCCTATCGCCGTAGGCCTCCAGGTAGAGGCGCAGCAGGTCGCCGGCCCCGCCCTCGGTGCCGCTTTTGCGCATGCAGAACCACCAGTCGCCGGCCTCGGCGCGCACGTCGGAGACGCTCAGCTCCAGACCCTCGGGCGGATAGGCGTCCACCAGCCGGACGCGGTCGTCCACAACGACGTAGATGCGCTCTATCTCATCGCCGAACTCCTGGGTGGCCTGCTGGATGACCTGCTCGGCGGGCCGGTCCGGCGGCAGCTCGAAGTTTATCTCCCCGGACTCGAAGTAGGTGTTGCGCGGCTCTTCGAGGATGGACGAGAGGGCCTTCCCCTGCGAGTGGAGTTCGGCGGCCAGCTCGAGGATGAGGATACCCGCCATCATGCCGCTATCGGTGCACCAGAAGTTGCGAAACATGTAGTGCCCGGAGTGCTCGGCGCCGAAGATGATGTTCGGATCGTCGTACATGATGGCCTTGATCTTGCCGTAACCCACCGGGGTCATCTGAACGCCGCTCTCGCCCAGCACTTCCTTCCGGTCCCCGAGCGTGTCGGCGATGACCCAGCTACAGGCGAGGTTGAAGGCGATGCGCTCCTCCGCCCCGAACCGCTCTCGCAGCCGTTGGCCCACCAGCGTGGCAAGCAACGGGGGCGAGATCATCTCGCCGTTCTCGTCGGCGACCGCCACCCTGTCGGCGTCGCCATCGAAGCAGATGCCCACGTGGCTGTCGCTGCTCTCGACCAGGTCGGCCACCATGCCCTGGTACTCGGCGTTGAGCGGATTGGGGATGATGATGGGGAAGTTACCGTCGGGCATCTCGTTGGAGAAAGTCCAGTCAAGGCCCGGCGCCACGCCGGCGAACTCCCGCAGGATGCGCCCGCCCATGCCGTTGCCGGCTTCAACCGCCACACGCATGGGCTCCGAGGCGCCTTCCGTGGCCGCCCCGAAGTCGCATCGCGCGCGCTCGAGAATCGTCCCGATGTAGTCCGGTGCGAAGTCCTCCCACGTCAGTCTCTCGGGCACCGCCTGCTTGCGCAGGCCGAGCGCGATGCGCTGCAGCTCATCGTCGGGCAACGGCGGCTCCTCCTGGTCGGCCAGCGGCAGCGGTTTTCCTGCCCGACCGAAGAACTTGAAGCCGTTGTTGTCCTTGGGATTGTGGCTGGCCGTAATGATGATGCCGCCGTCGATCTCGTCCGGGTATTTCGCCGGCAGAAAGCCGACAAGTTCGGTTCCGGCCTGCCCCAGCATGATGGGCCGGCAGCCGCCGTCGTCCAGGCCCTCGCGCAGCGCCTGGGCCAGCACCGGTCCGCTCAACCGCATGTCGTGCCCTATGACGACGTTGGTCGGTTGCACGGCCGTGTTACCCATGAACGACTCGGCCAGCAGAAGGCCGAGGTTGTACGCGAACTCACGGTCGATGTTGACGCCGTAGATGCCACGGATGTCGTCGCGCTTGATGACGGCGTCAACCTGGCTGAAAAAGTCACTCAGCGGCATGGTCAGTTCCTCCCACGTCGGTGTTCGGATTTTCGTGCTGAACGCCGTAAGGATACCCCTCAGCGGGCCGGCCGGCCCGCAACCCGCAGATTATCATAGGCCTGACTGCCCCGCAAGCGCGACAGCGCGGTTGTGCGCGCGCTGCCACAATGTATAATACGCGTACCACTCACCTGAGGCTGAGGGGGCGATTTTGGGTGAAGATCTCGGGGGCGACGTTCGGAATCTGGTGCTCGTTCTGGGCGACCAGCTCGATGCCACGTCGGCGGCGTTCGACGGGTTTGACAATTCCCACGATGCCGTCTGGATGGCCGAAGTCCCCGCCGAGGCCGCCCACGTGCGGTCTCACAAGGCCCGCATCGCCCTCTTCCTGAGCGCCATGCGGCACTTCCGCGATTCCTTCCGCGCTGCCGGCAAGCGCGTCGTCTATCGCAAGCTGAACGACGCCGGCAACCGCGGAGACCTGGCGGCGGAGTTGGTGCACGCCATGCGGGAACTGGCCCCGGTGCGGCTGGTGATGGTGCAGCCCGGCGAATGGCGGGTCCACCAGTCACTGCGCGAGACGGCCCAGGAGTTCGGGACGGAACTGGACGTGAGGCCGGACCGCCATTTCCTCTGCTCCCGGCAGCAGTTTGCCGGGCACATGGAGGGCCGCAGGCGGCCGGTGATGGAATACTTCTACCGTGAGATGCGCCGCCGGACCGGCCACCTGATGGACGGCGACCAGCCGGTCGGCGGAGAGTGGAACTACGACAAGGAGAACCGCGAAGCGTTCGGCAAGTCGGGGCCGTCGGATGTGCCCGGTCCGCGGCGATTCCCACCCGACGACGTCACTCGGGCGGTTATCCGGCTCGTCAAGCGCCGCTTCGCCGACCACCCCGGCAGCCTGGAACAGTTCGACTGGCCCGTCACGCATCGCCAGGCCCGAACGGCGCTCCGGGACTTCGTGGGCAACCGGCTGCGGCAGTTCGGACGGTGGCAGGACGCCATGTGGACGGGCGAACCGTTCCTCTTCCACTCGCGGCTCTCCTCCGCGCTCAACCTGAAGCTGCTCGGCCCGCGCCACGTTCTGGAAGCGGCCGAGGCCGCGTACGCAGAGGGCGACGTGCCCATCAACTCCGCCGAAGGCTTCGTGCGGCAGATTCTCGGCTGGCGCGAGTTCGTGAGAGGCATCTACTGGCACCACATGCCGGACTATCTGCACCGCAACGCGCTCGACGCTCACCAGCCGCTGCCCGCCTTCTACTGGAACGCTGAGACGGACATGAGCTGCCTGCGTGAATGCATCGGCCAAACCCTCAAGTATGGCTACGCGCACCACATACAACGCCTGATGGTGACGGGGCTGTTCGCCCTGCTGCTGGGCGTCGAGCCGCGCGAGGTGCACCGCTGGTATCTGGCCGTATACGTGGACGCCGTCGAGTGGGTGGAGCTGCCCAACACCTTGGGCATGTCGCAGTTTGCCGACGGGGGTATAATCGGAACGAAGCCGTACGTAGCCACCGGCAAGTACATCGAACGGATGAGCAATTATTGCGACGGCTGCCGCTACCGGCCGGGCGAACGGACGGGGGACGACGCGTGTCCGTTCACCACGCTCTACTGGGACTTCCTCATGCGCCACGCGCGGACCTTGAGCGGAAACAGCCGCATGGGCCTGCAACTGCGGAACCTCGACCGCGTAGACAGCGCTGAGAGGCGCGAGTTACGCGGCAGGGCCGAGAAGCTGAGGGCGTCGATGCCCGAGTACTGAGGGGCCAGATGATACACGGGGAGCGCGTGCAGGTCCTCAACGACGCAGACACCGTCAGGGGACGCTACGTACTGTACTGGATGCAGCAATCGCAGCGGGCCACGTGCAACCACGCCCTGCAGTACGCCGTTCGGCGCGCCGACGAGCTGGGGCTGCCGGTGGTCGTCGGTTTCGGCATCACGCAGCGGTACCCGGAGGCCAACGAGCGGCACTACGCCTTCATGCTGGAGGGCCTGCGGGAAACAGAGAAGGCGCTGGCGGAGCGGGGCATCCAACTGGTGGTGCGGAAGCAGCCGCCGGTGGACGCTGCGCTGGAACTGGCTGACGATGCCGCCGAGGTGACTGCCGACCGCGGCTACCTGCGCTTCCAGAAGGCGTGGCGTCGGCGGGGCGCCGAGCGCGCACGCTGCCGCCTTGTCCAGGTGGAGAGCGACGTGGTCGTGCCCGTCGAGACAACATCCGGCAAGGAGGAGTACGCCGCGCGGACCATCCGGCCGCGTATCCATGAGCAGCTTGACAAGTTCCTCGTCCCGCTGGAGGAGACGAACCCGGCGCGGGACTCGCTGGACATGGAGTTCGGCGGGCAGGACCTCGCCGACATCCGGTCCGTGCTTGACGAACTCCGTCTCAACCGCGACGCCGCGCCGGTCCCCCACTTCCGGGGCGGGACGGCCGAGGCCGAACGCTTGCTGGCCGAATTCATCAACAGCAAGCTGGAGCGTTACGCCGACGGCCGGAACGAGCCCGCCGCCGACTGCGTCTCCCACATGAGCCCCTACCTGCACTTCGGCCAGATTTCGCCGCTGCGCGTGGCGCTGGCAGTTGACGAGGCGCGGGACAGGGGCGCCGACAACGTGGAAGCGTACCTGGAGGAGCTGATCGTCCGGCGCGAGCTGAGCATGAACTACTGCCACTACTGCGCGGACTATGGCTCGCTGGACGGCCTGCCCGGCTGGGCCCAGGAGACGCTGGCGGACCACGCCGACGACCGACGGAAGCACACCTACACGATGGACGAACTCGAACGCGGGAAGACCCACGACCCGTGGTGGAACGCCGCCCAGCGGGAGATGGTGCTGCGGGGGAAGATGCACAACTATATGCGGATGTACTGGGGCAAGAAGATACTCGAGTGGGTGCCCGACCCGCGCGAGGCGTTCCGCGTGGCGCTGACGCTGAACAACCGCTACGAGCTGGACGGGCGCGACGGCAACTCGTTCACCGGCGTGGCATGGTGCTTCGGCAAACACGACCGGGCGTGGGCGGAACGGCCTGTGTTCGGCAAGGTCCGCTACATGAGCGCGGCAGGTCTGGAAAGGAAGTTCGACATGGAGGCCTACGTTCGCCGCGTAGAAGAGCTTGAGGACGGCGAGGGGGAAAGCACATGACCGAAAACGGGGCTGGGCAGAACACGTTGGAGAAGCCACGCGTGGGCGTGAGCACCTGCCTGCTGGGGGAGAACGTACGCTACGACGGCGGCCACAAGCGCGACCGCTTCCTGACGGATACGTTCGGCCGGTTCGTTGAGTGGGTGCCCGTATGCCCGGAGGTGGAGTGCGGCCTGCCCGTTCCGCGGGAGGCCATGCGGCTGGTGGGAGACCCGGGGGACCCCCGCCTCGTTACCTCCCGCAGCGGGGAGGACAAGACGGCGCAGATGAAGGAGTGGGCCGCAAAGCGCCTCGGACAGTTGGAAGAGGCCGACCTGCACGGCTTCATCTTCAAAAGCGGCTCGCCGAGTTCCGGGATGGAGCGGGTGCGCGTCTATGACGAGAACGGCATGCCCCAACGCGTGGGCGTGGGCATCTTCGCACGCGCCTTCATGGAACGATTCCCCCTCCTGCCGGTCGAGGAAGAGGGCCGGCTGCACGACATGAACCTGCGGGAGAACTTCATCGAGCGCGTCTTCTGTCTGGCCCGCTACCGGGACTTCCTGAGCGAAGACGGCAGCGTGGGGGGCCTCGTTAGCTTTCACGCGAGCCACAAGCTGCAACTCATGTCCCACAGCCCGCAGCGCCTGCGAGATATGGGCAGGATGGTGGCCCGCGCCCGTGACGTCGAGCGCGACGAGCTGTTCGCACGCTACGAGAGATTGCTCATGAAGGCGCTGAGCGAGATGGCGACGGCCCCCCGCCACGTCAACGTATTGCAGCATATGATGGGCTACTTCAAAGAGGACCTCTCCCCCGACGAGAAGCAGGAGCTGCTCGACGTCATCGGGGAATACCGCGAGGGGCTCATCCCCCTCGTCGTCCCCGTCACGCTCATGCAGCACTACGTGCGCAAGTACGATGAGCCGTATCTGCGGGACCAGACGTATCTGAACCCGCACCCGTCGGAGCTGAAACTGAGAAACCACGCATAACGCCCCCGAAGGGAGGACGAAAGATGGCCGAACTGACGCAGGGCGACCAGGGGCCGGCTTTCGAGCTGGAGAACCAGGATGGGGAGACCGTGAAGCTGTCCGACTACAGGGGCAGAAAGGTGCTCGTCTATTTCTACCCCAAGGCCGGCACGTCGGGTTGCACCACGCAGGCGTGCGCCGTGAGCGAGGCGCTGGAAGACTTCGGCAAGCTCGGGGTGGACGCCGTCGGCATCAGTCCCGACCCCGTGGAGAAGCTGAAGAAGTTCGACGAGAAGAACGGGCTCGGCTTCCCGCTGCTTTCCGATGAGGACCATACCGTGGCGGAAGCCTGGGGCGCGTGGGGCGAGAAGTCCATGTACGGCAGGAAATACGAGGGCGTCATCCGCTCCGCATTCCTCGTTGATGAAGACGGCAAGATAATGCAGGCGTTCTACAAGGTCAGCCCCAAAAAGACGGTCCCCGCCGCCATGACGGCGCTGAAGGACTGACGCACCGGTGGCCGGGAGACGGAGCCTGCTCACTTGACACCTGCGCGGGCATTTGCCATAGTACGGCTTCTTTCCCGCACTCGAGTTGTGGCACGCACATATGCCTGAGCAGGACAATCTCCCGGGCTTCGAGGCCAAGCGCAAGATACTCTTCGGCGAGAAGACGACCGAGGAGGAGATGCGTGATACCGGCAAGCAGTTCATGGACGCGGAGCACTACGACGACGCCCTGGAGTTCTTCCAGCGGTGCGAGGCCGGGGACCTGACCCGCGAGATTGCCCGTCGGGCCATGGACGACGGAAACACCCCGCTCTACATGCGGGCGAAGCGAGTTCTGGAAGAAGACATCAGCGAAGACGAATGGAACCGGCTGGCGCAGAACGCCGAGAACTCGGGCAAGTACACCGCGGCCCACCTGGCCCACAAGCAGGCCGGACATGAGGAGGAGGCCGCCAGGCTCCGGGAACTCATGCCCGGGGTCCAGCCCGAGGCCGACCAGTCGGAAGGGACAGACCAGGAGAGCGACGGACCCGGCGAGCCGTAACGCGATGCTTGATTGAACCTGATACGGCCGTTCCCACACTAATGCTGCTCTCCGGGTGCGCGAACGTCCGCCGCGCCGAGATACTGCTTAGGAGGACTGCACGGTGCTGGTTGAAGCCGAGAACCTGACCAGATACTACGGCAGTTTCCTGGCCGTTGACCACGTCAACTTCGAGATCGACCGCGGGGAGATAGTGGGCCTGCTCGGGCCGAACGGTGCCGGCAAGACCACCACCATCCGCATGCTGACCGGCTTCCTGCCCGCCAGCGAAGGCACCGCGCGCATCGCCGGCTGCGACGTGCGTGAGGATGCCACGGCCTTGCGGCGGCACATCGGCTACATGCCGGAGAACAACCCCCTCTACCCCGAGATGCGCACGCGGGAGTACCTCGCCTTTCGCGCCAACCTGAAAGGCGTCCCGCGGAACGTGCGGCGCGGCCGCATCCGGGAGTGCATCCGCCTGTGCAGCATCGAGGACGTGGCCGACCAGATCATCGGAACCCTTTCGAAGGGCTACCGCCAGCGGGTCGGCCTGGCCGACGCGATGCTCGGGGAACCGGACGTCCTCATCCTGGACGAGCCGACCATCGGCCTGGACCCGAACCAGATCCGCGACGTGCGCCATCTGATACGCGACCTCAGCGAACGCCACACCGTCCTGATCTCGACCCACATCCTGGCCGAGGCGGAGGCCATCTGCCAGCGGGTGCTCATCATCGACGGAGGGCGTATAGTGGCGGACGACACGCCCCACGCCCTCTCCGACCGCCTGCTGCACGGCATGGTCACCGTCGAACTGAAGGGAGACCCCGGGCAAATCGAGGCGGACCTGAGCAAGCTGGACGGCGTGCAGCACGTCCACCTGACGGATTCGGCCGACTGGCACACTTTCAACGTGGCCACCGATACGGGCGTGGACGTGCGGGAGGGCATCTTCCACGCGGCGACCAGCAACGGCTGGGGTCTGCGGGAACTGACCCGCACCCGCGCCACACTGGAAGACGTGTTCCACCGCATCACGCTGGGTCGCGATGAAGAGGAACTTGCCGAAGTGACGCAGGAGGAATAACCATGAGCGACCAGGTTGCCGCCGGTGCGAGTCCCAAAACCGCAGGCACCGCAGGACCGGACCGGCTGAGCTGGGAGGCCCTGGGAGAGGGCTCTCCGGCCGCCGCGTTCCGCCGCAGCCTGCGTGACCTGTTGCTGAAACCGGCCCGCTTCTTCGGCCGCATGGCCGTGGACGGCGGACTGCACGAACCCCTGACGTTCTTCGCCGTCTGCCTGGGCGCGCTGCTGATCGTGGCGTTTCCGGCAGCGCTGTCCTACTTCGGCCTCACCGCCCCGGAGCCGGGCGAGGCGGCCGCCGACGTCTACAAACTGCACACCCTCCCCGCCCGAATCACCGGCCTCCTGCTCGTGCTGCTGCCGCTGGTGCTGGTCGTCGCGGATGCGGTCACGGTCGTGCTGGGCAGCGTCTTCCGGCTGCCCGGACGTCTGTTCGGGGAGGCCCCGTGGGAGGCCACGGTCAGCATCTGGCTCTACTCATGCGGCGCGGCCATGGTGCCTTTGGTCGCTGCCGCAGCCGTGGTCTTCGCGCTCTCACTGGCCGGGTTCCTTATCGGACTGGGCGCCTCCGGAGCGGGCGAGGCGATTGCCGGCCTGGCCCGGTGGTGCGCCATGGTCCTTCTGCCGCTGGCCTTGCTGGTCGGCCTTGTGGCGCTGGTGCGCAGCGTCGTTGTCGGCTGCCGCGAGGCACTGCACCTCGATCGAACCGTCGCCCTTTCGTTCGCGCTGTCCGGACTGATTTTCCTCTCCGCGATCCTGGCCGGCTGCATCGTGGGGTTCCGTCGCTGGGGCTTCAGGGGCGGGTTCATAGCACTGGCCGTCGCCGCCGCCGTCGCCGTGCTGATCACGGTAGTGAGTTCGATCAAGTCGCGTCGAGCCAAACGGAGCGAATGATCCATGGTCAACATCCCCGTCATCACAAAACGCGAGCTGTACACCTACTTCCTCTCGCCGATAGCGTACGTGGTGCTCACCGGTTTCGCTCTCGCCCACGGCATTCTGTTCGCCCTCGGCATCGGGCCGCAGATCGAGCCCAACATACAGGTCTACTACGCGTTCTACATCACGCTGTTCCTGCTCATCCTGGCCGCCCCGGTGCTGACCATGCGGCTGGTCAGCGAGGAGTCAAACCAGGGCACCATCGAGACGCTGATGACCACGCCCGTGACGGAGACGGAGGTGGTGCTGGGCAAGTTCGTCGGGGCGCTGGTCTTCGCGGCCGTCATGTTCTCCCCCATAGCCGTCGAGATGGTCTTCCTGCGCTTCCTGGGACCGGTTGACGTCGGACCGCTGCTGGCGGGGTTTCTGGGCCTGTTCCTGCTGACCGGCCAGCTTCTGGCCATCGGCCTGCTCTGCTCCGCGTTGACACGTATCCAGATAGCGTCGGCCATCATCAGCTTTGCCATACTCATCGGCCTTTACTTCCTGTGGTTCCTGGGCCAGGGGTCGGGCGGCGCGTGGGCGGCGGTGCTGCGCTACGTCTCGCCGCCGTGGCACTACGTGAGCTTCCCCAAGGGAATCGTGGACACCCGTGACGTGGCTTACTTCGTGGTAACGACCGCGCTCTTCCTCTTCCTGACGGTGCGGGCGCTGCAACTCAGAAAGTGGAGATGAGCGAGATGGGCAAACGAGATACACCCCGCTGGCGGACGCTGCTGCGGGCCGGGATACTGCTGGGCTTCGCCCTGCTGATAGCGGGCTTCATGGTGCGGGACATCCGTGCGCGAGCCTTCGTCCAAACCGACTACATCGCGTGGGCGCTGTGGATACTCGGAGGCGTGCTCGCCGCGGGCGGCATCGCGCTGGACTACAAACGCCTGCTGGCCCTGCTGCGCGGGGGGCGCACGGCCGAGGGCGTCAACTTCGCCTTCGTCATTGTGCTGGTCATCGCCCTGGCCGGGCTGCTCTGTTACATCACCACCCGCCGCTACGCTCGCCTGGACTGGACCGGCACCGGCAAGTACGAACTGCACACCCAGACTGAGCGCATCCTCGCGTCCCTGCAGCAGGATGTGCGGGCCGTGGTCCTCTACCGGTCCACCAACCCGTACGACATGGCGGTTTTCGGGTTCGTGGGCGACATGCTGGACGAGATGAAGTCCCGCGCCCCGCGCATGCAGGTGCAGGAGCTGGACCTCAGCCAGGCGTCCACCCAGCCCCGGGTGAACGAGCTGCTGGCCGACCTTGGCGTGCAGGACCTCACCGCGCCGTCGGTCGTCTTCATCGTCGGGGACCGCCACGAAGCCATCCCCTTCGACAAGATCGCCGAGAGCTCCGGGGGATCGCAGCGGATGCCCGAGGTCTTCAAGGGCGAGGCCGCCTTCGCCGGCGCCCTGAAGAAGCTGACCGAAGGCGAGAAGGCCGTCCTCTACGCCCTCACGGGCCACGGAGAACGCCCGCTCGAGGCGCAACAGCAACAGCCGACGCAGCCGCAGGCACAGGGCGTGATGAGCGGCCCCGCCTACTCCCTGTCCCGCGCGGTCAACACCCTTGAGAGGGATAACTACGAGGTCAAGCCCCTGAACCTGGCGATGGAAGGCGAGGTGCCCGAGGACTGCGCCGCCTTGCTCGTGGCCGGGCCGAAGACCCCGCTCGGCGAAGGGGAGCTGCGGGCCATCCGACAGTACCTCGACGAGCGCAACGGCTCGGCGGTCATCATGCTCGAGTCCGACTTCAGCGCCGACGTGGACACGAACGTGGACGAACTGCTGATGAATTACGGCATCGGCGCGCGGGAGGACGCCGTCGGCGTCGCCGTGGTACAGGGCCTGTTCGGCTCGCCGATGACCGTGGCCGCCGTGCCGGTCATGGGCGATGGACTGCCCGACCATCCGGCCACCTCCGACCTGAGGAACTACACCCTCTGGTTCGAACAGCCCGTCCCGCTGGAGATAGCAAACGCGCAGCCGACACAGTCGCTGGAGACTAAGGCCCTGCTGCGCGGAGTGGACTCGAGCTGGGGCGAAACCGACCTGGAGCCCGGGGAGCGGCAATCGGTCGAATACGATCCGGGGGTGGACGTTGCTCAGCCGGTCATTGTGGGCGCGCTCGTCCAGCCGGCGTCGCCGCGGCCGGGCATGCCGGGTCCGCCGCAGGCAGAGGGCCCGAAGCTGCTTGTCCTGGGAAGCTCGCTTTCCTTCGCCAACGCCACGGTCGAGCAGCACAGGGGCAACCTCTACCTGCTGTCGAACGCCGCCAACTGGATGGCGGGCAAGATGCATATGCTGGGCATCCCCCCCAAGAGCATGGACGTGGAAACCGTCAGCGTCTCCAGCAGCGAGGTGACGGCCGCCCGCTACCTGTTCATCGGTGGCCTGCCCGCGCTCTGCATCGCCGCCGGCATCGTCGTCTGGGTCCTGCGTCGCAGATGAGGCATTTCCGCGAGGCACTGCCATGAAAAACTACAAAACCACCATCGTCCTGCTGGTCGCCGTGGTGATCACCGGCCTGATCGCCTACTCCCTCTCGAAGCAGCCCACCTCCGAGGAGATGCAGCGGCAGCGCACCCGCCTGCTTCCCGACTTCGCCACCGAGGACGTCAGCAAGGTCGCCTTCATCGAGGACGAAACGCGTGTGGTCTGCGAGCGGGCCGACGACGAATGGCGCATCACCGCCCCCATTCAGGCGCGCGCGGACCGCTGGGCCGTCGAGGGCATCCTGGAAAGGCTGGAGACCGCCGAGAAGGAGTGGTCCGTCTCCCCCGCCGAAGACAACGCGGTCTCGCTGGCCGATTACGGGCTGGACTCGCCTCGCCGGCGTGTGACCATCACCCTCGATGGGCCGGACGGACGGACGTGGACCATGCTCGTTGGCAAACCAACCGGCGCCGCGGACGCCGTCTCCGTGAAACTGGAGGGAGACGAAAGGGTCTTCGCCGTTGCCAGCAACATCATCGCGAAAACCGACGTTACCGTCACCGACCTGCGCAGCAAGAAGTTGGCACCCCGCATCAGCACGTTCGACCTCAACACCGTGGCCGTCACGTTGAGCGCCGAGGATCAGCAGGAGCCGGCCACGGTGCGGTGCGAGAAGTCCGAGGGGACGTGGGACTTGAAAGAACCGTTCCTCGACCTGGCCAACGGCGACGCGGTCGAGCTGGTGGCCGACAAGATTTACAACCACAGCATCGGCGACGACGACTTCGCATCCGACGATCCGACCGACCTCGGGCAGTTCGGCCTGGATGAGCCCGATGTGACCGTCGTCCTCGAGAGCGAGGACGAGACCCAAGAGTTCGCCTTCGCCGCCGTGGAAGCCGACGAGGAAACGACCCACTACGCCATGTACAACGCCGAGACCACGGTGGTGGAGATCCCGCAAGAACTCTACCACGGCGTCCGCGTCACGGCGGACGAGCTGCGGAGCCATAACCTGGCCGACGCCAAAGCCCGGCAGGTCGCGAAACTCACCGTCAGCGGGCCGGAGAGCGACCTGGTGCTCCGCAGGTCGGGCGATGACTGGGAGATCGATGCTGAGAGCCCCGAAACCGCCGACAGCTCCGTCATCGACCAGGTCATCCGGGACCTGACCCAGGCCGAAGTCAAGGAGTTCGTGGCCGACCAGCCTGAGGACTTCGGGGCCTACGGGCTGACCGAGGGTGACCGCATTACGGTGACCCTCAGCGATGAGAACGACGAGCCCCTGGCATGGGTCGCCTTCGGGAAGGCGCCCGACGAGGACACGGTATATGCGCAGCGCGCCGACTACCCGCCCGTGCTGCTCGTGCCGCAGGAGCGCTACTTCGACGCCTTCCGCCGCGGACGGCTGGCGTTCCTGGACCGCGAGATACTGTCCGAGCCGGCCGAGCGCGCCGTTCGCGTCCTCCTCAGCCACGACGACGGCGAGTTCGTCTGCACGCGGGAGTCCGCCGACGCCGACTGGAGGCTTCAGGAGCCCGTTACCGGCCCCGCCGACCAGTGGGCCGCGCGCATGATCGTGGATACCTTCGGGCGGCTGCGCGTCGGCGCATTCGTCGCGGAGGAGCCCGAAGACTTATCCCCATACGGGCTGGAGGAGCCGAAGGCCACGGGCACGGTCACCTACCGGGAGCCGTCATCGGAGGGCGAAGAAGAACCCGCTGAAAGGACGCAGACGCTCCTCATAGGCGAGGATACGGACGAGCCCGCCGAGGGCAGCTACGCCATGCTAGAGGGCGACCCCCGCGTCTTCGTCCTGCCCGCTTACAAGGTCGAGCAGTTCCGCGCCTCCCTGGCCTCCAAACTGGTCTGCCGGGCAACCGACCTGACGGCCTTCACGGTCCGCCGCGGCGAGGAGGCCGTCCGTTTCATCAGGGATGAGCAGACCAACGGGTGGAAGCGGCAAGACGGCACGGCGGTCCAGGACCCGCTGGCCGCCGCCGTGGACGAGGCCGCGATGCTGCTGGAGGAGTTCGAGGCCGAAGGCGTGGCCGACTACGTCGAGAAGTCCCCCGCCCTCTACGGCTTCGACTCCCCTTACCTCACCGTCGAGATGGAAACCGAGACGGCAAAGGGCAAGAAGGTGGTAGTCGGCGCCCCCGCCGACGGCGGCCGCTACGCCAAAGGCCCGGCCACGGACTTCGTCCTCGTAGCCACCGACGACCAGGTCCAGCGGCTCGAACGCGTGCTCACCCCGCCCGAGCCAGGGGCCGAGGGCGAACAGCAATCAGACTGACGGCGGGGCTGTAACGAACCACCGCCGGGCTCCGGAGCGGCGCCGCGCCTCGAGCGCACAAGGCTTCGCACTTCAGATTTCACAGTTCGTCCACATCAGGCAATTCGACGTTGTCCGGCGCGCGTCCCGTGGAGTGCGCCGGCTGGCCGGCGCCCTCTGACCTGCTGGCTTGCCGGCAGGCGGCGGGCTTGCCCACCTATCTTTGCGCTCACCTACACTCTCCGGCGTCCCGCCCGGCGGCAAGCCGCCGGGTATGAAGGCGGCGCCAAGGCGCCGCACTCCAGGGACCGCCGTTCGTGCAAACGAAGCAACTCTTCGTCGTCAGGGGACATCCCCTGGAGTACGCCGGCTTGGCGGCAGACAACCGGCGGCACCTCTGTCGGGCAATGCCCCCGGCTCTGAATGCCCCACGGCCGCTGAAGCGGCCTACTACAAGCCCCTCGCGCTCGTGCTTGCGCACCGGGCGATACAGAACAGATACAAGAGACGCGAGCCGGGCTGCCGGCCCCGCGACTTTGACGCGCCGTCCCGCCCGTGTTACAAGAACCGGCACACCTCATCACGTGACTCATTCAGAACAAGCAGGAGCCGCCGAGATGGATAGAATCCCCGTCGGAGTGCAACTGTATTCCGTGCGCGAAGAGTGCGAGAAGGACCTGCCCGGCACCCTCCAGGCTATCGCCGACATGGGCTACGAGGGCGTCGAGTTCGCCGGCTATTACGGCCGCAGCGCCGCCGAGCTGCGCGACATGCTGGACGAACTCCGCCTGGAGGTCTGCGGCACTCACATCGCCCTGAACACCCTCCTGGGCGACGAGCTGGAGAAGACCATCGAGTTCAACAAGACGCTGGGCAACAAGTTCCTCATCGTGCCCGGCCTGCCGGAGGAGCGACGCAACTCCGCGGACGCCTGGCGCGAGACCGCCGAGATCTTCAACGGCATCTCCGAGAAGGTCCGCCCCGAGGGCATGTGGGTCGGCTACCACAACCACGCCATCGAGTTCCAGCCCATGAACGGCGAGCTGCCGTGGGACATATTCTTCGGCAACACCGTCGAGGACGTGGTCATGCAGTTGGACACGGGAAACGCGCTGCACGGCGGCGGCGACCCGGTCCCCTACGTCGAGCGCTACCCCGCCCGCGCGCTGACCGTCCACCTGAAGGAATACTCGACCTCGGTGGACAGCGCGCTCATCGGCGAGGGCGACGTGGAGTGGGAGCGCCTGTTCAACCTCTGCGAGAGGATCGGCGGCACGCAGTGGTACATCGTCGAGCAGGAAAGCTACCGCTACCCGCCCCTCGACTGCATAGCCTACTGCCTGGACAACCTCGAAGAGATGGGCAAGTAGTAGGTGCCTGACGGACAGAGTGATGAACAAGGGACCGGATGGGCAGTCCGAGATGCCGTGCGCCTTCGTCCGTGGGCGCATAGTTTGCTCGGGATCCCCGCCGGCGGCAAGCCGCCGGGTATGAGGGCGGCGCCGAGCTCTGCGCGCGGAAGGCGCCGCACTCCAGGGCTAACCGTTCGTGCACGTTGCGCAACTCTGCGTCGCGCGGGGCGCGGCCCCTGGAGTCCGCCGGCTCGCCGGCGCCTTCCATCTTGCCGACAGACGGCGGACCTTGCCGCTTCTTGTCGCGGGATATGCCGTCCCGCCTCCGGTCCCGGCACGAGCCAGAACCAATGAATCAATGCTTGAAAGCGCAACAGATATAAAGTTCCACGCGGGCGCTCCCGGTCCGCAACCGCCGGGGATTCCGCCCGCAGCCACACACACGAACGTCCAGATAATCGACATGGCATACCCCACTCTATTCATGACGGTCGCGTGATGGGCGGTTTTTGCGTGTGTGGATGGGGTGTGGGAGGGAAAATGGCGCTGGGACGTGCCGAAAGGGCAGGCAGTGGGCTCGGGGTGGGCGCAGCGAGGGCGATTGCCGCCCCGAAAGGACCATCGGTTCACTTTTTGGCCTGGCCCGCCGCATACCCTCCCCCGGGAAGGGCGGATAACCGTGCTTGATCGGGGCTGGCGGCGGCTTACGCGCCGGCCGGCGGGGCGTTGGGCATGGCCTGAATCCGCCGAAGGGCCACCGCCAGCGCCCGCCGCAGGGGAAAGCCCCCGGCTATGTGCACCCAGACTCGCCTGAAGGTCTGCCGGATCCGGGCGCCGAGTTTCAAAAGGTGGCTGCGGACCGTCTGGACCGATGCTCCCTCCAGCACC
>JAWODG010000154.1:0-2537 GCA_046483385.1 Candidatus Brocadiia bacterium | reverse complement strand
AGTTGATGATGGTGTTGCACTTGGAGCGCTCGAAAGCAACCTCCAGCAGCCGCTGCTCGCGCTCCCTTTGCAGGCCTTCTGTCTCCCGGACCAGGGACCGTCTTTCTAAGCCACGGCGGATGGGCAGGAGCACTTCATCGGGTGTGAACGGTTTGGGGACGTAGCCGTAGGCGCCGCGCTTCGTGGCTTCGACGGCGGTCTCGAGCGCGGCGTAGGCCGTGATGACCAGCAGCACGATATGGGGATCGAGGTCGGCGGCGCGCTCAATAAACTCCAGGCCTCCCAACCCGGGCATCCTCAAGTCCACCAGGGCAGCCGCGTAGTCCCCCTTCTCGCTCAGCAAGTCGAGGCCCTTCTGTCCGTCCGCAGCCGTATCAACCCGGTAGCCGTCGTCGGTGAGTATGCGCCGGCATCCCTCGCGGATGCCCGGTTCGTCGTCCACCACGAGTATGCGGGCAGCACGATCCTCCATCACGTCCCCCCGGAGGCCGCCCCTTCGAGGAGTTCCCGCATGCGGGCCAGAAGCTCCTCCGGGTCGACGGGTTTCTCGAAGTAAGCCGCCACGCCGAACGCCTTCAGTTGCTGTTCCAGCGTCGGATGGAAGTGCAGTTCCTCCCGGTCCGCGATGGCCGAGACCACGATAACGGGCAGGTGGCTCAGGGCCGAGTCCCGGCCGATGTCCTGGGAGAGTTCGAATCCGGCCAAAAGCCGCCCCATCATCAGGTCGGTGATCACCATATCCGGGACCCGGCTGTTGATCTCCTCACGGGCCTCCTGGGCACTGACGGCCCGCATGACCCGGTATCCGGCGGCCTCCAGCAGGTTGCCGCACATCTGCAGAAAATCCGGATCGTCGTCAACCAACAGGACCAGCGGAGACTCCTTGGTCATGGTCCTCGACCTCCATTCACGCCTTGTGACTCAGCGCTCTTTTGACGGCCCCGACCAACTCCTCCGGCTCCACGGGCTTGGCCATGTACTCATTGGCCGGAAACAGCGAGCGCAGACCCGGTTCGGCCTCCAGCGGGTTGTCCATGTTGACGGCCGTGACCAGGATGATCGGTATGTCCCGGGTCTCCACCGCTCCCCGCAACGTTTCCGCTACGTCGAATCCCTCGCTCCACGTGGCCATCATCAGGTCCAGTACGATGACGTCGGGCTTCTCCGTATGAACCTTCCTCAGGCATTCCTTGCCGTCGTACGCCGCAACGACGTTGTAGCCGGCCTTGCTCAGGGCGGACTTGTTGATCTGCACGAAGTCCGCGTCGTCGTCCACCAGCAATACCTTCTTTACCTGACTCATGGCATTTCTCCGGTGACAGGTTCGGTCTCCTTCGACTCTACGTCGGCCTCAACCGGCAAGCGCACGGTAAAGGTAGTGCCGGCACCCGGTTCGCTGTCCACTTCTATCTCGCCCATGTGCATCTTGACGATGCCATATACGATGGCCAGTCCCAGTCCCGTCCCCTCGCCCATCTCTTTGGTGGTGAAAAAGGGCGTAAACAGCCGGGACATCGCCTCTTCCGGTATCCCACAGCCGTTGTCGCTTACGCGTATCTCCACCGTGTCGGACCCGTGGCGGGATCGGGCGCTCAGTTCGACTCGGCCACCCTCCTCGACGGCGTCGAGACCGTTCTCCAGCAGGTTCAGCAGCATTTGCCGCACGTGCGGTGCGATACGGACGCGGACTTCGGCAAGAAGACCGACCGCGGCCGCCGGGAGGACGGGACCCTGTGGGAGACGGTCAAGATGTGGTTCGGCTATAAGCTCCATCTGGTGGTGGATGCCGAATACGAATTGCCGGTGGCCTACGAGGTGACGGCGGCCTCCCGCCCCGACAACGAGAGTCTGAAGCGGATGGTGGACGATATGGCCGATACCCATCCGGAGCTTCTGAAAGAGGCCGAAGCCCTGGCGGCCGGAAGGGCTACGGCGACTCCGAGATCATCGAGAAGCTCTGGGACGGCCACCGGATAGCGCCGACCATCCCGAAGAGGGAGGATTGGAAAGACGGCGAGCAGAGGCGTCCCCTGCTGGAGGGGGCCGACAACATCACCTACCGATGTGTGTGTCAACTGCTTTCGGCCGGCGGTCTCGGTTTTTTCGTCCTTTCTTCGATGAAGGCTCGCAAGAGGCACTGGGCGCTCTGGAGGCGTTCCTTGTCCTCTTTGGCCCTCAATGTCCTGCTGCGGACGCCGGTCCCATAGGCGGCCGAGCGTGGCGTCCCTTTCGCCACCCCGCCTTTTCGGGGCACTCCGGTGGCGTGGTAGCGCATCCGGCCCAGCTTCTCGCGCGTGGTTCGTTCGGGCGCATAGCGGTAGGGCTCCCCGCCTTTCAACATGTGGGCTGCCTGACGGCAGCTTGAATGATGACGGCCAGCTTGCGGGCGGCGGCCACCACGGCGACGTTGGTGCCCTTGCGCGCTTTGATCCGCCGGTAGAAGGCCCTCAAGGGACCGGCCCCGCGCACCGCGCAGTGGGCGGCCTCCACCAGCAGCCAGCGGGCCCGCCGGCGGCCCTGCTTGGAGATGCGCCCGG
>JAWODG010000093.1:0-17995 GCA_046483385.1 Candidatus Brocadiia bacterium | reverse complement strand
TCAACATACTCCGGGATGATCTTCATCACGCGCCCGCGGTAGCCCTTCTACATGTCCACCGCGGGGCCGGACCCGGCGGAGGGCTACCGCGGGCGCGTGATGAAGATCATCCCGGAGTATGTTGAGGTAGTGGCCGACCTGGCCGATGCCTTCGATGCACGGCTGGTGGAGACGCACGCCATGTTCCAGCGGCAGCTCGAGTTCCACCGGTCGGATGAGTTTTGCGACGAACCGGTCCATCCCAACGCCACAGGCCATCTGCTCATCGCTTACGAGTGGCTGAAAGTGATGGGCTGGTGATAGCGGCCGTGCTTGCAGCCCGGCGGACGTAGGCTAAACTGGACCCCCGAGTGGAACGAAGACTGCACGCACGGCTTTCCCTGGGAGGATGCCGATGGCCACGAAACGTTTCCTGGCGGTGGACCTGGGTGCGGAGAGCGGACGCGTCGTCGTGGGCACGTTGACCGACGGACTCCTGACCACGGAGGAGATACACCGCTTCCCCAACGAGCCCGCCCGCGTCCGCGGCACGATGTACTGGGACGTGCTGGACCTCTACAACAACATCCTGACCGGCATGCGGGAGTACGTGCGGGAATACGGGCAGACCGCCGAGGGCATAGGCATCGACACGTGGGCCGTGGACTTCGGCTTGCTGGCCAGGGACGGCTCCCTGCTGCAGAACCCCGTCTGCTACCGCGATTCGCGCACGGACGGCATGCCGGAGTACGTCCGCAGCCGCGTGCCGGAAGCCGAACTCTACGACCGCACGGGCATCTACATGCTGCCCATCTACACCCTCTGCCAGATGGTGTCACTTCGGGTCAACGACAGTCCGTTGCTGGAATGCGCCGACGGCTTCCTGATGATGCCCGACCTGCTGGCCTACTTCCTGACCGGGCGGCGCGGCTGCGAGCGCACCAATGCCATCACCACCGAGCTGTACGACCCCCGGCGGGGCTGCTGGCACGAGGAGGTTTTCCAGACCTTCGACCTGCCGCTCGAGATCATGCCCGATTTCGTGGAGCCGGGCACCGAACTGGGTCCCCTGACGCAGTCCGTGCAAGAGGAGACCGGCCTCGGGCCGGTGCCCGTCGTTGCGCCGTGCACCCACGACACCGGCTCGGCCGTGGCGGCCGTTCCCGGTGAGGGGGACGACTGGGCGTTCCTGAGCTGCGGGACGTGGTCCATTCTGGGCAGCCTCTGCGAGGAGGTCGCCACCGGCGAGGACGCGCTGGAGGCGGGGCTGTGCAACGAGATGACGCTGGGCAGCTTCTTCCTCTGCCAGAACATCATGGGGCTCTGGTTGTTGCAGCAGTCGCGCGCCTCGTGGGAAGCCGCCGGCAACTCCTACTCGTATCCAGAACTGGTGGAGATGGCGCGGGAGGCGCCCCGGGCCGAAGCCATGGTGGACCCCAATGACGACGGCTTCATGGCGCCCGACGACATGCCGACGGCCATCAGCAACTACTGCCGCCGCACCGGCCAACCCGTGCCGGAAGGACCGGCTGAGATGACGCGCTGCATAATCGAGAGCCTGGCCTTCTCCTATCGCTACGCGCTGGAGCGCATCGGGCAGATACTGGACCGTTCGTACAGGACGCTCCATATCGTGGGGGGCGGCTCGCTGAACACGCTGCTCTGCGAATTGACGGCCGGCGTTACCGGGCTGCAGGTGGTCGCCGGTCCGGTGGAGGCCACCGTCGCGGGCAACGTCCTGGTGCAGGCGTACGGTCGGGGCGTGATCGAGTCCCCGCAGCAGATACGCGACATTGTCCGCGCGTCCTTTGAGCCGGTGCACTACGAGCCCGCGGAGACGGGCTACTGGCAGGAGCGCTACGAGCGGTACTGCGAAATGCTGAAGCGCGACGAGTGACCGCACGGCGCTTCCCGCGGGAGGCAGTCAAGTGAAGAGAGGTCTGGTGTTTCAGGAGTGGCCAGCGCTTCAGATGCACTGGCGGCGGGGCGTGAGGCGGAGCATGGCTCCGTCAAAGGCAGGGCGGCAGCATGGCTGCCGCACTCCAGAAGGTCGTCCGCGCGGCCGGTGTAGCCCGGGGATCGAGACCCCCCTCATGCGCGCGAACGGCGGTCTGGAGTGCGCAAGCCATGCTTGCGCCTTGCGCCGGGTGAGCCGTGCTCGCCCGGCTTCATGGGACGTCCGCCATAGAGCCCGGGGGAAGATCGCTGCCGGAACAAGGATGGATTGACATCGCTTACGTGAACACTTTATGCCGATACATGAGATGCGAAGAACAGTCGTTCTTGACGGCCATACACTGAACCCCGGGGACCTGAGCTGGGACGGGCTCCGGGCGCTGGGGGAATGCGAGATATACGACCGCACCCCGCCCGACCAGACCGTGCCGAGGGCGGCCGGGGCGCCCGTGGTTCTCACCAACAAGACCGTCCTTGACCGCACCGTCATCGAGGGTATGGACGATCTCCGCTACATCGGCGTGCTGGCCACCGGCTACAACGTGGTGGACCTCGAGGCGGCCGCCGAACGCGGCATCCCCGTCACCAACGTGCCGACCTACGGCACCGACTCGGTGGCCGAGATGGTGTTCGCCCATATTTTTGCGCTGGCGCGGCGCGTCGCAAAGCACGCGGCCGGCGTGCGGGAGGGCGAGTGGGCGCGCAGCCCGGATTTCTGCTACTGCGACTATCCGCAGGTCGAGCTGGCGGGCCTGACGATGGGTATCGTGGGCTTCGGCCGCATCGGGCGGGCCGTCGCCACCCGCGCTCTGGCCTTCGGCATGCGCGTGCTGGCTTACGATGTGGAGACCCCTGACCAGCCCCCCGACGGCGTGGAGATGGCCGGGCTGGACCGGCTGTCCGCCGAGTCGGATATCGTGACGCTGCACGTGCCGCTGACGCCCCGAACGGAGGGAATGGTCGGCGCGGAGCGACTGGCGCTGATGAAGCCGGCGGCGTTTCTGATCAACACCAGCCGCGGCCCCGTCGTGGACGAGGCGGCGCTGGCGGAGGCACTGGAAGAGGGCCGATTGGCCGGTGCGGGCCTTGACGTGCTCTCGGAGGAGCCGCCGGATGCGGACAATCCGCTGCTCCAGGCCCCCAACTGCCACGTGACGCCCCACATCGCGTGGGCCACCAGGGCGGCGCGCGCCCGGCTGATGGAGACGGCGGTGGGGAACGTGCGGGCGTGGTTGGACGGCTCCCCGCGCAACGTGGTCAACGGCGTAACGTGAGGCGACCTGACAGGACGACCAGTATATCGAACGGAGTGCACAGGGATGAGAAAACACAGGGACGTATGGCTGCTGGTGCTGGGTTTGGTCTTTATCGCGGCGCCGGCCGTCGCGGGAACGTGGTCATGGGAAACCCAGCAGGCGGAAGTGACCCCGACGGGCGATCTCGAGTGGAAGCCGCTCCCTTTCACCTTCGAGGCAGGGGATTCCCCTCGTTATATCGATTACGCGGGGGGCGACGACGATAATCCGGGCACGAAGGGGTCCCCGTGGAAGCATCATCCCTGGGACGCGGAGGCCACGGGCAACGCCGCCGCCTGCGAGGGTGTGCATACCTACGTCTTCAAGTCCGGGGTGGTGTATCGGGGCAAGCTGACGGCCGCCGAGTCCGGCGAACCGGGCAACCCCATCCGGCTCACCTCAGACCCCTCGTGGGGCGAGGGGGAGGCGGCCATCTACGCGTCGGAGCGCATCGACGGCGGATGGCGGCGGTGCGGACCCGATGACGCACCGCCCGACATGCCTGAACCCGAGAAGGTCTGGTACGTTGACATCGGCACCGACTTCACCCCGCGCGGTCTGTGGGAGACGGACGGCGGCGAGGCGACGCGCATCCCCATCGCCCGCGAGCCGGACTGGACCATTACCAATCCGGACGACCCGCAACTGAACTGGTTCGTCTTCACCGGACGGCAGGACGGCTGGAGCATCGACGAGGACCACCTCACCCGGTCGGACCCGGACTACTACGTCGGAGCGACCGTGTGGAACGAGTACAGCGGCAACATGGGCACCGTGCACCGAAGGAAGGTCACCGAGTACGACCCCGACCGGCACGCCATCCGGGGCACCAACGGCAGCCGCGGCAACCGTTACTTCGTCGAGAACCTGCCGCAGTTCCTCGACCAGGCCGGCGAATACTACTTCGCGGAGGAAGGCCCGCACGCCGGACGGCTCTACCTCCGCCTGCCCGGCGACCGCGACCCCAACGGCACGGTCCTCGAGGCGGCCCGACGCCTCTACAGCATCGAGATTCACCATCAGCACAACATCGAGATAAGCGGCCTTCGCTTCAGCTTCGGTAACGTGCCGGCCGAGACAGGCTGGCCGACCGTGGCGCACCTGCCGGCCGCCGTCCGACTGGTGGGCGACTGCCACGACATCCGCGTATCCCACTGCCGCTTCTACCACGTGCCGTCGGCCGTCGTGGCCTTCTCCCGATTAGACGAGCAGTTCAGCGAGATATACACGCCGGAGCTTCTCGGGGCGCCCTACGACGACGTGATGACCGACATCGTGGTCAGCGACAACGACATCGCCTACACCGACGACCGGGGCATCGTCTTCTCTGACGGCGACCAGCTCACGCGCTGGCAGGGCTTCGAGCTGGGCTCCCTGTTCCGCGTTTCGGTGCTGCGCAACCGGCTCAACCACATCGGCAGGCGCCAGCTTTCGGGCCCCCACGCCCACATCTCCGCCATCTCGATTGCCCACGGGCAACTGGTGGAGGTGGCGGGCAACATCCTGAACCGCTGCTGGGGCTCGGGCATCAACTGCTTCAACGGCAAGGGCGGCAACGACCTGCGCGAGCGCCCGCTCATCCGGGTGCTGGTTCACCACAACAAGGTGACCCACTCCATGCTGGCGGCCAACGACTACGGCGGCATCGAGTCGTGGCAGGGCGGGCCCGCCTACATCTACAACAACATCTCCGGCAACTGCATCGGCCACAAGCACGGCGCCACCGGCGGCTGGGGCCACGGGTTGACCACTTGGGCCTACGCCTTCTACCTGGACGGACAGTTCAAAAGCTACACCTTCAACAACATTGCCTGGGGTAAGCACAGCGACCCGAACCACCCCTACGCCAACCGCGGGGCCTTCCTGCAGGTCATCGGCTTCATGAACCACTGGTTTAACAACACGGCCTACAACACGGTCATCGGCTCCCACCGCGGCGGTTCCCTGCGCGCCATCTACCTGGCCAACCTGTATCTTGACATGGGCACCCACTTCTTCCTCCACCGGCACACTCCGTGCGAAGACATACCCCAGCAGGGCTACGCGGCGAACGTGTTTTTCGGTGACCCGAACGAGTTCGGCCAGTTCTGCCGCGGGGGCGGGGGCGGCACGCTGGAGCAGTTCCGCGAGCGGCTCTGCGCCATGCAGCCCTACGCCTGCCAGACCGGCTGGGAGGCGGAAGAGCCCCCGGCCCGTAACGCCCCGGACCACGATTTCCGCCCGACCGCCGGTTCGGCGGCCATTGACCGGGGAGTGCGCTATTTCGTTCCTTGGGGGCTCCACATGAACGTGGGGGAATGGAACTTCTACAAGCATCCCGCCGACCCGACGGTCATCGTCGGCGAGAACATGTTCATGAGCGACGAATACGTCACGCGCCACCAGTACTACGACGTGCCCCGCAACGACCTGACGGCCCACGGCGTCACGCTCGACAGCTTCACCGCCGGCGCGCTGGAGGATTGGACGCAGGGCGCCCTGCGCTTCGACGGCAGCAGCGTTTACTGCGTGCTGCCCGATGAGAAGCTAAAGAGCGACTACCACTACTCCATCGGGATTCCGGAAGGGGCCCAACGCTCGCAGGAGGGCGACTTCGTCTATCCCGGGGAGAAGCGCCGAACGGTGGACATGGACGCCAATAGCTTCTTGATCGAGGCCTATTTCCGCACCGACCCGGGCCATACCGGCGGCACGCTGGTGAGTAAGCTGGCGGACGCCGGCTATGCGTTGGGCGTCAACGAGCGCGGCGGGGTGACGCTCTCGCTCCGCGCCGGTGGGGCCGCCGACAGTCTGGCCTCCGCCGCGGCCGTCAACGATGGCGAATGGCACCACGTCGTCGCGGAAGCCGACCGGGCCAAAGGCGCGCTGACCCTGTACCTGGACGGCGAGCGGGCCGGCCGGTCCGACATACGGAGCCTGAGCCCGGATGCGTCCCTGTCCAACACCGCCGACTTCCTCGTGGGGCGGGGGCCGGACGGCGACTGGTTCGCGGGGGCCGTGGATTTCCTGCGCGTCGCCCGGGGAACCCTGGCGGACGCCGAGACGACCATCGAAGAGCTGTATGACTGGCAGTTCGACGGCCCGTTCCTGAGGGACTTCTTCGGGCGCGAGCCCGTGGGGGAAGCCCGGGACGCCGGAGCCATCGAGTTCGTGCCGACCGATGAACACAATTGACCATGCACTCAACCCGTGAGCAGTGAGGACGAAACCGATGGGTGGTACTCCCGATAGGACCAGTGTGCTGTTCCTTCCCGTGGTGCGGGGCAGCGCCTACGATCTCGACTGGACCCGTGACGTGCTGGATGGAGTGAAGGACGCCTGCGAGGAACTGGGCATCAGCGCTCTGTTTCCTTCCACGCAGATAGGCCTGCACGGCCTGCTGGGTGACCTGCCCGATGCGCAGGATTTCTACGCAGAGTGGCGTCCGCGGATGGCCGACATCAAGGGTGTCATAGCCTTCAGCTCCGACTTCATGCGCGAGCGCGTCATTCAGGACACTCTCCGCCGGCTGCCGGCGGACGTGCCCGCATTCCTGATGGTCAACAACGACTGCCCCGCGGACGTCGCCTCGGGCGGGGGCGGTGACTCGCTTTGCGGCTCCCTCTCCGTGCATCACAACGCCCGCATGCTGGGCCGGCCGCTGCTGCGGTCCTGCCGCATCGACATGGACGATCCGGACTGCCTGCGAGAGTTCCTGTCGCAGTACGCGCGCCTGATGGACGGCATCGAGTGCCTGCGCAACATGCGCATCGGCATGGTCGGGACGAATCCGGACTCCTTCGCCACCACGTTCACCAACCAGCTCAAGCTCTTCGAGCTGGGCTTCTCACTGCACACGTATGAACTGCTTACCCTCTGGGGCGACACCGTGCTGGCAGCGCAGGTGCCCGACGGACAGGATACGTACGAAGGCCCGTTCGGCGAGGTCCGGCTCTGGCGCCCCGTCGCCAAAGACGATCCCCGCGTGGGAGAGATCGTCGCGCAACTACGGGAGACCGTGGCGGCTCTGCCCGACGACGCGCGCAAAGTGGACGCCATAGCGCGCTGTTTCCTGTGGATACAGGACGTGTTCGAACAGGACCGCATCGACGCGGGCGCCATCCACTGCTGGTCGGAGTTCCCCCGGTTCTACGGCATGGCGCCCTGCACCGTCGCCATGCTGAGCAACCTGCTGCTGGAGAAGCCGGTCGTGTGCGAGCAGGATATCTGCCACGCCGTCATGGCGAAGCTGGCATGGGAACTGACCGATGAACCGGGCGTGATCCTCGACATCAACAACAATGGTCCTGACCGGCGAGTCTTCAACGCGTTCCACTGTTCGCAGACGCCGCCCAACTGGCTGGCCGAACCGGGCAGGGTCGGCGGCTGGGGCAGCATCGAGGGCGCGATGGCGCCCGAACCGTTCACCGGCATCTCGGCCGCGACGACGTCCGACGACTTTGCCGCCACGGTGTTTCACGGGCGGTTTCTTGACCGGCCCGCTCCCGAGCGGGGCGGGGCGGGATGGGCCTTCGTGCCCAACCTGCAGGAGGTGCTCAAAGCGATAGAGGCCGGCGGGATCCACCACTTCGTTGCGCTGAAGGGACATCTGGGCGGGGAGGTGGCGGACGTTCTGAGATTCCGTGGCCTCACCGTGACGGACCTGTCGGGCGACGTACCGCCGGCCGGGGAGATCGAAGCTCACCTGCCGGGTCTGGAGGGCGAGAGCGACTTGCCCGCCTGTCGCGTGTTCTCATGCTGAGTGGGCGCCGGACGGCCCCGCTGAAGGAGTTGCCATGAAAGCAGTTGCCGTTCTCCGCCCGGGAGAGGTCGGCGTCGTCGACATACCCGCGCCCGAGCCGCGGGAATACGAGTGCCTGGTGCGGGTCCACGCCTGCGGCCTCTGCAACGGCACAGACCTGAAGATTATCGCCGACGAGGTGGGCGAGGAGACCGTCGAGTATCCCTGCATCCTCGGCCACGAGAATGTTGGTGAAGTGGTGGAATGCGGCAGCGAGGTGAAGTACATCGAGCCGGGCGACAGGTTCCTCAACCCCATCGGCCGGCTGGCGCCCGGCACGCCCTACGGTCGCATGTACGGCGCCATGAAGGACTACGCCATCGTGCAGGACCACCGCGCCATGGACGAACTCGGCGTGCCGAAGGAGGAGTACGACGGTGCCTACACCTGTCCGGTGCCGCCGGAGATCGACCCGGCGGACTGCGGCGTGATACTCACCCTGAAGGAGGCATACAGCGCCCTGGGCAACTTCGGCTTCGAGCCGGGCATGGAGGTGCTGATCTACGGCGACGGGCCGGTGGGGCTGGCTATGACCAACTTCCTCCGCCTGCGGGACGCCGGCTGGGTGGGCTGCATCGGGCACCACGACGACCGGCTGTCTCGTATCGAACGGGTCAGCGCCCCCGACCTGACGCTCAACTCGAAGGAACAGGACGTGAGGGATGTGCTGGACGGGCGGCTGATGGACCTCGTCATCGATGCAGTCGGCGCGACGGCCATCATCCGCGAGGGCTCGCAGTTGCTGAAGCCCGGCGGCAAGGTGGGCGCTTTCGGCGTGCTGAGTCCGCGCGACGCCGAGATATCGCTTCTGGAACTGAAAAACCACACCAGCGTCCACATGCTGAACTGGCCCTATCGGGAGCACGAGACCCACGATGAGATAGTGCAGATGGCGCTGGATGGCACCATCGATCTGACCGATTACTACAGTCACGTGATGCCCGCCGAGCAGGCAGCGGAGGCCGTCCGCATGGTGAAGTCCCGCGAGGCGTTGAAGGTCATCCTGACATTCTGAGAAGGAAACCGTGGGTGCGAAGGAAGCAGAATTGATCCGCAAGAAGTACCTCTATCGACGGCTGATCCTGCGGCGACGGGTGTGCCTGTCCCGGCAGGGCGCCGTCAGGCTGATAGGTCCCGACTGCGCCTATCACCTGTATTCCCGGCTGGAAGCGGGTGCCGATGGGGACGATGGGGCCACGTCTCGCTGAGGTGCCGGAGATGAGCCACGACACGGGGGTGAGATTCGAGCGCGAAGCACTGATGGAGCGGCTGTTCCCTCGGGCATGCCGCGGCTATGGTGTCCGGCGCTGACTCACTTCGAGGCGGCGGGGGAACCGGATGCGGAGCGGACCCGCCGCCATCTGGCACACATGGCATCCCGCGCCCGCGGCATCCTGGTGCCCGGCTCGACCGGGGAAGGCTGGGAGATGACGGATGGCGACATCCGGGGCTTGCCGGGTGCGGTTCCGCGTGGAGGCAGGAGGCGAGCCCACGGTCTTCCGCATCGCCGAAGTCCGGGTCGTCGCGGACGAGGTGTAGCGTGCGAGCGGCCCCGGGCGGGCGTCAGATTGCGGCGCGGCGGAAACGTGGTACGATGCCGGTATGAAGGCGCGGATTAACCTGGTATGCACTTCACTTGCTGGCGGGCGCGGTGCCCGGATGGAGCACGTGGAATGGCGAAGCGAGGGCGTCCTATGATCTTGTGCATCGTGATGTTGGCCGGTCTGGTATCAGCGGGCGCAACTCCGGGCGAGCCCGTCATCGCCGGCTCCGAACTTGTCACCGGCTGGCGCCGTGGCGACGCCGAGACCGCGCCGCACATCTCGGAGCCGGAGAAGGTCTGGTATGCCGACATCCCCTTCGCGCCCCGATGCGCCTGGGAGGTCCGGGGCGACGAGGTGAACCGCCTGAAGCTGGCCCGCACGCCCAACTGGACGGTGAGCAACCCCGACGACGTCAAAAGTGAGTGGTGGACGTGGGACGACGTGGAAAAACGCGAGGCCGAAGACGTGCCCGAAGGCCTCTTCGTGGGCATTGACCCCGAACACCTGACCCGCGAGCCGGAGTACTACGAGGGCGGCCACATCTGGGCCGAGTGGGAGGGCGTGATGGGCACGCCGGCGCCCTGCCGGATCGTGGACTTCGATCCGGAGAAGCGCGGGCTGGTCTTCCGGGGCAGGCACGAGCGGGTCAGATACACCCCTCACTTGCGCTACTACCTGGAGGACAACCCTCGATACCTCGACGAGCCCGGAGAGTTCTGGTTCCGCCGCGAGGGCGATGGCGGACGCCTGTTCGTGCGCCTGCCCGACGAGCGGGACCCTAACGAATCCCGCGTTGAGGTCGCCAGACATCTCAACCTGGTGGACCTCGAGAACGTGAGCCACGTGCACGTGAGCGGCCTGACCTTTCGCTTTACCAACGTCCACTGGGACATGTGGGCCCCCGACGACGGCACAAGGGACATCGACAACGCGGCGATCCGCTTCTGGGGCGAAGGTCGCGACCTGCGGGTGGCCAACTGCCGATTCGAGCACCTGGCGAAGGCGGTGCATGTGCAGCCGCTGGCCGAGGGAGACAGCATTGACGAAGTTGTCGTCAGGGACAACGACATCGCGTGGACCGACCACGGGGCGATCGACATCCTGTCCGGGAAGCGCGGCTTTCCGGACGGCCGGCTCGGGGAGGTGCGGATCATGCGCAACCGCATGTTCCACGTCGGGTTCCGTCCACTGGCCTGGCCCCACCACGGTCAGGCCGTCATCAATACCTTCCCGGAGACCGCCGAGATCGCGGGCAACATCCTGGACCGAATCTTCGGGGCGGGCCTGTTCCTGTTCGGCGGCAAGCCTTCCGGGTCGGACCGGGACGCGCCGCTCAGCCGCATGCTCGTCCATCACAATAAGGTGGTCGATCCGCTGCTGGGAACGAACGACTGGGGCGGCATCGAGACGTGGCAGGGCGGCCCCTTTTATGTTTACAGCAACATCTCGGGCAACCCGGGCGGCTACTGGCACCGGAACCACGTCCTGCGCAAGGACCAGCCCGCCTCCGAGCGGACGCACACGACCGCCCGGTTTGCGTTCGCCTACTACCTGGACGGTTCGTTCAAGAACTACGTCTTCAACAACGTGGCCTGGGGCAAGAGCAACGACCTGACCAGCCCGCTGTGCAACACGTCGGCCCTCCAGGAAGTGCACAGCCTTCAGAACACTATTTTCAATAACACCATCTACAAGTTCGCCGTCGGCAGCCGGCGACAGGCCCCTCAGGCGGGCCGCGATGCCTTCCTCGGCTCTCTTTGGCTGGACCTCTCGGAGTGGGTGTTCTTCCACGGTCGTCCGGCGCGCGGAGAGGAGGCACCTAACATCGAGCACGTCGGGCCGCAGTCCAACGTGTTCGCCCACGAGACGACCGCCGTGGCGCGCAACATCTTCCACAAGCTGCCGCGCGAGTTCGCCGTCTTCGAGGCTGACGGGACCCGCCACGCTGCGATGGAGACCTACCGGCGCGCCCTCACGCAGAGAGGCGCACTCGCCGGCGACGTGGGCAAGGCGGTGGAGGATTCGCCCGTGCGCGATGCGGAGGCGCACGACTTTCGTCTCACCGCCGACTCCCCAGCCATCGACTACGGCGTCAAAACGTTCGTGCCCTGGTCCCTCTACGGCGTGGTGGGGGAGTGGCAGTTCCGGCGAAACAACGTGGACCCCACGCGCATCATCGACGACCACTGGTACCTGCGGCCCTACTACACCCGCCGGGAGAGCTATTACATGATGCCCCGGTACCCGCTGACTGCGGTCGGGGTGGACGCGGACGACTACGGGCTCGGGCCGTTGGAGGACTGGGTGGACGGCGCCCTGACGTTGAACGGCCGGGACCAGTACGCCCGTTGCCCCGCGGAAGACCTCAGCGGGGACCACACCATGGAGATCAGGCGACGGCGGCGGACGAGGACCCTCACTGTGCCTGAGGAAGAGCGCCGCACGCTGGACATGGACACCAACAACTTCCTCATCGAAGCCTACCTCAAGACCGCCGAGGGGCATTCGGGCGGCCTCATCGCCGGCAAGGCCGACGAGGCCGGCTACATCCTGGAGGTGGACGATGAGGGCCGGGTGCGCCTGCGGCTGCGCGAGGGCGGACGCGATGCGGCCCGGCGTGCCGGGCGAACGCGCATCAACGACGGCCGCTGGCACCACGTGATAGCCGAGGCGGACCGCTCGGCCCCCGACGGCATACGCATCTACGTGGACGGACGTCTTGACAGCGGCCGGTTCGTCGGCGCCATGCCGGCGGGCAACCTCAGCAGCAAGGCCGACTTCCTGGTCGGCGGCGGGCCGGGGCAGACGCATCTGGCCGGTACACTCGAGTTCCTCCGCGTCGCCCGGGGCACTCTTGAGGACGCCCATACCACCATCGACGAACTCTACGAGTGGGAGTTTAACGGGCCCCAGTTCCGGGACTTCGCGGGCAATCCGGTCAACGGGGAGCGCCGTGACGCGGGAGCGTTCGAGTTCACCGGTCCGTAGTCCGATGCTGACTGTGTGACGCAATGCTCCTGGCTGTGGTGGACGAACGCGGGATACCGGGCCGAGTCCCGGGAGATAATGGACTCAGCCCTCCGCAGCTTCTACAATGAAGACAAGGGTAACCGTGGGCCGGACGGAAGGGCGAATATGAGAGAGCGCAGCCGGAAGCTGAGGCAGCACATCCACCAGATGAACGACGCGGGCGTTCGCTACACCACGTTCTACACCCTGGTCAACGAGTCGCTGCGCGAGACGAAAGGTGAGCCTGCGCCCATCCGTCGCGCCAGAGCCTTCGCCCACCTGCTCGACAGCGTGGAACAGGTCGTGCTGCCGTATGAACTCGTGGCCGGTTCCATCGTCGGCATGTGGCCGCTGGCCGAGGGCCTGCCTCCCTTCACGGAACGGCTGGACGAGGCCCGCCGCGTCGTCGCCGCCCACTTTGGGGCAAAGGAGGACGGTGATGACCGCCCCGGGCCTGCCCGCTGGGCGCTGATGGCGCGCGACCACTACGACGCCAACATATCGTTCGACGACCTTCAGGAGATCGCCCGCCGCCTGGAGGGCGAGTACAGCGACGACGAGCGCGTCACCTACTCCGAGATATACCGCGTGCTGGAGCAGCATTTCGAGTTCGACTACGGGGAGGAAGTCCGAGAGAACCTCAGGGAGTTGCCCTGGTTCGCCTCCAACCACCTGCACCTCAACTACGGCAAGGGCGTGCGGCGCGGACTCGGCGACATCCTGCGGGAGATAGAGGAGCGGAAGGCCCGCGCGGAAACCGAAGAAAGGACCCTCTTCTACGAGTCGACTCATATCGCGGTCGAGGCCGCCATACGTTTCGTTCGCCGCTACGCGGGGACGTTGCGGGACCAGGCGGGGCGGGCGGAGGTGCCCGAAGCGCGCTCCGCGGAGTTGAGGCGGATGGCCACCATCTGCGATGACGTCGCCGAAGGCGCGCCGGAGACCTTCCGGGAGGCGCTCCAGCTCACGTGGATGCTCCATATCATCGGCAACATCGGCGGTGGGGCGGCCCTCTCGCTCGGGCGGCTCGATCAGTATCTCTATCCGTTCTACGAGCGAGAGCTGGCAGGAGGGCGCATCACACGTGAGGAGGCCGCGGAATTGCTGGAGTGCGTGTGGCTGAAAGTCAACGAGCCCCACATGCGCACCGTCCAGAGCGCCTGCCTGGCCGGAGTGGACGGCGCCGGCAACGACGCCACGAACGAGCTGTCCTACATGTGCCTGGACGTAGTGGCTGCCGCGAAGGAGCCCTATCCCAACACCTGCGTCCGCGTGCACGAGGGGACGCCGGACGAACTGTGGGAGCGCATCGTGGAAGTCGTCCGGCTCGGTTTCGGTCAGCCTCAGGTCTACAACGACGAGGTCATGGTGCCCGGGCTGGTCAGGTCCGGCTATCCGGTGGAGGACGCCCGTGACTACTACCCCATGGGCTGCGTGGAGGTCATGCTGCAGGGCAAGCAACCGACCTGGGGCGGCGCCGGGACCGTGGTTTTCCCCGGTATGATCGAGTCAGTGCTGAATAACGGGGCGGTTGACTACGCCGGCGAGGAAGGCGCGCGGACCGGCGAACTGGAATCGCTTGGGACCTTCGACGACTTTCTGGCCGCTTACCTGAAGCAGGTGGAGCATCGCGTGCGGGCGCTGCTGGATGCAGCCGTGGAGAGGCACAAACAGGCTCGCCGGGAACGCTACGACCCCTACGCGTCGGCGCTGGTGGACGACTGCCTGGAGAAGGGCACCGACATCTGCCGCGGCGGGGCGCGCTACCCCACCATCTTCGCCGTCGGCTCGATGGGACTGGGCACCGCCGTGGACAGCCTTTCGGCCGTAAAAACGTACGTCTATCAGCGGGGTGAGTTGACGCTGGCCGAACTCAAGGAGACCCTGGAGGAGAACTTCGCCGGGAGCGAGTCCGTCCGGCAGTTGCTTGAGCGGGGCACGCCAGCCTACGGCAATGATATCGAGGACGTGGACGAGATAGCAGAAAAGGTTTACGACACGTACGTTCGGGCCGTGCACGGCTACGAGCCGTCCATTCCGGCTGTCCCGGCGCCGAACATGTTCAGCTACACCAGCCACGTCCGACGGGGCGAGGTGACGGCGGCCACGCCCAACGGGCGATTCCGCGGCGACCCTATCAGCGACGCACTGGGACCTTCCCAGGGCAAGGACGTCAGCGGACCCACCTCCCTGCTCAGTTCCGTCACGAAGCTGGACTACTCCTGGCTGACGGGCGGCTGCGCGTTCAACCTTAAGCTGAACCCGAGCCTGGTGAGCGGACCGGACGTGCTGGAGTCCCTGATGCGCACCTACGTGGACGAGGGCGGCCTGCAGATACAGATCAACATGGTCGGGGAGGACGTCCTGAGGAAGGCGCAGCAGGCCCCGGACCGCTACCGGCACGTCATCGTGCGCGTGGCCGGCTTCTGCGAGTACTTCACCAACCTCGACCGCAAGCTCCAGGACGAGATCATCGAGCGCACCTCCCAGGAGGCGGTGCACGCCTGACGCCGTCCCTTGTGCACGATTCCTCAGAGGAGTTCCCTCTCATGCCGGAAGACCTCATTCTCGCCCACGACGTCGGCACCAGCGGCACGAAGAGTTCCCTGATGGATTCGCTCGGCATGTTGTTGGACTCGGTGGCCTCAGAGCATCGGACGCACTACGGACCCGGCGGGGTGGCCGAGCAGGATCCTGAGGACTGGTGGTCGGGGGTCCGCTCCAATACACGAGCGTTGATTGAGCGCCATCCGGAGTTCCGTTCTCGGGTGGCCGGCATCGGCGTCAGCGGGCAGATGCTGGGCTGCCTGGCCGTCGGCGCGGACGGAGAGCCCCTCCGGCCCCATATGATCCACTCCGACTCACGGGCCGGGCAGGAGATGGAACTGGTGCGGGAGGCCGTCGGCGCCGAAGCGGTCTACCGCACCAGCGGCAACGTCCTCGACCCCCGTTCCCCGCTGTGTAAGATGCTCTGGCTCAAGGCAAACGAGCCGGAGGTCTACACCGGCGCCGCGCGCTTCCTGCAGGCCAAGGACTTCATCGTCGGCCGGATGACCGGCTCGTTCGAGACAACCGATTACTCCGACGCCGCCCACGCCCACTGGATGGACATCCGCAAGCAAGCCCTGGCGCGGGAGCTGGTGACGGAACTGGGCCTGGACCCCGAAAAGCTGCCCGAGCCGCACGGGTCCACGGAAGTCGTCGGGACGCTCTGTGGGCGCGCTGCCGATGCGCTCGGCCTGCCCGACGGCATACCGGTGGTGGCCGGCGGGGGGGACGGCTCCTGCGCCAGCGTCGGGGCCGGCGCGGTGCTTACCGGGGACATCTACTGCTGCATCGGCACGACCGCCTGGATAGCGTCGGTTGCCGACGAGCCGTTCATCGATGAGCGGATGCGCGTGTTCAACCTCCCCTCGCTCGACGGGCGGAACTGCGCTGTCTTCGGCACCGTGCAGGCCGCCGGCCGGTCGCTCGACTGGGCGATGGAACTGCTGGGTGAGGAGGACTTCAGCCGCCTGGACGAGTTGCTGGCCGCGGTCCCCGCCGGGAGTGACGGTCTCATCTTTCTTCCCTATCTGGAAGGGGAGCGCTCGCCGATCTACGACGCCAACGCCCGGGGAGTCTTCTTCGGCATCGGCCCGACCCACGGACGGGAGCACTTCCTGCGAGCCACCGTTGAGGGCGTCTCATTCGCCCTCCGCTCGGTGCTTGAGGTCATTCGCGAGCGCCGCACTGTTGAGGTGCTCCGGCTCATCGGCGGGGGCGGTCAGTCGGCCGTCTGGCGCCAGATGGTGGCCGACATCTGCTGCGTCGAGACACAGGAACTCTCGACGGACGCGGCGGACGCGACCTCGATTGGAGCCGCGGTGGCGGCAGGCGTCGGCGTCGGCATGTTCGATGATCTTGCGGAGGGCACCGAGAACATCAACATCGGGCGTCGCCGGAAGCCCGACCCCGAGCTCCGCGAGACCTACGACCGCCAGTTCGAACTCTACGATTCGCTGTATCCCGCGCTCAAGCCGGCCTTCGCCCGCCTGCAGAGCAGCTAACCTCGGCCACGATGGAACGTCGCCCCCCCCGAAGGGATACTGACCGCGACGCATGGGATGCCTTTCCGGAGGGGCTCGCGCCGTCGCGCCCGGCCGTTCAGGCGCTTTCCGTCTCGTTGACCACCGGCACGCCCAGCTCCCTCAACCTTTCCACCCACCCGGCGACCGTCTCCTTCTCGGGCGGCTCAACGTCGCCGAGGGGGTCATCTTCGATCCCGAAGCGCTCCAGCTTGGACGTTCCCAGCCGGTGATAGGGCAGGACCTCGAACCCCTCCAGGTCCGGCAGTTCCTCGGCCAGTTCGGCCAGCGCTCTGAAGTGGTCGTCCCGGTCGTTCAATCCGGGGATAATGGGTAGACGCACGAGCACGGCGGCGCCCCGGTCGTGCAGCTCCCGTAAGTTTTGCAGGATACGTGCGTTGTCCACACCGGTGTACTCGACATGCCGCTCGGCGTCGGTCTCTTTGATGTCGTAGAGCAACAGGTCCGTGTCCGGCAGGATGCGCTCGAAACGAGCGAAACCGACGTGGCCGCAGGTTTCCACGGCACAGTGGAGGTTGGCGCTTTGGCCGCCCTCCAGCAGGGCGGCGGCGAAGTCGAGCTGCATCAGTGGTTCCCCGCCCGACAGAGTCATGCCGCCGCCGGACGTCTCGTAGAACGGCTTGTCGCGCAGGACCTCGTCGAGGACCTCCTGCACCGTCGCCTCGCGCCCCACCAGCTCCAGAGCCCCCGCGTAGCATTCCTCGGTGCACTTTCCGCAAACGGTGCAGCGTTCACGGTCTATGACGTGGTTGCCGTCGTCGTCCAGTCGGTGAGCGCCCTCCGGGCAGACGCGCAGGCAGTAGCCGCAGCCGATGCACTTGTTCGGCAGGAAGGACAAAAGCGGTTCGCCACTAATGCCTTCCGGGTTGTGGCACCACACGCACCGCAGGGGGCAGCCCTTCATGAACACCGTCGTGCGGATCCCCGGCCCGTCGTGGATGGAGAAGCGCTGTATGTCGAAGATGCGGCCCATGGTGGACGTTGCGGCGTTGTCGGGCATGTTCGTGCAGGCCGGACTGCCGACTCCCTGGGGTAACGCGGCTTCTTGCTCTGCTGCAACCTGTTTGTCCATGATATGGCGCCCGTCGGTCAGTATCCACCGAACCGGGCGTGTTGAACCGGACCTCGCCCCGGCTGCGGGTCCGGCGTGGGTCTTGAGCGAGAAGACCGGGTGTGCTAAGAAAGTATCCCAGAACCCTGTTCGTGACGAGGGCGAGCGAGAAGGCCAAGAGGGCAAGGCGGTAGGCGGAAAACGCCCGGAGGCGTGGCCAGGCGTCACGCTGAGGACGTTTTGCGCTGACGCCGCCGCCATCGGTCTTCGCAGCCGGCCGCAGTAGATCAGGG
>JAWODG010000076.1:0-18360 GCA_046483385.1 Candidatus Brocadiia bacterium | reverse complement strand
CATCCACACAGAGCGCTTTCCCGATTATGCTGGTGCCCGGGAGCGGGAGAAGTTCCTGAAGAGCGGACGTGGCCGCCAGTGGCTCGATGACCTCGAGTCCGGAACGCGGTCCGCCCGAGGCGGATGAAGCGGCGCCCGCTGACGCGGGCTTGTGCGCCTCCGGCGCATTCAATTCCCGCCGCCTCCACCATTTTTCTCCTCTGTAACCTGCCTCTGCGCCATACGATACAGGGTGCGCTGGGCTTTGGCCTCTTCGTGTCTGTCCGGATTGTGTCCTCAGTCACCCCATTACCCCCACCGCGCAAGATCCGGTCCGACCCCTGACCGGGCTGTCGCCGGAATGTCTGTCATTCTCAGGGTGGGCATTTGTCTTCGGTCTCCAAGGTGCTACTATTCCTCCAGCGGTCGCGTAAGAAGAATCATCTGGAGTGAGGTGGGCTATGTATCCCCTGAGACCTGGCAAGGTTTACGTGTCGGATGAGGTGGACGCCAACCCGGTGTGGCGGCAGCGAACGGACAGGATACTCGATGCCGCCGGGTTTGCGCGCGGGGATGCGGTGGTCTACACCCGCGAGGACGTGCCTGAGGTTGTGGCTGACCTACAGGAGTCCTGGCCGCCCGCGGAAGCTCCGGATGGTGTTCCGGTCACATATACGCGCCCCCTCGTGTTCACGAGGATTGAGCTCTCCGGCGAGGTCCCAGACCTGGACGATGTCGTGGCGCAGTGTCCGGAGGGGACATCCCAGCACGAGGTCAGGAAGCTGCTCGGCGGCTGGCAGCTCACCCGTCCAACGCACCCGCGGGAGCGGGACGCGGAGCGTGATCAGGTCTGCTGGCCCACCTGCGACTTCGGCGTGATGAATGGTTGCCCCCACGGTTGCCTCTACTGCGGGAGCGGACGGGACGCGGCGTGCATCGCCGTCGGCGTCAATCTGGAGGAATACATGGAGCAGGTCGTCGTGCCGATGACCGAGGAGCATCCGTGGCAGCGGTGCTTCCGCATGATCGGCTGGGGGGCGGATCTGATAGCGTTCGAGCCGGAATACGGCCTGTTCGACCTTTTCACCCGCACGCTGGCCGACTGCGGCGACCTCTACGGCTACTTCCACACCGCCTCGGACAATGTGGACTGGGTAGCCGACCTGCCGCGGAAGGACCGCTTGATCGGCGTGTGGAGCGTGACCTGTGACGCCGTTGCCCGTCGGATCGAGCCCGGTTCCGGGCCCGCGGTCAGCCGGCTGGACGCGGCGGCACGATGCACAAAGATGGGCCTGCCAGTGCGCCATAAGTTCAAGCCCATCATTCCGATGCGTGGCTGGCGCCAGGAGTACGCGCAGATCATCGACGAGATGTTCGAACGCCCCGTGCCGGAGTCCATCGGCATGTGCGTGCTGGGATGGATGAGCTACCAGGACATGGCTGACGCCATCGACCCTGCTCTTCTCGATACCGAATACGTTGCCGCCGCTCGTGATGCGGCCGACGAGTTGGCCGGCGTGCGGGTGGGGCCCTTCCCCCACGAGGTTCGCGCCGAGATATACCGGTTCTTCATCCAGCGTATCCGCCGCCACGACGCGGACGTGCCGCTTTACGTAAGCACGGAGTCCCGCGAGATGTGGGACGAGCTGGCCGACGAGCTGGGGCAGGACCCCGCGGCCTACGTCTGCGGCTGCAGCCCCGTGGCCCTGCCCGGAGGACGGCTGGCGCTCAGCCAGGATTGCCCCTGGTCCACCTACAAACCCCTCGATCCGGGCCAATAGCGCGTGGGTGCGAGCCCGCTTACGCCATGCCGGTGATCATGCGGTCTATGGCTTCGCCGGCGGGGACCATGGGGAAGACGTTTTCCTCCCGGGTCACGTGGAAGTCCAGCAGCACCGGGCCGTCTTCGATTCCCATGGCGCGCTCGAGCGCTTCGGGGACCTGGTCCGCCCTGTCCACCGCGATGCCCGTGGCGCCATAGGCCTCCGCCAGCCGCACGAAGTCCGGGTTGCCTTCCGCCAGGACGGTTCCCGAGTAGCGGCGGTCGTAGAACAGCTCCTGCCACTGGCGCACCATCCCCAGGTAGCCGTTGTTCAGCAAGGCAATCTTGACCGGCAAGCGTTTTTGCACCGCCGTTGAAAGCTCCTGGATGTTCATCTGCAAGGAGCCGTCGCCCGAGATGAGGAAAACCGGTTCTTCAGGCCGACCGAATTGAGCGCCGATGGCCGCGGGAAGCCCGTAGCCCATGGTGCCCAGCCCGCCGGAGCTGAGAAACGTCCGCGGACGGGTGTAGCGGAAGTGCTGCGCCGCCCACATCTGATGCTGGCCCACGTCGGTGACGATGACCGCCCGCCCGTCGGTGGCATGGTCGATCTCCTCGACCACCGCCTGCGGCTTGATGCTCGTGCCGTCGGGGCTGTAGCCGAGGGGGAAGTCTTCCTTCCATGCCCGTATCCTGTCGAGCCATGGCGAACGGTCACACTGCTGGACCTGCCTCTCCAGCTCAGCCAGAACCGGACGGGCGTCCCCCACGATGGGTATGTCCACGGGCACGTTCTTTCCGATGGACGCCGCGTCGATGTCCACGTGGATGATGCGGGCGTGCGGCGCGAACTCGTCCAGCTTGCCGGTAATGCGGTCGTCGAACCGCGCGCCGACGGCTATCAGCAGGTCGCAGTTCGTGACGGCGTGGTTTGCGTAGGCGGTTCCGTGCATCCCGAGCATGCCGAGCGACAGCTCATCGGTCTCCGGAAAGGCGCCGAGCCCCATCAGCGTGGTGGTCACGGGGATATTCGCCTTCCGGGCCAGCGCCGTCAACTCCCCCGACGCACCGGAGGCGATGATGCCGCCCCCGGCGTAGAGCACCGGCCGCTCCGCGGCATCTATGGCCTCCGCGGCGCGGCCTATCTGGCGGACGTGTCCATTGCCCGTGGGTGGCCTGTAGCCGGGCAGTTGCATTGTGGTGTCCACGGCGCCGTCCCACTCGCCACCGGTTACGTCGGCGGGCAGGTCGATGAGCACTGGCCCCGGCCGTCCGCTGGACGCAATGTGGAACGCCTCGTGCACGACACGGCCCAGTTCGCGGACGTCACCCACCAGGTAGTTGTGCTTGGTGATGGGCCGGGTGATGCCCGTCATGTCCGCCTCCTGGAAGGCGTCGTTGCCGATCAGGTGGGTCTTCACCTGCCCGGTGAGGGCGACCACGGGGACGCTGTCCATGAAGGCGGTGGCGATGGCGGTCACAAGGTTGGTGGCGCCGGGGCCGCTGGTGGCCACGCAAACGCCCACCTTGCCCGTGGCACGGGCGTAGCCGTCGGCCATGTGGCCGGCGCCCTGCTCGTGCCGGGTCAGCACGGTCTCGATGGGGCCGTCGTAGAGGAGGTCGTAAAGCTTGATAATCGCTGCGCCGGGCACGCCGAAGAGGTACTCCACGTCGTGCTCAAGCAGCGCCTCCACCAGTATCTGCGCACCTGTCTTGCTCATGGTGGCGCTCCGTTCGGGTAAACCTGCGCCCTTCCCCACGCGGCCGGGGGCCCCTTAAAAATGAAGAGCCCTCCAGCCGCGTGAGGCTGAAGGGCTCATATAGTCCGTTCACGTGAACGAACAACGACCCGCCGCCTCACGGCCCGGGGCATGCCCGGGCAGAGAGGGCTATAGTACTACGACGACGCTGGTCTGGGTCGCTGTTCGCTTCATGATTACCGCCAGTTTACCCGCCGGCGGAGCGGCAGTCAAGAGTCAGTTTCGGCGCAGGCCGGCAGCCCCGTCTCACAAGGACGGACACGGACTGACACAGGCCCGAACGCCCCCTCATTCGCGCCTGCGGCGCATTGTGCCGGCCAGGAAGCCGGCCACGAAGCCCACTGCCAGAGTCAACAGCAGGAGAGCGAAGCGCGGCATGCTGGCCGTGAAAAACAGAATTCGGGTGTCAACTATCTCTCGGTTCTGCAACGCCAGAACCACCGCGAGAACGCCGAGCACGATGATGACTATGAGACGCAACTGCCCTTTCGAAGTCGTCCGGTCAGCCGACATACCTCGAGCCCCCTGTAGCGAGTGACATGCTGGACGCGTACGGCCGCATGATCGCAGCCTGTTTCGCTTATACGGCAGTCGCGGCCGAAGTGCAAGGCAACCCCGGCGTTCGCGGCGGAGAAGAGGTTTTCGGGAGGCCGCCTTACGCGTGCGAACGACGCACGAGAAGACCTTTAAGGAGCGCGCTCAATTGGTGGAGACGCGCGCCAAGGGGACACTCGCAAGGCCGGCTCAGAGTTCCTCGTAATGGACGGTCACCGGCTCGTTCGTTTGGGCGCTCTCGGCGACGGCCTCGTAGAGCACCATGCTCTTGTAGCTCTCGTAGATATTGGATCGAGTGGTGCGGCCCTCTTTGACGGCCTCGACGAAGTCCGCCAGCTCCGCCAGGTGCCCTGTCTCGTTGCCGCTGTCGCCGGCCGAGATGAAGGTGGGCGGCTCGCGCCACTCGACCGCCTCCTCGTCCTCGGCGATGCGCCACGAGGAGGAGTTGTGGATGGACATGAAGTTGCCGCCCCGCACGGTTATCTCGACCTCTTCGGTCGGCAGTTGCCAGCAGCGTCCGCAGTTGAGGTTCATGCTGCCGACGGCGCCGCAGGCGAACTCGAGGCTCACCGCGTAGGCGTCCGGTCCCTTGCTGAAGGCGAACACACGGGCCACGTCGCCGAACAGGTAGCCTATGAGGTCGATGGCGTGGATGCAGAAGTCGAGCAGGAACGAATTGCGCGGGCTCTCGTGGCTCTACTGGCGCGAGGCGTAGTCGATGGCGATGGAGTAGTAGTCGTCCGGATCGAACTTGCCCAGCCATTCCCTGGCCCGGCTGTAGGCGTTGCAGTAGCGCTTCTTGAAGGCAATGGTACACAGTATGCCGGTTTCCTTCGAGACCCGGGCGACCTCGAGTGCTTGGGCAGCGGAAGGCGCCGGCGGCTTTTCGGTGTAAACGGGAATACCGCGTCGCATGACAACCGGCGCCAGCCGCGGGTGCTGCTCCGGCCCGATACAGATGATACAGCAGTCGGGCTGCTGTTCGTCCAGCATCTGCTCCATGTCTGTGTAAGGTCTGCCCCCATAAAGGGACGCGTTGCGTTCGGCCTTCTGCCGGTCGAGGTCGCAGACGCCGACCAGTCGTGCCCCGGCCGGGGCTCTGTTCGGATGGATGCGGCGGGACGACAGATTACCGGCTCCGACGATGCAGATGCGCGGGATGTCCATGCGGGCCTCCTTCTCGTGGGGCCAAGGGGCTCAAGTGTAACCCTTACGAGCGCAAACGTGAAGGGCCTGGGGGCTACGCTCTGTCTGAAAAACCGGGCCTGGATCCGAGCGGCTGCATCGACATGTCACAGGGACATGCCTGCTTCGGCGTCCTTGCCGGCCGCCGATTCGCTCGCTCTCGGTCCGACGGCCGATTTCTCAGACAGAGCCTAATGCGGCCGCGGTGGCGCTTGCGGCTGTTGTGGCCGACCGGTAGTATCCCGGCATACGGCCGCCTCCCGATTGGCTTGCTCAACCCGAGGGGGTCCGTAGCCTGGCCGCCCGCTTTCTGCGCGAGGCGCAACGCGAATGAGTGCCCAACCCAACCTCCTGTTCGTCATCACCGACCACCATGCGTGGTATCAGCACTCGCAGCCCGACGACTTTCACCTGGAATTGCCCGTGTGGGACCGGTTTTGCGCGGAAGGGGTCCGGTTCGACCGAGCGTATTCTGTCTGTCCCCTCTGCAGCCCGGCCCGGGCCAGCATGATGACCGGCCTCTACCCCAGCGCCCACGGGATGACACGGAACACCGAGGTCGGGCCGGCCCGGGAGTTCCGTCCTCAGCAGCTCCTCTACAGTCATCATCTGTCGCGCGCCGGCTACCGCAACGCCTACGTCGGCAAATGGCACTGCGGCCACGAACGCCTGCCGGTGGACTATGGGATCGAAGGCTGGAGCCTGCCCGACTACGGCAAAGTCTACATGTCGGACGCCTACCGCCGGTACGCGGACGAACGGGGGCTGGGCGAAGCGCGAGCGCACATCGAGCACAACCTGAACCATCCGGAATGGTCCGGGCAGACCCTCACCTTGCACCACGAATCGCCGTGGCGGTTCATGAACGGCAGCGGCGTGCTGGAGGGACCTCCGGAGGCGCACGAGGAGCAGTTCGTCGCCCACCTGGCCTGTGAGAAGCTACGGGAACTGGCGGGGGGCGGCCGGCCGTTCAGCCTGGTGGCCAGCTTCTGGGGCCCCCATCAGCCCTACTACCCCACCCAGCCGTACGCCTCGATGGTGGGCGCCGACACCATCCCCGAATACCCGAGCTTCAGCGACGACCTGACCGGGCGCCCGTTGCGCCACGTCATCCACCGCGAATGCCACCATGCCGGCGCAAAAGCCTGGCGGGATTGGTCGGTGTGGCGGGAGGTCATGCGGGTGCCGCTGGCGGTTCGCTGGCCGGCCGGCATTGAGGGAGGTGTCTCGCGACGGGCGCTGGTCAGCTACCTGGATACCACCGCCACGATGCTGGACGCGGCCGGTACCGAGATACCCGAAGCCATGCACAGCCGAAGCCTTCTGCCGCTGAGCCGCGGCGAAACGGACGACCGGCCGGACGAGGTCATCCTTGAGCACAACGGCAAAGGACCGACCAACGTCATCCAGCGAATGCTTGTCCGGGGGCGTTACACGTACGTCGCCGCGCTCTACGACGGAGATGAACTATACGATTTGGAATCAGACCCCTTCGAGATGCACAACCTGGTGGAGGAGCCCGGGCACGCCGACGTCGGCCGCGATATGCGCGGTCGGCTGCTGCGGCACATCGAAGAGACAGGGGACCCGGTCGCGGGTGATCATTTTCTCGTGTCTCTCAGGCAACACGGTGTCTGAGAGGGCTGACATGAGTCATCACCGGTTTTCGTCCCGAGCAAGCAGCAAGAAGGCCTGGTGGCAGACCACGCTGCCCTATCAACGCGCAACGCGGGGAGCTCGAGGAGGCCCGGGATAGGCCGCACACACCGCGGACGGGGGACCCCCGGGCGACGATTCAGGCCTAACGCGCGGGCGGACGACAGGGGGCACGAGGCGCTGGCACAAAGGGCCCGGGGGCACCATACGCTAAACGAGTACGGAGCCCGGCCGCATCATCCCTCGTTCGTTCCGGTTACTCCACGATGGTGTAGAGGGAGTCCTCCGGCAGTGTCACGGTCAGGTCGCCGCCCGCAGCGTCGGCGGTGGCCCGCCGGTCGGTCGGATAGCCGTTGCCGTCGAGGACAGTCGCTTTACCTGCCGTGCGCCCCTTGAAAGTGACGCCGGCCCGGACGTTGCGTACGTTCATCGGGTAACCGCCCAAAGAGGTGATGCGTTGCTTGCCGTCCACGGGTTCGGTGCTGAAGCCGTGCGGCCGGTCCTGCGTACCGGACTGGACGAGCAACCGGTCCGACTCGGGTATGGGCTTTCCGTCGAGCGAGACGACCAGGATCGCTCCATAGTCGTTCTCCGCTTCGATCACAAGGTCGGTCAGCTCGATGGGCCCGGCCTCCGCGAGGAACCCGCAGGCCCCCTGCACGTGCGGGGTGTCCACGGTAACCACGCCTGTGGAGTAGTCCCAAAGCAACTCGTCGGTCAAGCTTCGGACCGTGCTACGCTCCTCGTCGATGTAGTTGTCCAGATCCACCATGTCGATGCTGTAACCTTCGTCGGTTATCCGGCGATTGACCTGGCCCACGAAAAAGGCGCGACGGTCCACGGCCATGGCGGCCTGGTCGGCGGCGCCCTCGAGGTCACCGATGCGCGCGTCCCACAGGGCGTCCCGGCCGCCGAGTTCGAACAATGAGGCGCGCCCGAACTCGTAGAGGTGTTGCAGGGAGATGTTCTCGGTGACGGCCGGGGGCGCCTCCTGCACGTAACGCTTCCGGAAGACGAGCGCGGCGGCGGGGAACTGGCCCAGCACGGACGGGCAGTTGACCTCCCACACGTTCATCTGGCTCGTCCACTGAGGGGTATCCAGCGAGAAGAACGTCCAGCCGTCCATCCCCATCATGGTCCCGTAGGTGCCCACCAGGAAGGGCCACTCCACGCGATATCGGTTGGGGCGGCACCAGTTGTTCTCAGTGTACATGTCCGGGTAATCGTCCACGTGGGCTATGGTGAAGGGGGCGGGTATGGCCGGAGGCTTCAGGGCGCTGTGGTCGGCATAGGTGTCGCCTATGTCAATCGCGTAGAAGCGTTCGGGCCGGGGGTCGTAATCCACGTCGAAGTAAACGTTGCGGCAGACCAGGTCTCCCGCGGTGTAGAGGTATCGCTCCAGCACGCCCAGATTGCGCGGATCGGCCGTTTTCCAGTTGCTGGTGGCAATCAGGTTCTCGATGCCCAGATCCTCGCGCCACCGGCGGATCATGTCCTCGTAGAATCCACGCTGCAGTTCGGTCATCCATTGCAGTTGGTCGCTCGCCCGCGCCTGATTGCGTTGGCCGGCCGCCCATTCGTTCACGGTCAGAGGGCCGATGGGATAGAGACCGAGCCGGTTCTCCTCCGGGCGATCTTCGGAGACATCCGAGGCGTCCGAGGGCGGGCTATCCGGCCCCCAGGCGTCCAGGGCCTGCTGCGCGGAGCCGTACTTGGCTGCGGCCCAGTCCGCGAACGATTCCTCCATGAGCGCCAACGTCTGCGGCACGATGTTGTTCGGCCTGAAAGTCCAGAAGAAGAGAGAACTCTCGTTCTGTATCTCAATGACTGCCACGGCCGGGTCCTTCGAGATAGGTCGGCCCGTGTAGGGATTGGGCGTATTGACCAGAGCGTCCACCCAGTCCAGATACATCCGGCGGGCTTCCGGGTTGACGTAGAGCAAGCCGAACGCCTGTCGCCCGTCGCCATATCCCGGGAAACCATCGGCCTCGGACACGGTCGTGCTGGTGTGCCACCACAGGTGACCCAGGTAGACGTAGATGCCCTCCTGCTTCAGTGCGGCTATCAGCCGGTGCAGCCTATCGAGTTGCTGCGGGAACTCCTCCGGGGAACTTCTGCGCCACTGGTTGAGCAGGCCGGACATCTGCAGGCGGACCATGTTGACGCCGTATTTGGCCAGGCGCCGCGCCCAGTAGTCCATCATCTTTGGCTTCATGCTCATCAGAGAGCCGCCCTGCACGGTCCAGAAGCGCACCGGTTCGCCGTTGGCCAGCACGAAGCCGTTGCCCTCCCGACGCACAAAACCGTTCTGTCCCGCTTCATCTTCATTGAGGTACCGCAGATCAATCGGGCATTGAGCGCTCAGCGGGTCGGCGTCCGGCTCCCAGGCGAAGAAACCGGGGCGGCTCTCGCCGGATTTCTTGCCCGGCTTCAGCTTGCCGCGGGGCATGAAGGGGCCTTCGGTCAGCACGAAACAATCGATGGCGCCTCCACCTCCTGCGTCCAGCATTTCAATGCGCAGCTCGTGCCGGCCTTCCGTCAGGTCGACCTCACCGAGGAAGACCCAGTTGGCGCCGATGTGCAGGCGCAGATAGGTGTCGTCGTGCAAAGCCACGTCGCGGCCGCACGTGCGCCATTCGCCACCGTCGAACCGCCAGCGGAACGGACCGTGCTTCCAGAACTTGCGCACCCAGAAGTCGTAGGTCGCGCTCTCGGGCACCTGCACGCTCCAGGTAACGTGATAAGGCCCCTGGTCTTCCGGCCCTTGCGTCATAAGCCAGGTGCCGCCGGACAGTTTGGCCTCTTCTTCCGGAGTGATTCCGGCGGGGAACTCCTCGTCGGGATTGGGCAGGTTCGTGTCGGCGAAGTTCTCTCCCTCCCACCAGACGTAAGTTCCGGACCCCGGCTGCGGCTGCGCGGCCTCTGAAGTCGCCGGTTCGGCCGTCGGTGTGGGCTGTTCCGGTTCCGGTGTCTCCGCCGGCGCCTCAGGTTGGTGGGCGGGCCGGCCGCGGGACACTCTCTCGATCTGTGAGCCGGCCTCCTCCCCGTCGCACCCCGCAAGGCCGAACACCGTCACAAGCGCGGCCGCCAGCACCAGCGCGATCCTGCCAATCCCCAACTGCCACATTCTGTCTGACTTCATCATGCCCTCCCTGTTGTTTGCACGTCCAAGGGACTCAGTGCCGGACCACCCTTTATCGAGTGTAGTCTACGCGCGCCCCGTGTCAACGGCGAGGCCCCACCCTGTCCCGGCGCCGGCCTGGCAGCCAGATCAGGGGACCTCAGAGATAGAACAGGTGGTTGCCGGTGGTGCCGGTGATTGTGTCGATGATGCCCCATATGCCGCCGGCCATGATGTAGCCCAGCACCATGCCGATGCAGAAACGCCGCCCGCTGCGGAACGCGCGCTGTCCGCCGAGCATGACGACGAGAACCTTGATGAGCCAGGCCGCGAAGATCGAAAACCACCACACGTGGGTCATGTGAGCATTACAGATGAGGAAGCCCACGGGGTGGATGGGCCACCAGAACAGCGTGCGCTGGGCGAGGACCAGCGCCGACATTGCGACGGCGCCGATGGCGGTGAAGGTAAAGCCGGCCCAGTTGAAGGGAGCATTCTGCTGGATGATAGAACTGGCCCACCACCATGGATGCCGGGGGGAGTTCACATAGAACCAGTGGTCCATGTTCAGCGCACCGTGCCGGTAGCTGAGCCAGACGCTCATCAGGAAACCGCTGACGTAGGTGATGGACAGGGCGAGCAGCAGGGCCCACATCAGCCCGCCGCGGCGCCGCTCCACCAGGCGCATGCTGTGCGCAGCGCCCGGCATGGGGCTGTTGCGCATATTGGCGCTCCATATCTGGGAGCCCAGGATGGTGGCATCGCCGGGCGTCAGGTTCGCTCCGCCCATCAGCACGCCGACGAACGTGCTGGGCAGCACCGGCGTGGCCGTGGCGGGCAGGCCCACCTGCGCGATGACACGCGCCATGGCGTAGTGGACCGCCATGATGACCACCAGCAGAAAGGCGGCGACGGGCCATCGCATCCCCCCCCGCACGTACCACACGACAACCACGACCGAGGACACGAGGATGACGATGAGAGCGGCTCGATAGGAGGTCGGCTCGTCGGCGTCGTATTCCCCGTCCCCTATCCCGAGCGCGCACCTGAGCACCCGGCCCAGGTGACCCCGGGCAAGCCAGAGACTCGTCAGCACGAAAGCGAGTATGGCGCCCATCGCCACGAACTGGAGTTCCGGCGTGCCCGACCCGAAGAGCATGGAGATGTCCATCGTCATCAGGTAGGCCCTCTGGAAGGAGAGCACACCCCACGAGATGAGAGTCAGGAACCAGACGCTGAACGCTACCCGGTTCGGAATGAGGAAGACGAGACCGACCAGCACCGGATGCAGGATGAAGCGCATAGTGACGGGCCCGAACGCGTTCGTGCTCTGTGAGATGCGTAACGGGGTCAGGGTGCCCGTCAGATAGTACCGGACCCCCGCCAGACTGACCGCCACGAAGGTTACTCCCAGGCCTATCCAAAACGCCTTCGAGCGGAAGATGCTGCCCTCCCCCCATGGGTCCCCCGCCGCATTGCAGATGGCGGCCGGCACCTGGGCGATGGGGAAACTCAGGTGTTCGTAGTCAACCCATTGCTTGCGCATCACGGCCATAATTGCCGCCATACCGGCAAAAAGGGCTCCCAGCAGTATGCCCCAGACCAGCATCGGCCGGGTCCACACACGCCAGGGAATCGGAGCGTCCGGACCCACACCTTCCCAGAACTGCTGGATGGCGAGTTTGCCCCCGTTCGGGTCCACGGCGGTGAGCCAGTCCTTCAGGTTCGGCCACATGAACTGCTCCCACTGCCCCGTGATGTCGCCGTAATAGACCCGCGTGATGGTGGGCACGAAGTGGGCCAGAAGCCCGCTGCTGGCGATCGAGCCGCTGATGAACATCATGGCCGTGATGGTCATCAGCTCTTCCGCCTTCAAGGCGAGCGGGCGCCAGAGTTTGCCCAGCACCAGGTTGAAGACTATGAGCAGAAGTAAGGCCCAGAAAGCCGCCCCGCCCGTGTGATAGTCCGCGTACATGCGAGAGGACCCCAGGTACACGGACCAGTACGGGGCGTGCAGCCCGATGAGCAGGCTCATCGCGGCGCCCAGGACGACACTGCGCACGGTGATGAAACGGCGGGATGGCGTGGTAACGCTCATGTGAACTCACTGCGAGGAAGAACTACGGCGCGCGACGGTCGGAGCCCTTTGTACCGTAAGGCCGCCCGGCTGACAATCGGAAGGCGCCGGGAACCTTGAGACGCGGGGCCGCTGCGCGTAGACTTGCGGAGTTGCGTGCATGGAAGCCGTCCCGTAGAAGGAGCAGAGACCCGGTGACAGCAGATAGACAACGCCCGAACATCGTTCTGATAATGACGGACCAGCAGAACTTCCGCATGATGAGCTGCGCGGGCAACGACTTCGTCCGCACCCCCGCCGTGGACAGCCTGGCGGCCTATGGGGTGCGGTTCGATCGCGCTTACTGCACGAACCCCGTCTGTGTGCCGTCCCGGTTCAGCCTTTTCACGGGCCGCTACCCCAGCGCAATCGGCCAGCGGAGCAATCCGTCCCGGCACCTGCCGGATGTTCCGCAGAGCATTCTGGACGGCGGCATGGGTTGGCCACTGCGCGAGGCGGGCTACGAAACCGCCTACGGCGGAAAAGTGCACCTGCCCAAGGGTATCCAGCCCGGCGACTTAGGCTTTGACTACATTACGGACGACGAGCGCGACGAACTGGCCGATGTCTGCGCCGATTACGTGCGCCGGGACCACGACCGGCCCTTCTGCCTGGTGGCGTCGTTTATTAACCCGCATGACATCTGCTACATGGCCATCCGGGACTTCGCCAGCAGCGATTTCGATAACCTGCTCCTGGAAAAGGGCGAGACGGAGCTTGCCAGACTGGATTGCGCGCTCGAGCGCCCGGCCGGGGTGAGCGATGAGGAATTCTACTCCAACTACTGCCCCCCTGCCCCGCCGAACCTCGAACCCCAGGAAGGCGAACCCGAGGCCGTCCGGATGCTGCTGCAGCAGCGTGCGTTCCGGTGGAAAGCACGCCAGGAATGGCCCGAGCAACGGTGGCGCGAACATCGCTGGGCTTACGCGCGGCTTACGGAGATGGTGGACAGGCAAATCGGACGCGTTGTGGACGCCGTCCGGGAGAACGGCAACGGTGACACCGTCGTTATCTTCACGAGCGATCACGGAGACCACGATTCATCCCACCGCATGGAGCACAAGACGGCCTTCTACGACGAGGCCGCTCGCGTGCCGCTTATCATCTGCCAGCCGGGCAGCACCGTCGCGGGCGGCGTGGCCGACAACCTGGCCTGCAACGGTCTCGACCTGATCCCCACCGTCTGTGATTACGCGGGACTCGATCCGCCGGTGGAACTCGAGGGACGCAGCCTCAGGCCCCTCGCCGAGGGCCGCGCGCCCTCTCAGTGGCGCGACCACGTCACCATTGAGAACGAGATCGGGCTCTGCGTGGTGACCGACAACTACAAGTACATGATGCACGACGAGGGCGAGAACGCGGAGCAGCTCATGGACCTGCGCCGCGATCCCTTCGAGACACGCAATGCGGCGGGTGATGCCGACCTCCAGAATGCTCTTGCCCGGCATCGGGAGATGTTCGAAGCCGAAGCACCCAAACGGCCCTGGTACGAGTGACGTTCCCCCGGACGCTGTGCGGCCGTCATGGCCGGTTGACTTCCACAGGAATTCCTCAAGCGCGAGTGTGACGCCATGGACAAACCGGACCTGCTCATTTTCTTCTCGGACCAGCACCACGCCTACTGCGCCGGCTACGCGGGCCATGAAGTCGTGCGGACGCCGAATCTTGACAGGATCGCGGGCGACGGCACGGCGTTCACGGCCGCCTACACCGCGTGTCCGCTGTGTGTGCCGGCACGCTCGGCCTTTCTCACCGGCCAGCTCCCCTCTCACACCAATATCTTCCGCAATCAGGGCTGCATCCCGAGCGACCATGCGACGTTCCTCCATTCGCTGGCCGCCGAGGGCTACGAAACCGTGTTGTGCGGCCGCATGCACTTCGTCGGCCCCGATCAGCGCCACGGCTTCACGCGCCGCATCATGGGGGATATAACCGGTCTCTACATGGGGCGGGGCATCAAGCTGGCCGAGTGGGGCGTGTTCGACCGCACGTTCGGCATGGGTGGTTGCGTGGACCTCGTCGGCGGGGGCAAATCGCCCGTGCTGGCCTACGACGAGGCCGTAATCGAGGCGGCGCTGGACTACCTCAGCCGGCCGCATGAAAAGCCCCAGTGCATCGTCGTGGGCACCTACGCCCCCCACTTCCCCTACGTGGCGCCGCCGGACCTGTACCGCGAGTACCGGGATTCAGCACAACTCCCGCCATCGTGGCAAGCTGAGAAGAACTACGAGCATCCCGTGTTCGACGGCAAACGACAGCCCCGGCGGCACTCGGTCGTAACAGGGGAAGACGAACCCGTCTCCGATGACATTGCATTGGGCGCCCGCGCTGCGTACTACGGCATGATCACGCGAATGGACGAACAGATAGGCGCCGTCCGGGAAGCGTGGGGCGACTACCTGAGCGCCGCCGGCCGGGACGGCGTCTTCGTGTACGTCTCCGATCACGGCGATACCTGCGGCGAGCATGGCGTGTTCGGCAAGCAGACCTTCTATGACGGCTCCGCCGCCATACCACTGGTGTTCGAGGGCAGCGGCGTCGGACGCGGAGCCGTCCTGGACAGTCCCGTCAGCATCATGGATGTCGGAGTGACGCTGTGTGACCTGGCGGGAGTGGGACCGCCGCCCGCCCAGGACGGCCGCAGCCTGCTGCCGGCGCTCGCCGACGGCGTCGCCCCCGTGGACCGGGCGGTCGTGAGCGAATGGGTGCAGCGTCAGGAAGGAAGCCTCCTGCCCGGCCGCATGGTGCGGCAGGGCCGGTGGAAGTTCGTCACCTTCGACGGGCTGGACGGGGCCGACCTGCTGTTCGACATGCTGGAGGACCCGCACGAACTCCACAATCTGTCTGAGGAGCGAACGGACGTGGCGGGAAGACTGGACGAGATCGCCCGCCGAGGCTGGGAAACCGACCGAGTCCGGCAGCGCTACGCCGAGAAGAGCCGCCACATCGCCCTGGTGCGGAAGTGGGATTCGGAGGCGGACATCGACGAAAGCGAGGCATGGCAGGCGCCGCCGGAGGCCTGCGGCATGCCGACCATCGCCGAGTAGCCGCAGGAAAGCCCCCACGGGAAGCCGGCTCGCTATAGGTGTGGCGGCCGCCTAAAACGTGTTGTCCATAGTGGGATAGACGGGGGACCCGATGGCTAATCTTGCGCCGCGCCGTACCGGCCTGTACGTCCTGCTCGCGGTTTTGCTCGCCCAATGGGACCCGGCCCCCGCCGCGGCGGACGATGAGGGTTACGTCAGCGTTGACGCCGCCTACGGCACCGCCCGGACGCTGGTGGTGACCGGGCGGGCCTTCGAGGAGCCGCCGCTTCCGGCCCCGGAGGATGAGGGCAGCCGCCTGGGCAACCTGGTGCGCTCGGCCCGCCTGCTGGACACCGACGAGTACGAGGACCGCCCGGTCACCATCACAGTGGCGAACCGAACCTTCGAGACACTCACCAACAGGGACGGCGTCTATCGCATACGAGTCGACTGCGGGAAGCAGGCGTTTCCGCCCGGCAGGACCGAAGTCCGCGTGCGGGTTGAGATAGAGTCAGGCCACTCCGTCGTGACGAGCGGCACCGCTTACATCTATCCGGCCGACGTGTCCCGCGTGGTCGTCAGCGACTTCGACGACACGCTTTGTCACACGGGCGCCACCGAGGGGGCAGAGGTCGTCTGGCGGGTTCTGACCTGGGACCCCGAACGCATGGAACCCGTACAGGGGATGAAAGATTTCCTCTCTGCGTTGTCGAAAGCGAGAGAAGGCGCGCCGCAGTTCCCGGTCTTCTACCTGTCCGCCGGGCCGGTCAACTTTCAGCCTCGAGTGGAGGAGTTCCTGGAGCGGAACGGTTTCCCTCCGGGGACGCTGCTGCTGCGTAACTTCGGCATCGGTGGGGATGCCGACCCGTTCTCGTCGGAGAAGTACAAGACGCAGCACCTCACGCCCCTCTTCGGGATGTACCCGGAGGCACGCTTCGTGCTCATCGGCGACAGCGGCGAGAAAGACCCGAAGGTCTATGCCGGGCTCCGGGCAGACTACTCGGACCGGGTGCCCGCCATCTTCATCCGGCGCGTCGGCGGCGCAGAACGGCCCGAGGACGAAGCCCGGCTGAGCGACATGGTTGTTTTCCGCGACGCCGCCGAGGCCGTGAAAGCGGCGCTCGCCAAAGGGCTCCTCGCAAAGCCCAATGAAGAGGGTGAGTCCAACGAGGACGAGGAACGTGCAGACGGAGACGGGCCGGCACGGTAAGCTCGGCTCATCCCCGGGAGGATAACTCCTCGTAAACCTCGTTGTAGTAGAGGCATGCGTCCACCGGGGTGTTGGCCGGGATGTGGTTGCCCACGGCCATGAAGAAACCGGGGCAACCCTTGCCAATGTCCATGCAGCGCTCCACCTCCGCCCGTATGGCCGACCGGGAGCCGGACAGCAGCACGCGGGTGTCCGCGTTGCCCACGAAGACGTGCGTATCCCCGTAGTTCTCGGCCACGTAGGCCATGTCGGTGGCCGGCTCCATCACGAAGCCGTCCACGCCGCACTCCGCGATATCGTCGATGAACTGCGTGTAGTTGCCGTCGGAGGTGAAAAGGATGCGCTTGCCCGCCGCCACCAGCGGCGCAAATTGCCGCCGGTAGTTGGGGAAGACGTAGCGGCGATACCAGTCCGGGTGTATGAACGGTCCGGAGGTCCAGACGATGTCGTCGTGGACCATCACCACCGGGACGTCGGCGTCGGCCAGTGCGTCGAAGTAATGCTGGGCCCATCGGCAGTAGCGGTCGGTCAACTCGCCGAAGCGTTGCGGGTCCACCCCCGCGGCCAGCAGAAGCATCTCCCAGCCGAACAGGTCGATGAGCCCGGAGATGCAGGTGACGTAGATGCCCGTCATGTTCACGCAGTCCGGATGCGCGGCGCGGTGGGCGGCGTAGCGCTCCTCGAAGAAGGAGACCAGCTCCTCGTGGGGGCGTGTTCCCAAAGCCGCAACGGGGTCGAAATCGAGCACCTGTTCGGGCGTCTCGAACGGGCAGTGGAGCGTGTCTCGCCGGTCGCTGCCGTCGGCGGCGTATTCGGCGTGGCCCATGTCGGTCTTCAGCTCGCCGAACTCGCCTCCGCCGATGTCGGTCGCCCACGAGAGATCGTAGCCCCACGCTTCCATGAACCGCCGCGTGGCCTCGCGTTGCTCCGCCGGTGGGCTGTCCGAGCCGACGTTCATACCCGTGACGGCGCCAATGAGCTCGAAGTGGTAGGTTTCCACGCTGTACTCGGTGCGTGGTACACGGGGCGGCATCTCGAGATTGATCGCGGCCCATCCATCTTCGTACGACACAGGCTACTCCCTCTCCTCGTGCGAGCTTTCTATTCCAGCAAGGTTCGGATGAGGAAATCATCGACAAGCTCCATCAGGCCTTCCTCCCCGGCCACTCCGTGCCCGGCGCCCTCGAACACGCGTAGCGTGACGTCATGGTTCCCCGCTGCACGGAGTGCGTCCGCGAACGCCTCCGCCTGTCCCGGCGGACAGGTCTCGTCCATGTCGCCGTGGCAGAGAAGGAACGGGGGCGCGTCGGGCCGGACGTGGGTCAGCGGCGATGCGGCCCGGGCCCGCTGCCGCAACCCATCCAGCGTTCCCGGCAGCAGCTCGGCCAGGGCTCCGAACGGCGGGCCGTCGTCGTCAGATAGCATCGCCGTCAGATCGTAAGCGCCGGAGAGGCCGACGACGGAGCGGAGCGCTGCCGGCTGGTCACGGGGCACGCTGCCGTCCACCCACTCCGTGTCCCGCACCAGGCCCGCCATGGCGACCAGGTGCCCACCCGCCGAATGCCCGATGCCCGCAAAGCGCGCCGGGTCCAGTCCGTGGTCCGCGGCATGCGCACGCAAGAAGCGTATCGCGCAGCGCACGTCGATGGCCATTATATGATTACCCTTGAAGATAAAAGCGGTGAGATAAAATGTTTTGCAAACAAAGATAATAAAGATTTAATAACACAAATTCAAAATTTTTGTTTGGATGAAGGAATTGGTGTTAAAGGAAAAGTTGGAGACAATATTATATGGACTGATGAATTTATTATCCCATCACCTCCACAAGATACTGAGTTAAAAAAAACCCAAGAAGAACACCACATTGTCTTTATCTCTGATCTTCATTGTGGAGCTAAAGTATTTCAAGATGAAGCATTTCAAAAATGCATAGACTGGATTAATGGAGAAACTCAAAATCAACAATTAAACGATATTGCAAAAAAAG
>JAWODG010000146.1:0-14562 GCA_046483385.1 Candidatus Brocadiia bacterium | reverse complement strand
TCAGGGCCGCCTACCAGGGCGATCCGGCGGCGACCGGCTACGATGAGATAATCTTCAGCTACCCCGGTTTCCGCGCGGTCATGATCTACCGGCTGGCCCACGAGCTGCACGAACAGGGGGTGCAGTGGCTGCCGCGCATCATGACCGAGTACGCCCACCGCATCACCGGTATCGACATTCACCCCGGCTCCACCATCGGGCGTCACTTCTTCATCGACCACGGCACCGGCGTGGTGGTCGGCGAGACCAGCGAGATAGGCGACAACGTCCGCATGTACCAGGGCGTCACGCTCGGCGGCTACCGCTTCAAGACCGACGAGGAGGGCAACCTGCTGCGCGGCTACAAGCGCCACCCCACCATAGAGGACGACGTTATCATCTACTCGAACGCCAGCGTCCTCGGCCCCATCACGGTGGGGCAGGGGTCGGTCATCGGCGCCAACGTCTTCCTCACCCACTCGGTCGACCCGGACACCCAGGTCACCATAGAAACCCCCAGACACCGAGTAAGCCAGCGCAACTCGGAGTGAGGGGGTGACGGCCGGGGGCTTCTGTGGCAGAGCCGTACGGCGAACTGTGGAAGCCCGTGGCACCGGGCTACGGGGAGTTATGTCATTCCATCCAGGCCATCCCTGAACCGCGCGGCCAAGGCAGCCCCCCCCGCAACCCGGGCATCGGCTTTGTGACGGCTCCACCCCCTGGCGCATGAACCGCCAGAAAGGGCGGCAGCGGGCATAAACTCCGCGTCAAAACGTCCGGCCGCTACGCGACCCTCCACAGTTCGCCGTACGGCGAACGGCTGTGCCACCTGAGGGCCGGCCTCCCTTGCTTCGGACGCCTGGTGCCCCTTGCCGTCCACTCTCGGGAAAAGGGCTTGACAGGGAGAAACAGGACTGGTATACTCCTAATAAAGAGGAGTGGGGAACTCTCATAAAGGACGCGGACATGGCCATCATCAAGCGGGAAACCGACTATGCGTTGCGGGCGCTGGCGAAGCTGGCCCGCGCGGGCGAGTGCCTGCCCGTCAGCGTGCTGGCGGAAGAGGAGGACATCCCGGAGGTCTTCCTGCGCAAGATCATGCAGGAGCTGAAGGCGGCCGGCATCGTCGAGAGCCGCCAGGGGCCTTTCGGAGGCTACCTGCTGGCCTCCCCTCCGGAGGAGGTATCGGTGTTGGATGTTCTGGAAGCCGTGCAGGGGCCGCTGGTGATGAACGAGTGTTTCTCGGAATCCCAGATCTGCAGCCGGGTCGACTTCTGCCCCGTGCGCAAGCGGCTGGCCGAGCTGCAGGTGGAGTTGAACGCCGAGCTGGCGGACTTCAACCTCGGCTCCATCGTCGGCCAACTGCACGAACAGGAGGCGGCATCCCGATGAGCGCGATGAGATGCCCCGGACAGGACAGCCGGTTTATGAAGCCGCAGGACGTGGCGGAGGCGGAATGCCCGGAGTGCGGCCACATGGTCGAGTTCTGGCCGGACGAACCCGTGCGGCGATGCCGCCAGTGCAACCGACCGGTGGTCAACCCCGGCCACGACATGAAGTGCCTGGAGTGGTGCGATCACGCTTCCGAATGCCTCTCGGCCATACGCAGCTCCGACACACTCGGCGCGCTGCGGGAGGAGATGGGCCGTCGGATGGCCGAGGTCTTCGGCGACGACGCGGACAAGATCGAGCACACGCTGTCCGTTCTGGGGCTGGCCGAAGAGATCGGGCGGCGGGAGGATGCCGATCCCATGGTCTTGATCCCGGCTGCGATACTTCACGACCTGGGCCGGTCGGTGCCTGACGCGGGCGAGGAGACTGACCGCATCGGGCGGCGTTTGGCGGAGGAGGCCCTCGAGGGGCTGCCTCTGCCCGGCGCCATCCGGGAGGAGATACTCGATCTGGTGGAGCATCACCACGACCGGGAGTTCATGCAGCGACCCAACGGCGCGCCGCTCTACGACGCCGACCTGGTGGTGAACCTGGCCGGCCGGGACAAGGCCGACCAGCGCGAGGCGCTCGAGCGCGAGGCCCTGACCGACACGGGCCTGCGGCTGGGGCGCCGGCGGCTCGGGCTGTGAATACACCCTCATCGAACCCAAGGAAAACAATGGCCACAAGGAAGATAGTCGAGATAGACGAAGAGAGGTGCAACGGCTGCGGCCAGTGCGTGCCGAACTGTGCCGAGGGCGCCCTGCAGATCGTGGACGGCAAGGCGAAGCTCGTCAAGGACGAGTACTGCGACGGGCTGGGCGCTTGCCTGGGCACCTGCCCGCAGGACGCCATCCGCATCATCGAGCGGGAGGCGGAGGAGTTCGACGAGGAGGCGGTCGAGGAGCACCTGGCCGCCCGGGAAGACAGCTCAGAGCAGAAGCAACCAGCGGGGCCGGCTGCGGGCGGCGGCTGCCCCGGCGCGGCTCTGATGAACTTCCGGCACTCGACCGAGAGCCCGCAGCAGCAGCCGGACCCCGAGGGGCGGCCGTCCGCCCTGACGCAATGGCCGGTGCAGTTGATGCTGGTGCCCGCCGGGGCGCCGTTTCTGGACGGGGCCGACCTGCTGCTGGCCGCCGACTGCACGCCCTTCGCGCTGGCCGACTTCCACGAGCGCTTCCTGACGGGCCGCAAGCTGCTGGTCGGCTGCCCCAAGCTTGACGACGCGCCGTACTACGCGGAGAAGCTGGCGGACATGCTGCGGCAGGGGGACGTCAAGTCCATCACCATCGTGCGCATGGAGGTTCCCTGTTGCTCCGGCCTGACGGCCGTAGCACGGCGGGCCATCGAGGAGACAAACAGCGACGTTCCGCTTCGTGAGGTGGTTGTCGGGGTTCGCGGGCAGGTCATCGAAGAGCGCGAGCACTCGGGTGTATCCACACAAGGCTGACCCGGAGGAGACAGGAAACGATGCAGACAGTTGACCTGAGCGATGTCGAAACGATGCCGAACATGCACGACGTGGACGCCCGCAAGCTCCACGATACGGAGGAGGTGCAGGTGGTCCACATCGAGCTGGCGCCCGGCGAGGCGCTCAAGACCCACGTGACACCCGTGGACGTGTTCTTCTACGGTCTGGAGGGCCGCGGCGTCGTGGAGATCGGCGAAGAGCAGCAACCCATCGCGCGGGACACGCTGGTTTACAGTCCCGCCAACGTGCGGCACCGGCTGATGAACGAAAGCGATGCGCCGTTCCGTTTCCTGGTCGTAAAGACCCCGAGGCCGGAGCGACGAACGAAGAGCTGACGGAGGTGGAAACCATGCCCGAGCAGATCACAAAGGCTGCCACGCTGAGGCAGATCGTGGTGGAGCACCCGGAGACACGGCCGGTTCTGGAACGCTATGAGCTGGATTACTGCTGCGGCGGCGCGCGCCCGCTGGGCGAGGCGGCCGACGAGGCCGGCGTCAAGGTCGACGAGCTGCTGAAGGCCCTCGAGGAAGCCGTGGCGGCCGAGAAGGAGGAGCCGTCCGACCATGTCAACTGGTCCGAGGGGACGCTGACCGAACTGGCCGACTATATCGAGAGCACCCACCACCCGTTCATGAAGCGGCAGCTTCCGCGGGTAAGCGAGTTGTTCGAGAAGGTCATCTCCGCGCACGAGGAGGTGCACGGCCCGATGCTGGGTCGCATGCAGCAGGTGTTCGGCGCTCTTCGGGAAGAGATCGAGATGCACCTGCAGAAGGAGGAGCAGGTGCTCTTCCCCTATATCCGGCAGATGGAGGACTACGCCGAGGGAAGCGGCCCCCGGCCGATCATCCACTGTATCACCGTGCGCAATCCGGTGCAGCAGATGGAGCTGGAGCACGATCACGCCGGGCATGCCCTCGAGGAAATGCGCGAGGCTTCCGACGACTACCGGCTGCCGGAGGACGCATGCGAGGCCTTCCGCGCCCTCTACGACGCCCTGCAGGAACTGGAGGCGGACTTGCACGAGCATATTCACCTGGAGAACAACATACTGTTCCCCCGCGCGGTTGCGCTGGAGCAGAATACTTTGACGGACGCTCCGCAGAGCATATGATGAAAAAAGGGGGAACACCAACCATCCAGCGGGGCGATCGCGCGGTCGGGGGGCCACGATGACCGTGAAGACCAAACGCATCTACGATGATCCTGAGCCCGAGGACGGCTATCGCGTGCTGGTCATGCGATACTGGCCGCGGGGGATCAAGAAGGAGAAGGTTGACGTTTGGGTCAAAGAATTGGGCACGCCGGCGGACCTGATCGAAGAGTGGAAGGCCGACGAGGTGGAGTGGGACGAGTTCGCGGAGCGCTATCGCGAGTACGCGCGGGATCACTGGAACGCCATCGAAGATCTGGCCGAGCGCGCCCGGCACGACACGGTCACGCTGCTGTGCGGCTGTAAGGACGCCGAACACTGCCACCGATCCATCCTGAAGGAGCTGGTCGAGCAGGCCGCCGGCGAATGAGTGTGGGTCACGACACGGGGAGGAAGCCATGAAGGAATACGCCGAAGACGCGTCGCAGCAGTGGGACCTGGACGCGTGGCAGGACGCCCTGACCATCCACGTCGGCACCGCCTACGCGTGCCGGGAGTGCGGCAACCTGGTCATGGTGACCAAGGGCGGCGTGGGCGTGATGCGGCTGGCCTGCTGCGGCCGGCCGATGGATAAGGTCCGGACGGACGAAGGTCAGACGGCGGAGGCGAGCGCATGAGCGGAACCGACACCAGGGGAACCGTCTATCGCTGTCCGGTCTGCGGGGCCGAGCTGGTTGTGCTGACCGGCTCGGCGGGTAACTTCGCCCCGCGGTGCTGCAACCGGGACATGGTCCGGCTCGCGTCCGCGGTCACGTTTTACTTCTGCCCGGTCTGCGGGGCGGAGCTGGCCGTGCTGAACGAGAGCGCGGGCGAGTTCGAGCCCGTCTGCTGCAACCGACCGATGATTCGAGAGATGAGCCGCAAGGCAACCGCGTGACACTCTGTGGAGGGCGGAACTATGGTTGAGGAGCTGAAGGACGGAGTGTACTGGGTCGGCGTTGTGGACTGGGGGCTGCGGAGCTTCCACGGGCACGAGTTGTCCACGCACCGCGGCTCGACATATAACGCCTACCTGGTACGGGACGAGAAGAACGTGCTGGTGGACACGGTCTGGGGGCCGTTCACCGACGACTTCATGGACAACATCCGCGACGTCATCGACCCGGCGGAGCTGGACATCGTGGTGGCCAACCACGCGGAGGTGGACCACTCCGGCGCGCTGCCGGCGGTGATGCGGGCCGCCCCCGATGCCACGCTGGTGGTCTCGAAGAACGGGGCGAGGAGCATCGAGGGCTACTACCACGCCGGCTGGGACGTGGAGGTCGTCGGCACCGGCGACACGATCGAGATCGGGCAGAACTCCCTGGCGTTCGTGGAGGCCCCGCTGCTCCACTGGCCCGACAGCATGTTCACCTACCTGACCGGCCACAACGTGCTGATGCCCAACGACGCATTCGGGCAGCACTACGCCACCGCCTTCCGGTTCAACGATCAGGTCAACCAGGAGGAACTCTGGCAGGAGGCGCTGAAGTACTACGTCAACATCCTGACCCCCTACAGCGACCGCGTGCTGAAGAAGATCGACGAGGTGCTGGAGATGGGCCTGCCGGTGGACATCATCGCTCCCAGCCACGGGGTCATCTGGCGGGACGAGCCGCTCCAGATTGTCGAGAAGTACCAGGAATGGGCCCGGCAGGAGCCGCAGCCCTACGTGGCTATCCTCTACGACACCATGTGGCACGCCACGCGCCGTATGGCGGAGGCCATCGGCGAGGGGCTGGCGGAGGAGGGTGTGGACCACAAGCTGCTCCACATGGCCGTCACCGACCGCAACGACGCGCTGGTGGAGGTCCACAAGGCGCACACCGTCTGCATCGGCTCGCCGACGCTCAACTACGGCGTGCTGCCGACCGTCATGCCCATACTGGAGGACCTGCGCGGGCTGAACTTCAAGAACAAGATCGGCGCCGCCTTCGGCTCCTACGGCTGGAGCGGGGAGTCCGTGAAGGTCATCGAGGAGCATTTCGAGAAGTGCGACATCCCCCTCGCCTGCGAGGGGATACGCTGCAAGTGGCAGCCGGACGAGGACGACCTCGCGGCCTGCCGGGAGTTCGGCCGCAACCTGGCCGGACCCACCAGGGACATATGAACCGCAACTCTACCTCACCCAACGGAGGGCCTGTACCCCATGAACATGTTCTGTTATCAGTGTGAGCAGACCGCCAAGGGCACCGGGTGCACCGCGCACGGCGTCTGCGGCAAGGACCCCGAGACGGCCGCCATGCAGGACCTGCTGGTCCACGCGACCAAGGGCATCTCGATGTACGCCAGCCGCGCCGCGAAGCTGGGCGCCCGAGAGCCGGAGATCGACCGCTTCGCCGCCGAGGCGATGTTCAGCACCCTGACCAACGTCAACTTCGACCCGGAGCACCTGGCCGAGTACGTCCGCCGCGCCGCCGAGATGCGCGACAGGGCGCGTGAGGTGTACGAGAAGGCCTGCGCCGAGTCCGGCCGCGCGCCCGAGAAACTGGGCGGCCCCGCCGCCTGGCAGCCGGCCGACGACCTGGACGAGATGATCCGTCAGGGCGAGAGCGTCACCATCGCCAACCGCATCGAGGCGCTGGGCGAGGACGTGGCCGGCCTGCAGGAACTGATCACCTACGGCGTCAAGGGCGCCGCCTCCTACACCTACCATGCGTACGTGCTGGGCGAGGAGGACACCGACCATTACGCGCACATGCACGCCCTGCTGGACTACGTGGCCTCCGAGCCCAAGGACATCAACGAGCTACTGGGTAAGGCGCTGGAGACGGGCGAGTTCAACCTGAAGGCCATGGAGCTGCTGGACGCGGCCAACACCGGCGCCTACGGCCACCCGGAGCCCACCTCCGTGCGGGTCACGCCGGTCAAGGGCAAGGCCATCGTGGTCAGCGGCCACGACCTGAAGGACCTGAAGGCGCTTCTGGAGCAGACCGAAGGCACCGGCATCAACGTCTACACCCACGGCGAGATGCTGCCCTGCAACGCCTACCCGGAACTGAAGAAGCACGACCATCTGGTGGGCAACTACGGCGGCGCGTGGCAGGACCAGCGCCAGGAGTTCGACCAGTTCCCCGGCGCCATCCTGATGACAACCAACTGCCTGCAGAAGCCGAAGGACAGCTACAAGGACCGCATCTTCACCAGCGGCCCCGTCGGCTGGCCCGGCGTCACGCACATCGACGACCATGACTTCCAGCCGGTCATCGACGCGGCGCTGGCGGCCGAGGGCTTTGCCGAGGACGGCGAGGACAAGGAGATAATGGTCGGCTTCGGCCGCAACGCCGTCATGGGCGTGGCGGACAAGGTGATCGACGCCGTCAAAGGCGGCGACATCCGCCACTTCTTCCTCATCGGCGGCTGCGACGGCGCCAAGCCGGGCCGCAACTACTACACCGAGCTGGCCCGGCAGGTGCCCAACGACTGCGTCATCCTGACGCTGGCCTGCGGCAAGTACCGGTTCAACAAGCTGGAGTTCGGCGACATCGGCGGCATCCCGCGTCTGCTGGACGTGGGGCAGTGCAACGATTCCTACAGCGCCATTCAGATAGCGCTGGCGCTGGCCGACGCGTTCGACACGGACGTCAACAGCCTGCCGCTCTCGCTGGTGCTGTCGTGGTACGAGCAGAAGGCGGTCGGTATCCTGCTGACCCTGCTGCACCTGGGTCTGCAGGACATGCGTCTGGGTCCCAGCCTGCCGGCCTTCGTCACCGACCCGGTGCTGAAGGTGCTGGTGGACAAGTTCGACATCAAGCCCATCTCCACCCCGCGGGAAGACCTGCAGGCCATACTGGGCTGATCCGGTAGCAGCGGCCCGTTACCCGAACATCGGCGGCTCGTCCCTCACGGGGCGGACCGCCGGTTTCTTAATCACACGAAGGCACAAAGGCACAAAGAACGGCATGGGCTCGTTCACCCGGGCTGACGCCCGGGCCTGCTCCTTGCCGCCCCGGAGGGGCGCCACATACCAGCCCGGGGCGCAGCCCCGGGAACAGGGACCTGGACAACGCCGGCGCGCCCTGTAGGGGCGCTACCCCTCTGGCCACTTGCCGCTTGATCGCCCTTCAGGGGAGCCGCGGACGGCGAATGCCGGGGCTGCGCCCCTGCCTCCGGTGTTTCACTCGCGTGTAACCGTCGGACACCTGTCACCGTTGCGGTCCCAGGAGGTGCCAGTCCGGTTCGGCTTCGGGGTTGCCCAGTGGCCCGCGGGCGTTGCGGACCACGCGGCGGTAGTTGTCGAACCACGGCGCGTAGCTCGTGCAGGGGACCAGTTCGTCCCCCAGGGCCGCCATCAGCTCGTGCATCCGCCCTTCCAGCGACTCCCGAAGGTTCCCATATTCGGGGTCGCCGGCCAGATCCTCCATCTCCAGCGGGTCGGACCGCAGGTCGAAGAGCTGCTCGCGCCCGTCCCGCCAGCGCGCGTAGCTGTGCTCCTTGGTGCGCACGCCGCGCCACTCCTTGCCGTCCTGCAGGTAGTCGTGCGTCGCGCTGAAATTCATCGTCAAGACGGCGTCCTGCTCGAAGGCGCCCGGCCGCCCGCGCCACGCGTCGGACAGGTCGTGGCCTTCGACGCTTCGCGGGACCGGAAGCTCGCACAACCCGCAGAGGGTCGGCATCAGGTCCACGGGCGCGGTGAGCGCCTCGCAGGTCGCGCCGGCCTCGAAGACGCCTGGCCGGCGGGCCACCAGCGGCACCAGCAGCGACTCCTCGTAGGGCCGCATCTTGGTCCACGGATACTCGTCCTGCGCGCCCACCTGGCTGCCATGGTCGGAGGTGAAGATGAACAGTGTGTTCTGCGCCCGCCCGGTGCGCTCCAGGTAGTCGAGAAGCTCACCCACCATGTCGTCCAGCGCAATCGTCATGGCCAGGTAGTGGCGGTACATCTCCGGCGCGGACAATCCCCAGTTGCCGGACCCGCCGCCGCCGCGTTCGAGCCATCTCTCCGGTACGTTGTCCGGAAGGCGGAGGCTCTCCGGCACACGCTCCAGGCAGTCCTCCGGCGCCAGCCTGCCGCTGGAACCGTGGGGCTGATGAGGGGAGAGGCAGCAGAGGAACGGCTCCTCCCCGGCGGCGTCCATGAACTCGAAGGCGTAGCGGTTCAGCGCGCGCGTCTCGTAGCCTTCCCACTGCTCGTTGCGCCAGTCGCCGCGGTTGACCCAGCCGTCGAAGTAGCGCGTGTGGAAGTTGTATCCGCGCCAGAACTCGAAGCCCAGCCGGTCGCGCCCTTCGGGGACGAAGTCCGGACCCTCCACCTGCGGGAAGGACCCGGTGTGCAGGTGCCATTTGCCGATCCACGCGGTGCGGTAGCCCGCGCGTGCGAAGACGTCCCCAAGGCCTATCTCGTCGTGGCGGGTGCGCACGAAGTTCATCACGTGGCCGGTCGTCTGCGGGTGGCGGCCGGTCAGCAGCATCGAGCGGTAGGGGGTGCAGACGGGGCAGGTCGAGACCATGTTGGTGAAGGTGGTCCCCTCGGCGGCCAGCCGGTCGATGTTGGGCGTCTCGATCTGGTCCTCCCCGTAAAGCGGCAGGGAGCACGCGCGGAGCTGATCGGCAAGTATAAAGACGACGTTCGGTCGGTCGGGCATAGCGGAGCCTCGCGGTATGATCACAGGGCGAGTGGCATGATAGCAGCGGAGGGGCCGAGTGACGAGCGGAGGCGGCCGGCCTCCTGGTTTCACCTGCCCTGAGCGCACACGAAGGGGGCTCACCGCATGCGCCATCGCTCATGTGCCGCCCGCCGTGCGGCGGGCTCAGTTTTGCCGACCGTCCGTTTTCCCCGGACTCACGTCCGGGGCTGACACCTGCCGTTCGCCTTCGGCGAACTCTTGCCCGGTTTCACGCCGCGGTCCGCAGCGTGAGCCTTGCCGTCCCGAAGGGGCACCACATGCCAGCCCGGGGCGCCGCCCCGGGAACAGGAGCCGCGGCAGCGCCGGCGCCCTGCCGTGCCGCGCTGCAACTGTCGGACACGTGCGTGCCTTCGTGCCCTGAGCTTCGCGCCCTGCACATTCTTCGCCGGCTTCCCTGTCCCTGCCGTCACGCCTTGATGGGGCCGCCCTCTCCGCTTATATTCGCACCTCGTGCTTTGCTATGGGGGGATCGCCGTGACCGAACCGCTGCCGTGGCACGAGGATGACGACTTCTGGCGCACCTTCGCCCCGTGGATGTTCCACGAGGACAGATGGGCGAAGACCCCCGAGCAGGTGGACCAGGTGCTTGAACTGATCGGGATGGAGCCCCCCGCCGCGGTGCTCGACCTCTGCTGCGGTCCCGGCCGCCACAGCCTCGAGCTGGCCCGGCGCGGGTTCCGCGTCACCGGCGTGGACCGCACCGAGGAATACCTGGAGGAGGCCCGACGCCGCGCCGACGAGGAAGGGCTCGGCGTCGAGTTCGTGCAGGAGGACATGCGTGAGTTCGTCCGCCCCGGGGCATTCGACGTCGCGCTCAACCTGTTCACCTCGTTCGGCTACTTCCGGGACGCGGAGGACGACCGGACTGTGCTCCGGCACGTGCGCGAGAGCCTGAAACCGGGCGGCCGGCTGCTGATGGACCTGATGGGACGCGAGGTGCTGGCCCGCATCTTCACGCCGCGGCAGTGGGAGGAGCGCGACGGCCTTCTGCTCCTGCGGGAGACGACCATTACAGACGACTGGTCGTGGGTCGAGAGCCGGTGGATCACAATCGCGACCACCGAGCGGCACGAGTTCAACCTGTCCCACAGGCTCTACGCCGGCACTGAGCTGCGGGACGCACTGCTCGACTGCGGCTTCAGCGAGGTGAGCCTGCACGGCGCGCTGGACCGCTCCCCCTACGGCCCCGAGGCCAAACGGCTGGTGGCGCTGGCACGCGCTTGAATTCCGAATGCGAACGGGAGAAGAAGATGCTGTATCCCCGAGAGAGCGAGACGCGAGAAGTGAAGGACCTCTGCGGCCTCTGGACCTTCCGGGCCGACGTCGACGGGGTCGGCCGGGATGAGGAGTGGTTCGCCGGCGGCCTGCCCGGCCCGACCCGGACCATGCCCGTCCCCGCCAGCTATAACGATATCACGCAGGACGTCGAGCTGCGCGACCACATCGGAGACGTCTGGTATGAGCGGACGTTCTTCGTGCCCGCCCGCTGGGAGGGGCAGAGGGTCTTCCTGCGGCTGGACAGCGTCACGCACCACGGCACAGTCTGGGTGAACGGGCAGCAGGTTGCCCGGCACAAGGGCGGCTACCTGCCGTTCGGCGCGGACGTCTCCAAGGTCGTGGAGTACGGCGCGGAGAACCGCGTAACCGTCGCCGTCAACAACGTGCTGGACTGGACCACGCTGCCGCCGGGGCGCATCATCGACTACGCGGACAAGGAAAACTACCCCGAAGGGCACCGGGTGCAGGAGATATGGCACGACTTCTTCAACTACGCCGGCATCCACCGCCCCGTCCGGCTGGTTGTGACCCCGAAGGCCCACGTGTCCGACATCACCGTGGTGACCGACGTCGAGGGCGCCGACGGGAAGGTCCGGTACGCGGTGGAAGCTGAAGGCGGCGACGCCGACGTGCGCGTCCGCCTGCTGGACGAGGGGGGCGAGGAAGTTGCCGCCGCCGAAGGCGCCGAGGGCGTCCTGTCCGTGCCGGACCCCCGTCTGTGGCAGCCCGGCAACGCGTACCTCTACACCCTCGAGGCGTCGCTCACGCGACCGGACGGCGGCGTGGAGGACCTGTACCGCCTGCCGGTGGGCATACGCACCGTGGAGGTGACCGAGACGGAGTTCCTCATCAACGGCGAGCCGTTCTACTTCCGCGGGTTCGGCAAGCACGAGGACGCCGACATCCGCGGCAAGGGCCTCGACCACGCCCTGAACGTGAAGGACTTCAACCTGCTGAAATGGATGGGCGCCAACTCCTTCCGCACCAGCCACTACCCCTACTCCGAGGAGATAATGAACATGGCCGACCGGGAGGGCATCGTCGTGATCGACGAGTCCCCGGCCGTCGGCCTGAACACATGGGGCGCGCAGACGGTCTTCTGCGAGGAGCACGTCGGCGAGGAGGCGCTGGAGCACCACGTGCAGGTCATGCGGGAACTGGTGGCGCGGGACAAGAACCACCCCTGCGTGGTGATGTGGAGCGTGGCCAACGAGGCGGCCACCGCCGAGGACGGCGCCGTGCCGTACTTCCAGCGCGTGGCGGAGGAAACCCGGAAGTGCGACCCCACCCGGCCGGTCACCATCGTCAACAGCGAGCGGCCGCACACCTGCAAGGTGGCCCGGATGTTCGACGTGGTCTGCGTCAACCGCTACTTCGGGTGGTACGAGGACTCCGGCTGGCTGGAGACCATCGAGCCGCGGCTTGAAGCGGAACTGCGCGGCTGGCACGAGAACTTCGGCATGCCGGTCATCGTTACCGAGTACGGCGCGGACACCATCGCGGGCTTCCACCGCGACCCGCCGACCATGTTCACCGAGGAGTTCCAGTGCCGCTTCCTCGAGGCGTACCACCGGGTGTTCGACCGGCTGGACTTCGTGGCGGGCGAGCACGTGTGGAACTTCGCCGACTTCGCCACCAAGCAGGGCGTGCGCCGCGTGGAAGGCAACAAGAAGGGCGTCCTGACGCGCCAGCGCCAGCCCAAGGCCGCCGCACACCTGCTGCGCGAGCGCTGGACGAACGCCGACTGAGGGCTTTTGAACCACGAAGCACACGAAGTTCACCCGCCTCCGGCGGGGACACGAAGACGACAAACGACGACGGTTTAAGAATGGTGTATCTGTGGCTTTCCTTCGTGTTCTTCGTGAGCTTCGTGGTTTAATGCCTCTTTGGTGGCCGGAGCCGTGGCGGTAACGACTCAGACTATGTGAGGAACCCACAATGGCCGAGCAGATGCCTTACTTGAACCCCGAACTGCCCGTTGACGAGCGCGTCGAGGACCTGCTGGGGCGGATGACGCTCGAGGAGAAGGTGGGACAGCTCACCCAGCTCGACGGACGCGAGAACCCCGAGGAGGCGCTCCGCGAGAAGCACGTCGGGTCCTTCCTGTGGATATTCGGCGAGGAGACGGTCAAGCTCCAGAAGATGGCGGAGAAGACCCGGCTCGGCATCCCGCTGATCTTCGGCATCGACGCCATCCGCGGGCATGCGTTCTGGCCCGGCGCCACCGTCTTCCCCACCCAGCTCGCCATGTCCTGCTCGTGGAATCCGGAAGTGTTCGAGCGCGTGGGCCGCGTCACCGCGAGGGAGACCATCCTGACCGGCCCGCACTGGACCTTCAGCCCGGTCTGCGGCACCACACGCGACCTGCGCTGGGGGCGGGTGGACGAGACCTGCGGGGAGGACCCCTACCTCATCGGCGAGATGGTGGCCGCCATGGTGCGCGGCTATCAGGGCTCGGAGTTGTCCGACCCGGACAGCATACTGGCCTGCCCCAAGCACTACGCCGGTTACTCCGAGACCCGCGGTGGGCGGGACGCCTCCGAGGGCGACGTGACCCGGCGGAAGCTGCTAAGCGTCTTTCTGCCGCCGTTCCGGGCGGCCTGCGAGGCCGGCGCGGGAAGCTACATGACCGCCTACCAGTCCATCGACGGGGTGCCCTGCACCAGCAACCACTGGCTGCTGACCGAGGTGCTGCGCGACGAGTGGGGCTTCAAGGGCTTCGTGGTCACCGACTGGGACAACGTCGGCCGCATGCACTGGCAGCAGAAGGTGTGCGCGACGATGGAGGAGGCGGCCGAACGCGCGGTGAAGGCGGGCAACGACATGATGATGTCCACGCCCGACTTCTGGGAGGGCTGCCTGCAGGCCGTCCACAGCGGCCGCCTGCCGGAGGAGGCCGTGGACGAGGCCTGTCGGCGCGTGCTGAGGATGAAGTTCCGACTGGGGCTCTTCGAAGACAAGCGCTACCCGGACATGGAGCGCGCCGAGGAGGTCATCGGCTGCGCCGAGCACGTGGACTACGCGCTGGAGGCCGCCCGCCAGTCGCTCGTTTTATTGAAGAACGAGGGGGACCTGCTGCCGCTGGGCGACGACCTCGAGAGCATCGCGGTCGTCGGCCCGAACGCCGACGACGTGGACGCGCAGTTCGGTGACTGGGCGCTCACCTCCTTCCACGACCGGGGCGCCGTCCATCCGCGCGAGAACGTAAAAACCGTGCTGGACGGCATCCGCCAGCGGGCGGACTGCGAGGTCAGCTACCAGCGGGGCTGCCACGTGATGGACCCCGACGACAAGGACATCGAGGCCGCCGTGAAGGTCGCTGCGGAGGCCGACCTGGCCGTGCTGGTGGTGGGCGACACCGTGGCCCTGAACGGCGAGTGCCGCGACCGCGCCACCCTCGACCTCACGGGGGCGCAGGAGGAGCTTCTGCACGCCGTGCACGCCACGGGGACGCCCGTCGTGCTTGTGCTCATCAACGGCAAGCCGCTGAGCATACCGTGGGCCGCCGAGAACGTGCCGGCGATACTGGTCGCGTGGAACCCCGGCATGGCTGGCGGCACGGCCGTGGCGGAGGTGCTGTTCGGCGACACGAACCCCTGCGGCAAGCTGACCACCTCGTGGCCGCGCCACGTCGGCCAGCAGCCGGT
>JAWODG010000135.1:0-4347 GCA_046483385.1 Candidatus Brocadiia bacterium | reverse complement strand
TACGGGAAATTTAGTGTGGAGAAATGAATTTAATAAAAGTTATTTGGATTCGGATTTAGAAATTGATCGACGTCCTGGGGCGAGCGGCCGGACCACTCGGTGAAGACTATCTGCTGGTTCTCGCCGATGTCGGGGATGGCGTCCACGGGCACCGGGCTGCGGGGCAGGCCGCCCAGGTCCCAGTCGAAGGGAGCTGCCATGAGGCCGACCGCCACGGCCAGTATGACCATCAGCCCTACGGCCAAGCGGTTTTCCAGGCAGAACTTTATCAGCCGGTCCAGCAGCGATCCGGGCCGGGCCGCGGGCGGAGTTTCGCCGGTGCCCTCATTCATGGCCATGCTCACCCCCGTGCGCGTCCCGGCCGGTCTGGATCGTCTCCACGACTTCGCCGCAACTCAGCATCGAGGCCCCGTAGAACGGGTTCCTGACGTCCCGGTCGGCCTGGAGCCAGTGCCCTCCTTCCCCCTCGAACGCCATGGGGCAGAGGATGCGGTAGACCGGTCCGCCGTCCGGCAGACCGAACCGCCTGAGCGTCTCGGCCATGGCCTCGGAGAACGGTTTGAACTCCGTCCGAGCGTCCCCGATGGAATCCACTTCGGACATGGCCGCGAGCGGCTCTTTCAGTTCCGGCAATATGCTCATCCAGGCCATGTGCTCCTCGTGACCCAGCAGGCCCATCTCCACCTCGCTCAGCGCCTCCCGGCAATGGTCGACGGCCTTCCGGGCCGCGGTGAAATCGTCCGACGCCAGGGCGTTTTGCAGCGATAGGTAGCTCTCCCATACCCGATCGAGTTGCCGCCGGAACTCGGCCGGGTCCGCCCTCGCGGCGGCCACCTCGGGCTCGGGCTCCGGCTGCGCTTGCTCCGGGGTGGCGGGCGGTGCGTCCGCAGCGGGCAAGCCCTCGGCGTGATCGCGGCTCTCGTGGCCACGGGCCGGCGTCGCCGGGCCCCCGGCCGCCGCCATCATGCTGGGTTTGGCCTGGATTTGCAGTGCGCTGTCTATCTTGAAGGCGCCGTTCGTCACGACCCGTTCGCCGGCCTCCAGCCCCTCGGTCACGACGTAGTATTCCCCTGCTCGGGGCCCGAGGATGACTTCGCGTCCCTCGAAGGTCGGCATCTCGGCGTCGGGCACCTCGACGTAAACCACGGCACGTCGACCGGTTATCAGGGGCGCGGTATCGGGTATAACCAGCGGCGCCTCGCCGGACCGACCAAGGACCGGGCGCGCCGTCGCGCGCACGAACATGTCCGGCTTCAGCCTGCCCTCGGGGTTCGGCACGTCCAGGCGAACCTTCACCGTCCGCGTGCGGGGGTCGAGCACGGGATCGATGAACGCAATCTTCCCGGTAAACCGCTCTCCCGGGAACGCCTCGGCCGTGAAGGCGACCTCCTGCCCCTCGGCCAGCCACTGGATGTCCGATTCGTATGCGTCCAGCCGGACCCAGACGCGGCTCAAGTCCGCGATGGTGTAGATGCGCGTTCCGGTCTTGACGTACATGCCTTCGCTAACGTGCTTCTCGATCACCACGCCGCCCATGGGAGCGTGGATTGTCACGTGGTCTCGCTGTTCGCCCCTGCTCTCGATCTCGGCCACCTGCTGGCGGGTCAGCCCCAGCAGTCGCAGCTTCTCGCGGGCGGCTTCGACGGTGGCGGCCGCCGTGTCCCGCATGATGGGCATATCGCTGCCGGCCAGTTCCCGCTCGGCGTCCAGCGCCTGCAGCAGTTCCTGCTGCGCGTTGAGCAGTTCGGGGCTGTAGAGATAGGCCATCGGTTCCTCGGCTTCCACCCGGGTGCCGGTGAAGTCCACGTAGAGCCTGTCGATGCGACCTCCGACCCAGGCGGTGATGTGGCCGATTCGTCGCTCATCCGGGGCCACCTTGCCCACCATGCGGACGGGAACGTCCACGGGGCGCCTCTCGACCGGAGCCGTCTCGATGTCCATCAGCGCCTTCCCGGCCACGCTGGTGCTGAACTCCCGCGGATTGGCGGAGCCCCCTTCGGCCCCGGATTCCACGGGTATCAGGTCCATCCCGCATATGGGGCACTGGCCTGGCTCGGGCTGACGAATCTGGGGGTGCATCGAACAGGTCCACATCTGCGGCTCCGCCTCTGCACTCTCGGCAGCCTTCTGCGCAGCGGGCTGCTCCGCCGCGGTCACGGGCTCCCCGCGACCACGCGCGAAGTAGCCGACGCCGAACGCAATGGCGAGCACGGCCAGGGCGATGCCCGCCTTCTTTCCCTTCTCCAAAACCTCACTCATGTTGCTCATTCCCTTCCTCGACCGTCTGAAGGCGCCGTATGGGGTCTTTTTCGCTCAATGGCAATTCGCGCCCGACCAGCATCTCCAGCTCGGCAAGGCGCTGCACGTGGTCGGCCAGCGCCCGTTCGTAGGACAGTTCGAATTCCAGCAGCGCGCGCACCGCGTCGAGCACCTCCAGAAACGTAGCGGTCCCCGCCCGGAAGGCGGTCTGAGAGGCCTTCAGGGACTGGCGGGCCTTCGGCACCAGCGTGTTGCGGTAGAGCAGCATCCGCCGCTCGGCGTCGCGGACCTTGTAGAGGACCATCTTCACCTCGGCGCGCAGGCCGTTGACCCGCTCGGAGCGGGCCGCCACGGCCGCCCTGCGCCGGGCGCGCGCCTCCCGCACCCCGGCGTCCAGCTTGCCCCGCCAGATGGGCAGGTTGAGCGAAAGCATGGCGATGACCGGATCCTTGCTGCTGTCGGGGGTCCCGGGCATCAGGGCGTCGTCCGTGTCGATGTAGTCGAGCCCGAGCGTGACGTCGGGGAAGTACTCCTTCCGCGCCAGCAGTATGCCCGCGTCCTCCCGCATCACCTCGTGGCGGAGCGCCTCCAGTTCCGGATTGCCCTCCTCCATCCAGGCGAGCACTTCCTCGTCGCCGGCATCCAGCATGCGATGCGGAACACCCGCGGGCCAGGGCACCGGCGCAGCGACCGGCCGGTTGAGGGCGGCGTTCAGGCGGGCGGCCGCCGGGTCCCTCAGGTCCTCCAGCGCCCGGAGGCGGTCTTCCAGCTTGCCCAGTTCGACCTGCGCGCGGATGAGGTCGGCGTACCCCGCGTCGCCCACCCGGTAGCGCTCGCGCAACACCCGCACCATGTAGCGCAGGAGGTCGCGCTGCTCCCGGACGATGCCGATGGCCCGGCCCAGGTAGTTGTACTCGTAGTAGGCGTCCCTGACGCGGCGGAACAGCTTCAGCTTCGCGGCGCGGTACCGTTGCTCGGCGGCCTGCGCGGTCTGCATCGCCGCGTCGCCGCGCAGGTCCCGCACGCCGAACCAGGGGAACATCTGTTTCAGCCCGATACGCTGCTGCTGGGGGCCGACACGTGTTTCGACCTCGCGGATATAGTAGGCGTAGGTCAACTGCGGATCAGGCAGGGCTTCGGCCTGCGGAACTCGCTCGACGGCCGCCTTCCAGCGGTTGAAGGCCGCCTCCAGACCGGGATTATTCAGCGCCGCGTAGGCCAGGTAATCGTCGAGCTCCGATGACTCGTCCAGAGCCGGTAGCTCTCCGCTCGTTATCGGGCCTGTGGGCGCAGACGGCGACTGAAGCCCGCTGGGCGGGCGCCGGCTTACGACGCCCGCGTCCCCCGGCACGCCGGTTGCGCAACCGGTCAGTGCAAGAACCAGCAGAAAGCCCCCGGTGAAGATGCGCCGCCCGCTGAACACACGACCTCCATGAAACAGGATAAAGACTACCATCTTAGTGTAGTTAATCTGGACGAGGTTCACCACCGTTTCCCTTTCGACCCGCATCCGCCTGACGAACCGGCGGGTTGAATTCCGGCCGCACGGGCGCGAGAATACACTGCTGTAAACTTCAGAGGTCTCCTCAGGGGAGGTCCGGCCATGCCGTCCGACGCCAGCCCCGGTAACCGTCGATCCGGCGAATTCAACAGCGTGTTCCCCTCCCGGGAGAACCTGCCCGGCGTGGTCAGCGCCATGCTGGAGGGACTGGACCAGCGCGACACGGTGCAGCACGTCTGCCGCTACCCGCTGCCCAGCGAAGACACCGTCATCCGCGTGATCGACCTGGTCTCGGAGGTGCTCTTCCCCGGTTATTTCGGCAAGAAGGGATTCGACCGGGCCAACCTGCCGTTCCACATCGGCGAGCTGCTCAACTCGGCCTACGACCTTCTGGCCGAGGAGATAGCGAGCTGCTTCCTGCACGAACGCCACGGGGAAGGTGCGGCGGATCACGCCGCCTGCCGCGACGCCGGACATAAGGAGGCATTCCGCTTCCTGAAGAAGCTGCCGGACCTGCTCGATCTGCTGGACGGCGACGTGAGGGCCGCATACCAGGGCGACCCGGCGGCGACCGGCTACGATGAGAT
>JAWODG010000066.1:0-11184 GCA_046483385.1 Candidatus Brocadiia bacterium | reverse complement strand
TTGCCGGCCAGGTTCAGAACCCCGCTGGAGCCGGTTTTGAGCAGCGGGCGCGCGCCGGATGAGCCGTAGGTTGTCACCACCAACCGTTCCGACTCTCTGCGGCCGGACTTCCCTAATAAGTCCTGGAGGTTTTCGTACCACACGTCGCCCCGTTTGAGCAGCAGCCAGTCCGGGTAGCCATCTCTCAGCAGCGAGAGGCCCTGGGAGATGGTCGCCACGGGACTCGACTCCGAGAGCCCGTCGTTGTTGTCGTTGCCCTCGGAGCTGCTGACGTAAACCTTCCGGGTGTCGGCGCTCTCGTTCAGGATGCTCCACCCGTTGGCATCCCTGTCCAAAGCCTCCGCGGACCGGACGAAGCCCGACACCGCGAACAGCGCGACCAACAGAAACAGCACGGCTCTACACGCTCTACCGCCTGACATATCACCTGCTCCTGAAACAGGGGGGATTGGTGTCCGGCGTTGAATCTGCGCCTGCCGGCCGATCATGCCGGCGGGTGGGGCCATGCGGTGGCCCGGATGGGGTATGCAAGTGGGGAAAGACCGCGTCAACGCGCGCCCGAGGAGGGAGATCGGAACGGCCCCCGGCGCCCTCGCGGCGCACGATCATCTTTGGGGTGGGTGCGTAACGGCAGGTGAGATAAGAGGTTACGCGTCGGGGAACAAGCCGGGGAGTGGGCCGAAAGCACGCTCCCAAACCCGAGCATCTGGCAAGGGAGCCCGGGAAAGAACCGCGCTCAGGAGAGCCCGAAGTGGCCTTGCCCGACGGCATGAATAGCCCTCATGGGAGTTCTCCCGCTCCTTTAAGGCTACACATGCGACCTGCCGAAGCCGGACAAAGTCCCACCCGGCCTTTCGACAGTGGCAGGCATATTAACGGACGAACCCTTCGTTGTCATGCCTTTTTTCATATTCTTTCTGAGGGCCGGCGCAGTCCGGGCGGCGCAGAGGTACCGCACTCACGCGTTCAGGCGCCAGATGGCGAAGTTGAGCGCCCCCGCGAACGTCACCCACAACTGGTAAGGCAACATCAGCCAGCCGGCCACCGGGACCACGCGCCAGAATGCAACGAGCGTCGCCAGTATCGCTCCCCACAGCACGACCAGCTCCGCCAGCGCCCAGCCCGGCTGGTGCAGACCGAAGAAGATGACCGACCACGCCCCGTTCAGCAGCAACTGGCCGAGCCACAGGCCCAGCGGAAGCCGTGCCCCGCGCAGCCCCTTCCGCCACCACACGGCCCACGCCGCGGCCGCCATCATCAGGTAGAGCACGGTCCAGACGGGCCCGAACAGCCAGCCCGGCGGCGTCCATGAGGGTTTGGCGAGCTGGTCGTACCATCCCTCCACAGACCGGCCGGTCGCCAGCGACCCGGCGGCCGCCACGGCAAAGACCAGCACAACGAACACTATCGCCCCCGAGACAGCCCGACCCTTCTCCCCCATTGGTATCCCCCCCGTTGGAAGAAGCATCTCACCCCCAGACACCGGGTATGGCGGCGCCGCAGTGAGCGCACTCACCGTCCTTGATAGCCAGCTTCTCGACATGAAACGCGTAACGGGAGATGATCTTCTCCCCGCAGGAGTGGCAGAAGGTGCTCTCGTATTCGTGGCCCGGCAGGTTGCCCACGTAGGCGTAATGAATGCCCTCCTCGACCGCGATCTCCCGGGCCCGCACCACCGTCCGCTCCGGCGTCCGGGCCAGATTGGTCATCTTGTAGGCGGGGTGGCAGCGGGAGAAGTGCATCGGCACGTCCGGCCCGACTTCGTTCGCCACCCAGCGGCTCATCTCCCGAATCTCGTCTTCCGAATCGTTCAGCCCCGGGATGAGCAGGATGACCAGCTCAAGGTGCTTGGCCAGCCCATGGACCCTCTTGATGGTCTCCAGCACGGGCTTCAGCCGCCCGCCCCGCACGTAGCGGCGGTAGAAGTCCTCGGTGAACGCCTTCAGGTCCACCTTCACCGCGGACAGATACTCGCAGAGGCGCTTCATCGGGTCGGCCTGGATGAAACCGTTGCTGATGGTCACGGCGTGGACGCCGGCTTCCCGCGCGGCGCGCGCCGTGTCCAGCGTGTATTCGTAGAACACGGTGGGTTCGTTGTAGGTGAAGGCGACGGCCTCGCAGTCGTGCTTCCGGGCCCCTTCGACGACCTTGTCGGGGGGCAGGTACTGCGTGTGAAGGTCTTCGGGCAGGGACTGGCTGAGCCGCCAGTTCTGGCAGAACTGGCACTCCACGTTGCAGCCGGCGGTTGCGATGGAAAAGGCCCGCCCGCCGGGCAAGACGTGGAAGAGCGGCTTCTTCTCGATGGGATCCACGTGGGCCGCGGCGGCACGGGCGTAAACAAGAGAGCGGTAAGTGCCGCCCCGGTTCTCCCGCACCCCGCAGGCGCCGCGCCCGCCGTCGGGCACGATGCACTCCCGCGGGCAGAGCATGCAGTGCACGCGCGCGCCGTCCATAGGCTCCCACGCGAGCGCTTCGTGGTCGCTCAGGGCGGCAGGCTCGCCGGCCTCCGCCGAACAGGACGCCGCCAGCGGGCAGGTGGCCAAACCGGCCGCCGCGGCCTTCAGGAGTTCTCTCCGTCTCATCTCGCAACCCGTATCTGCTGCCGTTTCCGATAGCTCACTGCTTACCTGGTATTATAGGCGACGAGCGGCGCCGCTACACGCCATCAGCGTCGAATCCGCGAATGGCCTTGATAATGGTTTCGGCGTAGCGGCGGCACTTGACCTCGCCTATACCCTTGATCTGCCGGAACTCGGCTGGGGTCCGCGGCCGGCGGCGGCATATGCCGCGGAGCGTCGCGTCTCCGAAGACCATGAAGGCGGGCACGCCCCGTCGGTCCGCCAGTTCCTTGCGCAGGGCGCGCAGATGCTCGAACAGCTCCGGGTCGACGTCCTCCCAGCTTTCCTCCTCGATAGCGGCCGTCCTCACGTCCTTCTCCCGTGGTCTGGAGAGGCGCGGGCGCCACTCACCCCGCAGGGCGTCCGCGCCGCGACCTGTCAGCTTGAGCACCTTGAACCGCTCCGTGCGGGACAGGCAGCCCTGCGCCACCAGCTGCTCAATCCACGTGCGCACCTGCCGGACGGGATACTCGCTCAGCAGTCCCCACGTGCTCAGCTCGTCGTGCCGGTTCTCGACGATGCGCTCGGCGCTGGAGCCGACCAGGACGTTGGCGGTGTAGGTCGCCCCGAACCGCTGGTTCAGGCGGACCACGCAGGAGAGTATCTTCTGCGCCGTCTCGAGGGAGTCCTCGAGGCAGTCCACCTCCCCCAGGCAGAAGTCGCACGCGCCGCAGCTCTCCTCCTCGAACGGCTGGCCGAAGTACTCCACCAGCGCTCGATGTCGGCAGGCGACGTCCGTGCAGAAGCTGTACATGTCGCTCAGCTTCCGCAGGTGGATGCGCTGTACCTCCGGGTCGCCGTCGGACAGCAGAAACTTCCACGTGTGGTAGTCGCCCCCGGAGTAGAAGATGCAGCACTCCGCCTCCAGCCCGTCGCGTCCGGCGCGGCCGCTCTGCTGCTGGTAGTGCTCCAGCGTCTTCGGCATCCCGGCGTGCACCACGTAGCGGACGTCGGGCTTGTCGATACCCATACCGAACGCCACGGTGGCGACGATGATGTCTGTCTCACCCCGGGAGAAGGCGTTCTGGTTGCTCTTCCGCTCGGCGGGCCCCATGCCGGCGTGGTAGGGGAGGGCCGAGTAGCCGGCATCCCGCAGCGCGGCGGCCATCTCGTCCACGTCCTTGCGCCGGATGCGGTAGATGATGCCGGACTGGCCGGGATGGCGGTCAATGACCTGCCGCACTTGCCACAACTCGTTGTCCCGCCGCCGGGCACGGTAGACCAAATTGGGCCGGTCGAACGAGCCGACCAGCACCTCCGGTGAGTCCAGCCCCAGCGTCTCTACGATGTCCTCGCGCACCTGGCGGGTGGCGGTGGCGGTGTAGGCGTGCAGGGCGGTGTCGGGGAAGTGCTCCTTTAGCGCCCCCAACTTCCGGTACTCGGGCCGGAAATCGTGGCCCCACATGCTCACGCAGTGCACCTCGTCCACGGCGATGAAGGAGACCTGGCCGCCGCGCAGCTCGTGCGCGAAGCGCTCGGACATCAGCCGCTCGGGGGAGACGTAGAGCAGCTTCAGCTCCCCGGTTTGGAACTGGTCGATGACTTCGCGCTGGTGCTGGAAAGAGAGGCTGCTGTCGAAGCGCGCCGCGGGCACACCGCACTCGCGCAGTGCATCCACCTGGTCCTTCATCAGCGAGATGAGAGGACTGACGACCACGGCGGTGCCGTCCAGCTCCATGGCGGGTGCCTGGTAGCAGAGCGACTTGCCCCCGCCGGTGGGCAGCACCACCAGCGAGTCGCGCCCCTCCATCACGCTGCCCATGGCCTCCCGCTGGAGCGGCAGGAAGCTGTCGAAACCCCAGTATTTCCGAAGCGTCTCACGAAGCATGGCTCGGAAGGCGAACGCCTGATTCAAGGAAGCCTGGCCCACGGCGAACCAACCGCCCGGCGAGTGTAACAGTTCGGCCCGCCGGATGCCAGCGGCTCACGCATGGACTCTGCGGGGCTGGCGGTGATACAATGTGTATACTCTAAGTATACGGAGGAAGGTTCCCACCATGGTCAAAACGCTCATCCGGCATGGCAACAGCTATGCGCTCATCATCGATAAGCCCATCCTCGATCTACTCCAAATCGGGCCCGATACGCCGATCGAGATCAGGACGGACGGGGACGTGCTGGTTCTGGCGCCGCAACGCGACCCTGAGCGGCAGGCCCGATTCGAGGAGGCCCTGGAGGACACGAACAGCAGATTCGGGCGCGCGCTGGAGAACCTGGCGGATTAAGATTCAGCTCCCACGTCTCTCCTCAGAGCTGAACTTTCGCGCCGCCTCACCCCATCCTCAAGCGTGCACACCAGCCCCGGCGCTTGTCCTGAGGGCCTCTGATGCTGCATATTAGTGCGCGGGAGGTTCACACCATGGCCGAGAACGCTCATGACGAGGCCGAACGTGGAGGCGCGCCGGCGGCGACCGGGCTGGTCGTGCTGGCGTCGCTGGTGGTCATCCTTGCCGGCATCAAGGCGGCCGAGGCCCTTATCGTGCCCTTCCTGCTGGCCGTCTTCATCTCCATCATCGTCTCGCCGGTGATGCTGTGGCTGCGCAGGCACGGCGTCGGTTCGGCGGTGGCGCTGGTGCTGATGGTCGCCGCGCTCGTGGTCGTCATGCTGGCGCTGACGAGCCTGATCGGCTCGGCATTCGAGCGCTTCCGTTCCGACATGCCGGAGTACCAGCGCCTGCTGGAGACCAAGACCGAGGCGGTGGTCGAGTGGCTGGAGGCCAAGGGCATGGAGGCGCCTGAACAACTCCTCGAGGAGCAGATCAACCCGCAGCGCGTCATGCGCTTCGCCGGGAATCTGATGGGCGGGCTCAGCGGCGCGCTGGGCAACTCCTTTCTCATCCTGCTGACGGTGGTCTTCATGCTGCTGGAGGGCTCCACCTTCGCCGCCAAGCTGAAGGCGCTGCCCGAAGGCCTGCGCGAGCCGATGGCGCAGTACCGGGAGGTGATCGCCAGCATCCGGCGCTACATGGCCATCAAGACGGTGATCAGCCTGATCACGGGCGTGCTGGCTGCGGGTTTGCTGATGGTGCTGGGCATCGACTACGCCGTCCTCTGGGGGCTGCTGGCGTTCGTGCTTAACTACATCCCCAACATCGGCTCCATCGTTGCCGCGGTGCCGCCCGTGCTGCTGGCGCTTGTGTTGAAGGGCGTCTGGCCGGCCGTGTGGATCGGGCTCGGATACTTCGCCATCAACACGCTGATGGGCAATCTGGTGGAGCCGCGCGTGATGGGCCGGGGCGTGGGTCTTTCGCCCCTGGTTGTGTTCATCTCATTGGTGTTCTGGGGCTGGCTTCTCGGACCGGTGGGCATGCTGCTGTCGGTTCCGCTGACGATGAGCGTCAAGATCGCACTTTCGGCCGGCGAGAGCACCCGCTTCATCGCCCTGCTGCTCAGTCCCGGCGCACCGGAGCCCTCCGAAGCCGCCTGACGCGCGTCGATCCGGCGCGTGCTGCTCACGGAATGCGCGGCACGAGCTCTGCAGTTCTGGCTCGGCGGCATCGACATCCTTGCGCCTCTCGGCTAAACTACCTGTTGATTCCTTCTGCACGCGCCGCCTTATCGGAGCTGAGTCATGCGTTCCGTCTCCCGCCTCATCGTGCTGCTGTTCATGCTGTCCGCAACCTTCTTGCTTCCGGGTCGCGTTGCGGGTGCCGCCGAGGCGCCACCACCGCCGGGCAAGGACATCGTCGTATACAACGTGGGCAACAGCCTCACGCGCTGCATCCCGCTTGAGAGATTGGCGGAGCTGTTCGAGGCCGCCGGGGGCGACTACGACTACGGCATGCAACTCGGCGGGGGCCACCGGCTGGAGCAACACCTCAGCATGCGCAACCACGGCAACGCGCCCGGCGAAGGTCGCTACAACACCGTCAGGCCCTACGACACATGGGACAACGCCCTGAAGAACCACCGGTTCGACGCGCTCGTCCTGCAGCCTTTCAAGAGCGAACTCGACGAGGAGCCGAAGCTGATGGACCACTGGCCGTGGTTCACCTGCGGGGACCTGCAGGCGGCCGGCGACTTCATCGACTACGCCCGGGCGGAGACCGAGCCCGGGGAGGGGCGCTGGGACCGTGAGCACCCGAACACCGACAACGTGGCCACCGACCGGTTTTACATATACGCCACCTGGCCGGGGGTCGGCGAAGTGCTGGATCAGGAGGGCGAGAAGACTTTCGCCGCTTACTGGAAGAAGGATTACACCGGCGGCGTGCAGGCGTGCCGCGACTTCTACGAGAAACTGGTCGACGGGCTCAACGAGCGGCACCCGGACCTGCCGGTGCCGGTAAGGATGATCCCGGCCGGCGACGTGCTGGCGCGGCTGGACGAGATGATCCGCGCCGGGGAGCTGCCCGGCATCGAGGAGTTCTACGCCCGCAACCAGAGCTACTTTGTCAAGTCGCGTCGCAACAACAAGAATCCCTCCCCGTTCGATCCCGACGAGTTCGTGCGGTCGGCCGGCGTGCTGAACTTCTACGCCGATGGCATCCACATGAACGACCAGCCGCACAACGGGCGGGACTCCGGCACCATCGGCTCCTACGTGGTGGCGCTCACCCACTACGCGACGCTCACCGGCGAGAGCCCCGTCGGGCTGACCGCCGAGCCGTACGAGCAGTTCGACCCGGAGGCCGACGCCGAGCTCATCGCCGCCCTGCAGAGGACCGTCTGGGAGGTCGTGGCCGGCCACCCGGCGACCGGCGTGCCGGCCCCGCGCACGGCGGCCGAAGCGAACTACGTCTGGTGGGAGGCTGAGGAGCCCGCGGAGAGCGAGTTCCCCGAACGGTCGCATCTTGACCCGAGAAACGAGCGCGAGCGGGACGTTCTGTCCGGCGGGGCCTGGCTGACCCGTGGTGAGGGCTCGCCGGGTCGGCTCTCCGCGTCCTACCGCATCACCGTGCCGGCCGACGGCACGTACGAACTATGGGTGCGGCGGTTCGGGCGGCACGGGCGGTTCCGCTGGCGCTTTGACGGCGGCCCGTGGCGGCAGGCGCAAGACCCCACCAAGGGCATGAACAGCATTCCGCTGGACATCACCGAGGACCGCTACGTCACGGCCTCCTGGTATTACCTTGCCGACGAGGACTTGGGGGCGGGGGAACACGAGTTCACGCTGGAGCTTCTGGAGGAGGGCGGCATCGCGGCGATCGACTGCTTTGTGCTCCACCCCGGCCACTTCCATCCCTGGGGCCGCGCCAAACCGGGAGACGGCTACGCCCGAGCCCCCGACGGCTGGTTCGCCTTCGAACCCGGGGCCGACCCCTTCGGACCGTCGCCGCTGGACATGAGCCGGCTGAACCACCGACCGGCCGGTTCCCTGGGCCGCGTGCAGAAGGACGGCGACCGGCTCGTCTTCGAGAAGACCGGCGACACGGTCCGTTTCTGGGGCGTGACGGCCGTCAGCAGCTCGTGGATGATCGACAAGAAGTCGATGGACTACCTGGCGAAGCGGCTGGCGAAGATGGGCGTCAACATGGTGCGGTTCCACGTGGCGCCCTACTACGAGACCGAGCCGGGCCCGCAGACCGACGGTGTCCACTACCTGGCGGCTGCGCTGAAGCGCGAGGGCATCTACTGCGGCTTCAACTGGTACTGCCTGGCGGCGGCCCGCGTGCAGGAGTCCTGGGGATTGGAGGGTTTCGAGCCCGGCGACAGGCCCCACTCGCTGCATCTGTTCTACCCGCCGCTGCAGAAGCTGTACAGGCAGTGGGCCCGCACGCTCTTCGGGACCGTCAACCCTTACACCGGCATGACACTGGCCGAGGACCCGGCCACCGCGTATATCGAGCTGATCGACGAGGACAACTACCTGTTCTGGACCTTCCGCCCGGAGAACCTCAACCCGCGGGCGCTACCCTACGTCGAACGGGAGTTTGCCGACTGGCTGAAGGACAAGTACGGCACCCTGGACGCTGCGCTGCAGGCGTGGGGCGAGGGCCCGAAACCCGACCTGCCCGACCGCCCCGAGGAGGGCCGCATCGCCCTCTACCCCGCCATGATGTTCGGCGGCGCCGACTGGATGCAGGCCGGACGCAACCCGAAGCGCGCCTCCGACCAGCTACGCTTCATGGTGGAGGACACGCGCGAGTTCTACGTCGGCATGAAGGAGTGGTTGCACGACGAACTCGGCTACGACGGCCTGGTCGTGGGCACCAACTGGAAGACCGTGGATGAGCGCGTGGTCGGACCGCTCGACTTCTACGCCAACATGGGGGTGGACGTGACCGCCCGCAACACCTACTTCGGCGCGCCCTTCAAGCGGCAGAAGTTTCATCCGTGGATGGTGGGCGACGTGTATCAGGACAAGTCACTGCTGCGCGACCCGCTGCAGGCTCTAACGCGCCACATCCAGTACGGCGGCTATCCTCACTTCATCACCGAGGGCGGGTTCACGTTCCCGAACCGCTTCCGCACCGAGGAGCAACTCCTGATGTCCGGCTACGCGTCCCTGCAGGGCATCGACGGGTTGTTCCCGTTCGTCCTGGAACCGGACTGGAACGCCATGTCGCGGGGCCGATGGCCCATCCAGGTGCCCGCCACCATGGCGCAATACCCCGCGGCGGCGCTCATCTACCGGCGCGGCTACGTGGAGGAGGGCCCGGTCGCCATGAACGAGGCGCTCAAACTCGAGGACCTGTACAACTTCGAGGGCGCGTCGGTCAGCCAGTCGCTGGGGCTGGACGACTTCCGCGCGCAGGAAGTGCCGCAGGGCGTGGAGGCGGAGGTCGAGTCCCTGCCCGGCGTGGACCCGCTGGCCTTCTACGTCGGGCGCGTCATGCAGACCATCGGCCCCGAGCCCGGAAAGTCGCAGGTGCTCGGCGGGCTGCCCTCCTACATCGACCGGGAAAACAAGGTCGTCCGTAGCGCCACCGGCCAGATGCGGCTGGATTGGGGCACGGGCCTGGTGTCCATGAACGCGCCGCGGGCGCAGGGCGCCGCCGGCTTCCTGGCGAAGTCCGGCGTGGTGGACCTGGACGATGTCCGGCTGGACCTGAAGAACGAGTATGGGTCGGCGGTTGTGGTCACCCTCGACGGTCGGCCGCTGGCCGACTCGGAGCGCATGCTGTTGCAGGTGATGAGCGAGGACGAAACCTACCACTGGCGCACCGAATCGACCACGGCGCAGTTCAGCGACGACGGGCCCGAGGTGCCGGCGAAAAAGATCACATCCATCGGCACCGCGCCCATCTGCGTGCGCAAGCTGGAAGGGACGGTGAGCCTGAAGCGCGACGACGCGTCGGAACTGAAGGTCGTGGCCCTCGACCTCAACGGCTACCCACGGGAAACCCTCCCCGGCGGCGCCGACCGCATCAACCTTCGGGCCGACTGCCTCTACTACCTCATCACCCGGTGAGCGCGGCTCACTCGCGTCAGAACCGGGATGTCACCGTCTCGACCGCAGAAGTTACGGGCTCGTAGTGAGCGCCTTCAGCCGCTCCGTTCCCCTTCAGCGGATGCGCCGCACTGGTTCCCCCGTGCGGATGGACCAGAGAAGGACCTTCAGCCGACCTCGACCCGCAGGTCCACGTTCGTTCCGTTGGTCACGGTGTCGAACACCGGCGAGAAGCGGGCGCACTCCTCCAGCTTCTCGGCCGGCGCGTCCGCCTTCACCCGGAAGCTGACCTTGATGTTCTGGTATCCCTTGCGCACCTCGTCGCTCAGTCCCATGAACCCGCGGACATCGATGTCGCCTTCCACGGTGGACTCCAGCTCTTCGATGTGGATTCCCCGGATGGCCGCGTGGTAAACCATAGCGCCCGTCAGGCAGGTCACCAGCGCGTTCAGCAGGTGCTCCACCGGGTTGGCGCCCTGATCGCCGCCGAGCAGGACGTGCGGTTCGTCGGCTTCCAACTCGAACGGCCGGTCGTGCGCGATGTCCTCCTTGACCCCATGGAACTGAGTCACTGTGGTGCGGCTATGGCCCCCGTCCAGCCACTGGTTGCGTGCCTGAAAATGAAACTTCGCCAGCTCAGGGTCCTCCTTGAGCGCCTGAGCCTTCTCCCGCAATTCCGCCACGTCAACGCCATTGACGAATGTCGCTTCGGCCATCGTCCTTACCCCCTTCTGTGGCCTCCCGGGCGCCTGCCTGGGCGCCGGGAGATAGTCCCCTCTATTCGCAGTGTACCCCTGACCTCGCTGCGCGTCAACGCGTTCTGTCCGCCGAGGCGGACTCATTCAGTTGTTGCCGTTTTGTTGCATTACTGAGCCCGGTAGGACCAATGATGTCACTCAGGGGACGGCGAAAGCCTGCCCACCCTGGGTGAGAATCTCGCCTTTCGGTCAACGATGATGGGGGGCAGAAGTGACAGAAGCCCGCCGCACGGCGGGCGGCAGGTTTGAGGCCCGGGCGTCAGCCCGGGTGAGCGTAAGGAGAATAAAACAGAGCCCCGCAAGGGCCGGCACTTGAGCCGTGCCCTGCGGTTGTGCCGCCCGCCCTGCGGCGGGCTCTTTTTGCCCTTGTCGTCCGTTTCCCCCAGGCTTACGCCATGGGGCTAATGCCTGCCGCCCCCTTGCGGGGGCTGTTCCTGTCGGGTCCGGCAGAACCAATGATGTCACTCACCTGGCG
>JAWODG010000172.1:0-13985 GCA_046483385.1 Candidatus Brocadiia bacterium | reverse complement strand
CTGCAAACATGAAACACAGCCTTCTATTTTGACTTTTTTGGTGACTTTATTTTCTCTCTTTTTTTTATCCGTCCTCTGGCGGACTCGATTTCTTTCTGTCGTCTATCGCCTATCGTCGATCATTAGTTGTCGTTGTAAACTAACACCCAAAGCCGTTCACCGAAATGTATTAAACAGCTTGTAATGTTCCTGTTCTATGCCTGATATGGCGGAGAAAATCTCCTTGATACGAGCTTCGGGGGCTTCTCTTGCAAACCGCATGTACATCTGGACGGCTCTGTCTTCCCTGTCGTGTGCATGCTGCATGTTAACCGTGTCGTCATCCGAGCATTCTTCTTCCTTGAGCTCAGGCTCTTCCGTGCCCAAGTGGTCGGCCAGCAGTTCCAGGTGTTCTGCTTCGTGCTTGCCAATACGTTTGAAGAGCGCCCGTACCACCTCATTTTTCGCATGTTCGGCGGCGCACCGGTAAAAGGCTACGTTGCTGGCCTCTATCTTCATGGCCTGCTGGATGAAGTTCTGGGACTTTTCGGACATTTTCATGCCGTTGTAATCCACGTATTCGGCTGCATCTCTGACGAACCGGCCCTCCACGCCACAGTAAGGGCAACGGTCGGGAGCTTCCCTTCCAATGTACGTCTCTCCACATATCAGACATCTAAAAGGTCTCATTTGAAATTCCTTTCAAAGTGAACAAGGGTAAGTAATCGCTATCCCAAAGACGTATCTGATTGTAATTTATTTTTATCTCTCGGTCGAACAAAGACAGGCGGTTTTGGCGTTAACAGAGCATGTGGTCGGAAAATGAGAGCGGAATGCAGGCTATATTTGAGGACTGTGAGGTTCTAATGTATAATCAGGTTTCTTGCCGGTGGGGAAGTAGCTCAGCTGGGAGAGCGCGGCACTCGCACTGCCGAGGTCGAGGGTTCGAATCCCTTCTTCTCCACCATTTCCTTTTCTTGCGCCCTCCACGCCCGTCTGGCACAGCCGTTCGCCGTGTGTGGCACAGCCGTTGGCCGTACGGCGAACTGTGAGCGGCGCCCCCGGCGCCGGCGCCTTCCATCGTCCTCGCACTCGCACTCGTCCTCGTCCTCGATTGTTCCCACGGCAGAGGCCGCAGTGCTTGCCCCCTCGCACGTCCGGCCACACCAGTGCCGCCCCCGGCGGGGCTCTGTATCCTATTCCTCCGGTCCATCCACGGGGCTGACGCCCCGGGCTAACGCCTGCCGCCCGCCGTACGGCGGGCTAAGTCTCGTCTTGCCCGGACCATCTCCCCGGGCACTGCGACTGACAAGTCCCGAGCGGCCCGCCCGCGCCCTCGTGCTCCTGCTCGCCGTTGATCCCACCATGCCGTTCGCCGTTCTCGGCGTGCTCTGCGACCGCTGCGGTAGAAGCGTCCGCCGTTGCTGTTCCATTCATGATTCCTGATTCACAATCCAAAATTGCCGTCCGCCCCGGTGGTCCTGTTCGCCGTCTGCTGTTGTGGATCATCCCGCCGTTAGCCTTTCTCTGCGCTCTCTGCGTCCTCCGCGGTGAATCCGCCCGCCGTCGCCGTTCCATTCATGATTCCTGATTCGTGATTCATAATTGCCGTTCAGCGGCAAATCCGTCCGCCGTTGCCGTTACATCCATAATGGCCACACGTTCCTGCTCGCCGTTGATCCAACCATGCCGTTCGCCGTTCTCGGCGTGCTCTGCGGTCTCTGCGGTTAATCCGTCTGCCGCTGCCGTTCGATTCAGGGTTCCTGATGTGTGGTTGATGATTGGCGCTCAGGGCCGTCCGCCGTCGTGGGTCATCCTATCTTAAGCCGTTCTCGGCGTGCTCTGCGGTCTCTGCGGTTAATCCGCCCGCCGTTGCCGTCCCGTCGTTGACTAACAACCAACAACCCTCAACTATCAACTGTTTTTTCCGCTTGAAGCTCCGTTGCGGTCCGTTACAATGCCGGCGGCAGCGGTCACCACGAAGACTCCAGATGGGGTGACGGCGTATGGGATTCCGAATCGGCTGGTGGGGCAAGCTGGGCGGTGTCACGATGGGCAAATCCGGCCCGAGGGGCTACCTGTTCGGCCGGGGCTGCGGCTGCGTCCTCCTGTTGCTCCCCATTCCCGTCGTCCTGCTGCTTGCACTTCTCTGGCCCTGAAGGGGGAGAAACCCGTGATCCAGGCCGAATGCCCCAACTGCGGCTGGTCGAAGGAAATACAGGAAGCAGCGGAAGGCAAGAGAGCCCGCTGCCCGAAGTGTGGCGAGGTGTTCGTGCTTCGCGCAACGGAAACTGACGCGGGAGAGATCGCGCCTGACGCCGGTGAAGTGGATGCCTACTCGGCGGATGGCGAGATCAGCCTATGGGAGCGGGCACGCCGCTCCCTGAGCAAATTGCGCGGCCGGGGTGTGTACGAGGTCCAGTGTGCACGATGCGAAGAGCCTCTGAAGATTACCCGCGAGGAAGTGGAAGCGGACTGTTACACGTGTCCGGTGTGCAATCATACCAACTTGATTCCGGCCCCGGTCCGCGGTCAGTACCAACAGGAACGGGCTGAGGAAGATCTGCGTCAGCGGGAGAAGGAACGGAAGAAGAAGGAACGCGCCGCGCGTCGAGCGGAGAAAGAGAAGGAACGCAAGGAGAGGAACCTTGCCAAGCAACGCGCTCGCAAAGAGCAACTTGAGCGGAGCCGACGAGCCGAGGCCGAAAGAAGATCAGCACTACGTGCCGGAAAATGCCCCGTTTGTGGCGGGGAAATTCAAGTAATTCAGAAAGGCTACAGCACCGATACGGGCCTGGCCTGCTGCTGCCTGACCGGGCCCATAGGCCTGCTGGGTGGTTTCCTGGGGTCGGGTCAAAAGGTCCGAGTGTGTAGCGGCTGTGGTAAGGAATTTTCGTTCTGTTCAAATCACAAATCGGCTGTAACCCTGGCGGCCTTCGTGGCAGGCGCCCTCGTGCCCTTATTCCTCGTCGGTTCTTGTTAGGGGAGCAGATGGAACGCGTTTGCCACTGGGCTATCAAGGCGGTTGTCTGGTATCAGGCGGCTTTGTCTTGGCGCCTGCCGAACTGTTGCCGTTACGAACCGTCGTGCAGCCAGTACTGCATCGATGCCCTTGTCAAATACGGTTTTCTTGCGGGCATTGCGAGAGCAGTATGGCGTCTGCTCCGCTGCAATCCACTGTCGCGGGGCGGATACGACCCCGTGTAGAAAATGTCAACAAGCGGACACGGCATTGGAGGTTAGATCGAAGTAAGTTTCCGAGGTGCGCACAGTCACCGGCGTCGTGCGCGGAGCTAAAGCGAGCGTTCCATGAGCCGGCATACGCACGGTGGTGCTGAGCGTCCACATGAACCAGATCCAGGAAGAGAGGCCGGGCCGTCCGGCCTTCAGAGGACAAGTGGACTTCGCCAGAGGGAGGCACAGGCGATGAAGGCGGAATGCCCTGAGTGCGGATGGTCAAAGGAAGTGCGGCTAGAGGCGAGGGGGAAGAAAGGAAAGTGTCCAGAATGTGGCACTCTCTTCAAGATTGGCGTTTCCCCGGAAGCGCAGGAGGATGCTGAGCGTGTAGTGAAAGCCGGTCGCTTTGTACTGGTCGATGACCTGGGCAGGAAACGGGGAGAATTTGGCGTGAGCCCTGGCGGTCCTGAGCTCGTTTTCCATGACGAATACGAGAATGCTGGGCTGGAAGCAAGATTGTACGACCACGGCCCTGCATTAGCCATGATGGACGGGTTCGGTAACTGCCGAGTGTTGGTAAACGTTACGGACGGTGTGCCAACTGTTACCCTGCTTGACGAATTGGAGACTTCGCGCGTCCAACTGGGAGTCAAGGTGGATGGAACACCAGTGTTGGCACTTCGAGATCGTGACGGAGAGGCAAGGTTACTTGGTAACATAGAGGAAGATGGCACAGTCAGGTTTTTCCTCACCGACGGGGTCGTGGATGCCGCTTCATCGCCCAGGGAAATGTTCGGTGGCGTTGGGCTGGAGATGGAAATGGGCCAGACTCCGCGGTTGGTCCTTTTCGACGTAAACGGCGTAATCTGGGAGAAAAGCTATTGACAGCCGCCAAGCCCACGTGTTTGTACTCACGGGGCGCCGTGCGTGATTGGATATGCATGTATGCATGCGCCAGTGTCGGGAAGGCCGGGGCCAAGTGACGATGCACTGCATCGGGGAGGGAGGCCCAGGAGAAGACGGTCGACAGGTGGAGGTGTTGAAATGGGGATGCTGGGCTTATTGTTCAAGAGGAAGTACGAGGCTACGTGCCATCGTTGTGGGACGGACCTTTACCTGATTTCAGAAGAGGTGGAATCGGGTCGGTACCGATGTCCGGTCTGTGGAACTGAGAGCAAACCGCCGGCTGACGCGGTGCGCCAACACGCGGGATGGGAACGGGAGCAAAAGAACAAGGAACCGGAACCGCAACGCGTTTGGGTGAGCCGGGAGTCACACGTGTACCATCTTCCCTCCTGCAGGCACGCCGCGCGGATCAGCCCGAAGAACCGGGTGATTCTTCGGTCGCCCCTCGAGGCCAAGGCTGCGGGATACCATCCATGCTCCGTCTGCAAGCCTCCTGTGTCAAACAGCCAGCCTGGTAGCAGCATGAAAGCATGGGCTCGGGCACGCACAGCATCACGGCGCAAGGGGAAAGAAGCGACCTCGGCGAGGAAGTCTCGTGCGCCGGGCATTGGAAAGATAAGCGTACCGGTGCCTCGGAACTTGACGAGCGGGAAGGCCGGCAAGCTCTGGAAGCTCTTCACCTATAAGACCCGTCGGGGCAAGACGAACATCCTGATCGACCTGCTCTTCCACGGACACGGGCGGCTCGGATACCTGTTGGACCAAGTGTTCCATACAATCAATGAGGGAGCGTTCAAGCCTGGGAAATTCATCCGATACGGGAACTTCCGCCGGATTCTGGGCCTCCCCTCATTTTGGCGTTTGTTCTGGAAACTGCTCAAGTCCTGAACTGTTGTCAAGGGAGCCTCGGCGGCCAGGAAATGAGGCCAAATGGAATGCCAACGTGGTCGGCTAAGCGGTCTGAGATTAGTCCATTCCGGTTTTTCCACCACGAAGATCACGAAGACGACAGAAAGGGAGATGAGCAGTGACGGCTGTTTTATGCCTTTCGCCTTTCTTCGTGTTCTTCGTGGTTAAATCCCGGTTCCAGATGAAAGAACCGGAACAAACTTACCCTAAACTGCTTAGTGGGCAACACCGATAGCTTCACGCAGAATGCCCGGGCGGCATATGGGCGGTAACCATGGGGAGGGATACAGTGGAAGCTGAATGTCCGAACTGCGGCTGGACGAAGGAAGTACCGGAAGCGGCCGAGGGCAAGAGAGCCCGCTGCCCGAAGTGTGGCGAGGTTTTCGAGATTGGTCCTGAAGAGCAAGAAGCAACTGAAGGAGTAGAGCGAGCGGGTGCAACGTCTGAAGAGGAGGCCGAGACTGAACACGGATACTATGGATATCCCGGTCCGCTGAGAGCATCAAGGCGAGCCGACCCGAGACCAGAGATTCATCCCGACCAAATCTTACGGCTTCTCGGCTTCATGAACCTGATCTTCGCGGTCTTTGGCAGCATCATCCTGGGCGGATTCCTGTGGACGAAGGAGGTACCTTACGAATATATTTCGGGCACCCATACTGAACCAAACGCGTGGGGTATAGCATTGACGCTTAGTTGCTTTTGGGCTGCCCTACTCTGGTCTTTTTTGCTGATTACGGTGGCACAGATTGCTCGGTCGTTGAGGCAAGGGAATAGAAGGGCGCCCACGACACTGAGCCCGAGTGGCGAGCGTCATACGTCAAAGGACAGCGGTCAGTAGTGAGCCAACAGCAACGGCTCAGCGGCGAGGGCGAGCACGATTCTGAGGCTACGGCCCGCCGGCCGCTGGCGCGGCCGTCCACAGCCGGGGGCGGCTGTGCCACAGAAGACAGCAGGCAGCAGTCAGCCGTCAGTGGACGGCAACGGCCGCCAGCCGAGAGCAAGCCGTACGTGTACAGCGCGCTGAGGAACTTGGCCGAGAGATGACGCGCGAGCAGGCGTGTCTTGCGGGTGTGCCGCCCCTTCGGGGCTTTTTGTCTTTGTTGGCCTGCGTTCCCCGCGTTGGCACGCGGGGCTACTTCCTGTCGCCCACCGCACGGCGGACTCTTGGGACCGAACAGCTTGCGCGGCCATGGCGTGGTGCGGGGGCTGGCAGCCTGAGCCCGCCGAAGGGCGGGCGACACGCGTTAGCCCCGGACGTTAGTCCGGGGGAAGCGACGGGAGAAGGAACTGAGTTCGCCGTACGGCGAACGGCACATCAGACGCCGCAAAGAGGGGGGCAAGAGCACGAGAACGAGCACGAACATGCGGCACAGAGACCCCGGCTTGCGGCGGCATGCGCTAAACGGGTACAGCAAGCCCGATCTGGCCTGTAGGGGCGGTTCGCGAACCGCCCCGGGATAGGAGGCTGGCGCCCGGCGGCAGGCGGCCCCCCGGCAGGGGGGCTGGGAGGCGGATAACGCGCTCAGCGCTTGACAGGCAGTTGACAGGTTGGTTAGGCGTGCCTACGCTGGTGTTCTCCAGAGTGGGGGTAAGGGAGGCAACGATGAAGATCGGACACATCGTTCTCGTGCTGATACTGGTGGCTATTGCCGGGGCGCTGGTGTGGAACTTTGCGCCCGGGTGCCGGCAGCGGGCGATGGACGCCTACCGGCAATACGGCGGCTGGACCGAGGAGGCGCGCCGCGCCGACCCCGTCGGGTTCATCGAATACGCCGAGGCGGAGCTTCGGGACGACCTGCAGGAGTTCGAGGCCACCCGCGGGCGGCTCTCCGAGGCCAAAACGACCGTGTCCGCCGAACTGGAGAGGACCCGCGAACTGCTGGCCGCCGCCGAGGAGCTGGCCGGCGAGTTCCGGGCCGCCTACCGCCGCGCCGAGAGCGCCGGGGCGGACGACGGCTATCCCGTCGAAGTGCAGGGGCGCGAGTACACCCGGTCCGAGCTGATGACACAGGTGCGCGTCATACTGAAGCAGCGCGAGAGCTATCGCGAGATCATCGAGGGGTTCGGGCAGGCCGCCGAGGACGTGAAGGAGACCGAGGAGACGCTGGTGACCCAGATCGTCGAGACGCGCGCGGCGCTCTCTATGCTGCCCTCCCGCCGGGAGATAGCCCGCATCAGTGAGCTGACCGGGCGGACCGAGGAGCTGCTGGGACAGGTCAACGAGCTGATCGACCAGAACAGGACGGTGATGGGCGAGACGCCGGTGCGGACGGTCGAGGAGCTGGTGCAGGCCCGCGAGCAGGCCGCGGCGCCGTCCGATGAGGAAGAGGTGGACGTGCAGGCATTCCTGGAGGGGGAGGAATGAGCACGTTCTCCTGGATCCTCGTCGTGGTGGGGGTGTTTCTTGTTCTTTACGCGGCGCTGGTGCTGCTGCGGGGCATAGGGAAGTCGGAGCGACGGGGGCGGCATTCGCTGGGCTGCGGGTTCGTGGTGCTGGCGGGCGTGGTCTGGGGTATCGCGCTGGCCCAGTACATGGGCTCGTGGTGGACGGGCCTGCGGCTGGGGCTGGGGCTGGCGCTTGTGCTGCCGGCGCTGACGACGCTGGCGCATCCCGGACGGGGCGGGGTGGTGTTCTCGGTGGTGCTTCTGACGATGGCGGTGATACTGGCGGCGCCGCTGCTGCCGCGCCTGTGGGACAGGGCATGGCCGGGCCGGTCGGCCTCGCGGGCGCGGGAGCTGGAGCAGGCGGCGCGGACGCTGCGCGGGCGGATCGAGGGGACCGAGAGCTACATCGAGGAGCTGCGGGCGGACCGCCGTCGGCTGAGAGACGAGATCGAGGAGAAGGGCTACACCGACTTCGCCGACGTCGAGAAGGACCCGGAGGGCTACGCGCTGCTGGAGGAGCTGGCGGAGGTGGACCGTTTGATGCACGAGGCGCGGGCCTGGCTGGAGGATGCGCGGGAGACACTGGAGCGCACGCGCGTGGCGTCCCGCCGGCTGGAGAGGCTGGCGGGGGCGGAGGAGGCCACGGGCGTGGAGGTGTCCGACGAGGAGATACGCGAGGTGTTGGCGGAGGTCGAGGCGACGCCGGCCGAGCCCGGCCCGACGACCGTGGAGGAGCACGTCGAGCGCGAACGGCTGAAGGAGCTGTTCGAGGAGGAGTTTTGAGGTCAGTTGAGCAGAAGTCGCCGGGGCCGTGAGCGACGGCCGAAGCGCAGCGGGCGGAGCGTGGCTCCGGCCTGCCGGTAAACCGGCAGGATGCAGAGCGGCAGTTGCGCCGTACGGCGAACTGCCGCAGTCCAAAGGGGCTTGCTGAGCGTATGGGGGTGTACAAGACCACGAGGAGAGTGACATGACATTCTGGCGAGCCGTGTTGTGCGTGTTGCTGCCGCCGCTGGCGGTTCTGGACAAGGGTTGCGGCACGATACTGATCGTGCTGGTGCTGACGCTTCTGGGGTGGGTTCCGGGGATCATCGCTGCGCTGATCGTGTGCACGCGCGAGTCCGGGCCGGGTGCGCCCTGAGCCATCCCGGGGCGGGCCGGATTGACAGGGACAGGCCGGCGCATATAATCGGTGTGGCACGGACGCATACTGACTGAGCGCGGCCGGGCGCGGAGCGTGCCGCCGCTTTTCCTCTTTCTGCTTCTCTTCGTGCTCTTCGTGCCCTTCGTGGTAATGAGAAAGGGCCCCTGATGGCGGACTACCTGCTCGGTATCGACTACGGGACAGGCGGGGCGAAGACCACCATCATCGACAGTCAGGGGGAGGTTCTCGGCTACACGTTCGAGGAATACCCTATCCTCACCCCGCATCCGGGCTGGTCGGAGCACGACCCGCAGCTCTACTGGGAGATCGCCTGCCGCATCATCCGCGAGGCCCTCGACGAAGCCGGCGTGGAGCCCGCCGAGGTACGCGGCATTGCCGCCTCCTCCGCGCTGCCATCCCTGGTGATGGTGGACCGCGACGGCGAGCCGGTCCACAACGCCTACAACCTGATGGACAAGCGGGCCACCGACGAGGTGCGGTGGCTGAAGGAGAACATCGGCGAGGACCGCATCTTCGAGATCTCGAAGAACCGTCTCGACGACCACCCGGCCATCGTCAACTTGATGTGGGAAAAGAACAACCGCCCGGAGAGCTTCGAGCGCGTCCACAAGGCGCTGACCATCGACGGGTTCATCGTGCTGAAGCTGACGGGACAGTTCACGGGGCATTACTCGGGCGCGGCCTTCTACGGTGTGGCCTACGACCTGCTGGAGCGCGACTTCGACGACGGTGTACTCAATGCCGTGGGCATCGACCGCGACCTGTTCCCGGAACTCTATCCCTGCGAGGCCATCATCGGGGAGGTGACGCCGGAGGCCGCCGAGCAGACGGGCCTCGCCGCGGGTACGCCGGTGGCGGCCGGGCAGGTGGACTGCAACGCGAGCTGGGTGGGCGCAGGCGCCGTCGACGAGGGCGACATTCAGATGAACCTCGGCACGTGCGGGAACTTCGGCGTCATCCACAGGGACACCAACTTCCTGCGCTCGATGATCGCTTTCGCTTACACCACCGACTCCGAGAACACCTACATCACGGTGCCGACGACGACCACCGGCGGCCAGCTCATCCGCTACATGCGGGACAACTTCTATCAGGCGGAGCTGGCGCGGGAGGAGGCGACCGGGATCGACACCTACGACCTGATCAACGAGGAGGCCGCGCAGGCGCCGCCGGGCGCCGAGGGGCTGGTGGTGCTGCCCTACCTGATGGGGGAGCGGACGCCGATCTGGGACGTCCACGCACGCGGCGCCGTCTTCGGGCTCTCGCTGAACCACACGCGCGGACACGTGGTGCGCGCCATGATGGAGTCGGTCGCCTACGCGCTCTACGACTCCTTCCGGCTCATCGCGGAGACCGGCCGGGTCATCAACCCGCCCATCGTGCTGAACGAGGGCGGGGCGAAGAGCGTGCTGTGGCGGCGCATCATCACCGACGTGCTGGACGTGCCGACGGTGCTGGTCGAGCGGCGGACCGGCGCGCCGTACGGTGACGCCATACTGGCGGGCGTGGCCGCCGGCATCTTCGAGGACTTCGGCGTCGCGCGCGAGTGGACGACCTTCATCGAGCCGATGGAGCCCCGGCCCGCGCACCACGAGCGCTACATGGAGTACTTCGCCCTCTACAAGTCGCTCTACGAGCATGTGAAGGGCGACTACCGGACGCTGGCCGAGCTGCGCAGCAAACCGCCCATCGAGACCGACATCGAGGAGTGAACCGTGGAACTTGTGCGGAAACTGAAGGAGCGCGCCGCAGCCGACAACCCCGTGGCCGTGGGCATCGTGGGATGCGGCATGATGGGGTCCGGGCTGGCGCACGCCGTCAACAACATCGAGGGCATGGCCGTGCGGGCCGTCGCCGACATCGCACCCCAGCGCGGCATCGACACCTTCCTCGAGATGGGATGGCAGCGCGAAGACATCGCCGCGACGGAGGCGCTCGGAGCGGCGCACGACGCGCTGGCCGCGGGCAAGGTCGTCGTCACATCCGACGCCATGCTGATGCCGCGGCTGGAGGCAATCGAGGCGAACGTGGAGGCCACCGGCGTGCCGGACGTCGGCGCGTCCGTGGCCTACGAGAGCGTCATGCGCGGCAAGGTGATCGTCATGCTGAACGTCGAGACGGACGTGACCGTGGGCGCCTACCTGAGCCGCATGGCGCGGCGGATGGGCGGCGTTTACACGGTGGCCTCGGGCGACGAGCCGGGGGTCTGCAAGATGCTCTACGAGCAGGCCCGGCTGATGGGGTTCGAGGTCGTGTGCCTGGGCAAGGGCAAGAACAACCCCATCGATCTGGCGGTCACGCCCGATTCCTGCGCGGAAGAGGCCCACCGACGTGGCATGAGCCCGAAGATCCTGTCCTCCTTCGTGGACGGCACCAAGACGATGGTCGAGATGGCGGCCGTCTCCAACGCCACCGGCCTGCTGCCCGACGTGCCGGGGATGCACGGGGCAAAGGTGGAACTGGAGGAACTGCTGGACGAGTTCATCCCGAAGGAGGACGGCGGCATCTTCGAGCGACGGGGGGTGGTGGACTACTCGACCGGCGACATAGCGCCCGGCGTGTTCGCCATCGTCTATTCGGACGCCCCGCGCATTCGCAAGGACATGAAGTTCATCACGGGCGCCGACGGGCCGTATTACCTGCACTTCCGGCCCTACCACCTGTGCGATCTCGAAACGCCGCAGTCGGTGGCCGAGGCCGTGCTGCTGGGGGAGGTGACCGTGGCGCCGGAGACGATGCACTCGGAGGTCGTCGCCGTGGCCAAACGTGACCTGAAGGCCGGCGAGGCCGTGGGCACCATCGGCGGGCCGGAGATGTACGGTCGGATCTACACCTACGAGGAGGCCCGTGAGCTCAGCGCCATTCCCATCGGCATCGCCGAGCACGGGACGGTAGCCGCCGACGTGCCGAAGGGCGACATCTTGACGGAGGACAACTTTGCGCCGGATGATTCGACCTTCATCTACCGCCTGCGCCGCATGCAGGACAGCATACTCGAGCGGGAGGAGTGAGGCGAGGCATGAAGGCCGTTATCGTCAGGGCGCCGATGGAGTTCGCGGTGGACGATGTCCCGGTGCCGGACTGCCCTGACGGCGGCCTCCTGCTGAAGGTGGAGGCGTGCGGGCTCTGCGGGTCGGACCTGCGCACGCTGCGCCACGGCCACCGCAAGGTGACGTTTCCGTGGACGATCGGGCACGAGGTCTGCGGCACCGTGGCGCAGACGGGCGCCGGCTGCGCCGGCCCGTGGCGGGAGGGCGAGAGGCTGTCGGTCGGGCCGGTGGTGTACTGCGGCGAGTGTGACTTCTGCGCGGACGGGCGCTTCGAGCTGTGCTCCGGCTACCGGGAGATCGCCCAGCACTGGCCGGGCGGCTTCGCGGAGTACATGGCGGTGCCCCGGGAAGCTGTGGAGCGGGGCACCATCGAGCGGGTGCCGGAGGGATTGGGGCCCGCCGTCGCCGCGATTGCCGAGCCGGTCTCGTCCTGCGTGAACGCTCAGGAGGCCGGGCAGGTGGGCCTGGGCGACACGGTGGTGGTCATCGGCGCCGGCCCGGTCGGCTGCACGCACGCGGCGCTGGCCCGCGTCAGGGGCGCGGAGCGCGTTATCCTCGCCGATATCAACGCGGCGAGGCTGGAGCTGGGCGAACCGTTCGGAGCGGACGCAATGGTTAACGCGGCCGAGAGGGGTCTGGTCGAGGCCGTGCGGGAGTTGACGGACCGGCGGGGCGCTGAGATCGTCATCACCGCCAACCCGGCCCCGGCGGCGCAGGTGCAGGCGGTGGAGATGGCGCGGAAAGGCGGCCGGGTGCTGCTGTTCGGCGGGCTGCCGAAGGGCGACTCCTGCCCGCAGGTGGACATGAATATCGTGCACTACAACGCGCTGAGGCTCATCGGCACGACCATCTTCGCGCCCCGCCACCAGCGAGTGGCGCTCCGCCTGTTGGCCGACGGACGCATCCCGGGCGATAAGCTGGTCACCCATCGTTTCGATCTGGAGGACTTCGCCGAGGGTGTCGAGAGGGCGTTCGCGGGGGAAGTGCTCAAAGCCGTTTTTCTGCCGTGAGGAGACGTTGGATATGACAAAACCGGAAGGCGATGTCCCGTTCCCGCTCAAGGAGATCGCGCAGATATGCATCGTCGTGCCCGACCTTGACGAGGCCGTGCGGAACTATTGGAGTATCTTCGGCGTCGGGCCGTGGCACATTTACACATACGAGAAGCCGTTTGTGAAAGAGATGACCCGCGACGGCGAGCCGGCCGACTACCGCATGCGGGTGGCGCTCTCCTACATCGGCGACATGCGCATCGAGTTGATCGAACCGCTGGAAGGCGACACCGTGTATCAGGAGTTCGTAGACGAGCACGGCTACGGCGTGCATCATCTGGGCGTGCTGACCGAGGACATGGAGGCGTCCCTTCGGAAGGCGGAGAACGCGGGCTTTCGGATGACGCAGGACGGCTCGGGCTTCGGCCCGGACGGCGACGGGCATTACGCCTATCTGGACACCGAAGACGTGCTGAGGACGACCATCGAGTTGATAGAGCGCCCCGAAGGGAGGAAACCGCCGGAGTCCATCTACCCGCCACCGGACGGGCACGAAGACAACAGAGCGGACACAGGAGAGGAGAGTTGACATGGGCAATGGAGTGACGTTCGGAGTGATCGTCTCGACGCGCGACTTTTTCCCCGACTGGCTTGCGGCCGAGGGCAGGAAGCAGTTTCTGGCGAAACTGGACGGCATGGGATACGACTACGTCATCCCGCCGGCCGACGCCACGCCCAACGGCGCCATCGAGACCTACGAGGACGCGCGCAAGTGCGCCCGCCTGTTCCGTGAGAAGCAGGACGAGATAGACGGCATCATCGTGGTGCTGCCCAACTTCGGGGACGAACAGGGCGTGACCCAGACCATCGACATGGCCGACCTGGGCGTGCCGGTACTGGTGCAGGCCTGCGATGACGATCTGGACAAGCTGGACCTCGAGCACCGCCGCGACGCCTTCTGCGGCAAGCTGTCCGTCTGCAACAACCTCTATCAGCACGGCATCAAGTTCACGAACACGACGCTGCACAGTTGCCCCATCGACAGCGAAGAGTTCACGGCGGACATCGAGTTCTTCGCGCGCGTCTGCCGCGTGGTCAGCGGCGTTTCCGGTGCCCGACTCGGCGCCATCGGCCAGCGGCCCGACCCGTTCCACACCGTCCGCTTCAGCGAGAAGTTGCTCCAGGCCTCCGGCATCACGGTCAGCGTGGTGGACCTATCGGAGATTATATTCGCCGCGCTGAACATGGAGGACGACCGGCAGGTCGAGGAGCGTATCGCGGGAATCCACGACTACGGGCGGGTTCCCGACGAAATACCGGAGAAGAGCGTCCGCAAGGCGGCGAAGCTCGCCCTGGCCATCGACGCGTGGGTCGAGGCGAACGACGTGGACGCGACGGCCATTCAGTGCTGGAGCTCGGTGC
>JAWODG010000115.1:0-6543 GCA_046483385.1 Candidatus Brocadiia bacterium | reverse complement strand
CCGGCCACCTCCACGGCCTCCCGGCACTGGCCGAGTGTGGCCCCGCTGTAGGCGTCCCACGGGGGCGACCCCAATCCCTGAACGCCTGGATGGTCCGTCCAGAACTCCCCGATGGGGCGTTCTTCGAAGCCGTGCCGCTGGTCGGGGCCGCGGAAGTGCATCCGCCCGATGAGGCTGGTCCGGTAGCCCGCTATGCCGAGGTAGTGCGCCCACGTGGGCATGCTCTGCGAGAGGATGTGTCCGTTGTCCCAGACGCGGTTCCGGCTCGCCGTGCGCGACGTCAGGAAGCTCATCCGGCTGGGCACGCAGAGCGGCCCGCCGCAGTAGGCGGCTGTGAAGCGCGTGCCCGCGGCGCTCAGGCGGTCCAGGTTCGGCGTGCGGACAGTGTGGTTGCCGTATGCGCCGACCGCATGCTTGCTGTGCTGGTCGGACATGATCAGCAGAATGTTGGGTCGGTCCCCACGCGGCATGGTTTCTCGCGGTTCGGTCCGTAAGTGTCCGTGTCAGTCCGCCGGCACCGGCGCGCAGTAGGGCCCCTCCGGCAGCACGGCCACGGTGGCGCCGTCCGCGGTGGCGGCATCCACGAGTTCCTGCAACGCGGCTTCCACTCGCCCGCCGTTGACGGAGTGTCCGTTCACGGAGAGGTAATCCAGCGTCTCCTGCGGCAGCCCGGGCGTGACGAAGTGCAGATTATCCTGTCCCACCTTGCGCAGGGCGCGTGCGTGGAACTGGAACTGCCACTGGTCTTTGACGAAGTAGTCGGGTTCCTTGATGTCTTCAAGGAAGCTGCGCCACCGGCCGGAGTACCGTTCCATCAACGAATCGTACGCGGTGCTGCCGACGCCCTCCGAGCAGCCGCCGAAGGCGATGATGGTCCCGCGGGGCCGCACAGCCGGCAGGCAGGAGACGAAGCCCTTGACGCACTGGTAGAAGGTGGCGTCCAGCGGATAGCCCCCGCTGGAGGTCACCACCACGTCGGCGGGTTCGGTCACGGTGCGGCAGGCGCAGTCGGTGGCGAACTCGCATGCCACCTCGTGCGCTGCCTCCAGCTCACCGGCGAAGGCGCCGACGACCCTGCGCTCGCGGTTCATGACGACGTTCAGGCTGAAGTCCACCCCCGCCATTCTCGCGACCGACACCGCCTCGAGATGCAGCGGGTTGCCTTCCAGGTTGCCGTTGCGGGCCAGCGGGTTGCTCAGGAAGGCGTGACCGTGGAACTGGCGAACCGTCTCCAGCGCCACCAGGCCGGGGCAGACGGCCTTCCGCCCCCCCGAAAATCCGGCCATGAAGTGCGGTTCGACCAGCCCGGTGATGATGCGGAAGCCGGCCTCCATGAAGCGGCGATCCAGCCGGACGTCCGCCCCCGCCCAGCTCTTGCCCGGCAGCTCCACGAGATTGGCGTCGTCGGTGGCTTCGTGATTGACCACGCGGTAGTCCTCGGCGACCTCCCCCAGCATCTCGCGCTGCTCCTCCGGCGTGGTGGGCCTGTGCATGCCGGTGGCCACCAGAATGAGTATCTGGTCGCTGTCCACGCCCGCGGACTCAATATCCTCGATCATCTCGGCGAGGAACGAAGGGTATGGAACCGGTCGAGTTATGTCCGATACCACGATGACCACGTCGCCCGACCGGCGCGACCTCAGGCATTCCGCCAGCGGCGGAGTGCCCAGAGGATTTCGGATCGCCTCCATGACCGTCTCACTGGCCGGTGCCGCGGGTGCCGGAAAGCGCGATTCGTAAACGACGGCATCGTCGGGCACCCGGAGATTGATGCTGTCGGTGTCGCAAAGGAAGGTGGTTTGCATCTGGGTCCCGGGCTTCAGGTCTGTGCCGTCCCGCTGATAGGCAGCGGACTCATCCATACACAGTATACGGTCTGCCCGAGTGAGCTGCACCGTCGAGCGCGGGACGAGGCGAGCGCAAGTGAGATGCCATTCCTCAACCCCGGGCAGTCGGCACGATCAATGCCCGCGAAGTGAGCAAACCGCTTTGACATTCCGACGGGACCGCCTATCATCCGAGGACGTTCCTGTTTCAACACCGACAGGAGAGCAAGGAATGGCAGACTCTGGCGGGAAAACGATCGCCTACGTTGGAAGCTATTCGGACGAATCGGCCCGGGGAATCCACGCTTTCGAGTTCGATGTGGCAACGGGGAGGCTGGAGCGCCTCGGCGGCGCTGGTGGCGTCACGAATCCTTCCTTCCTCGCGCTCCATCCGGGCGGGCGATTCCTTTACGCCGTGAACGAGACGGGGCAATTCGCCGGGGAGGGCAGCGGGGCGGTGGCGGCGTTCTCAATCGATCCCGCATCCGGCGGCCTCACCTTGCTCAACAGGCAGGCCACCGGAGGGCCCGGGCCGTGCCACCTGACCGTGGACGCGACGGGCCGCTGCGTTCTTGCGGCCAACTACCGGGGCGGCAGCGTCTGCGTGGTCCCCATCGAGGCGGATGGCAGGCTGGGGGAGAGAACGGACTTCGTCCAGCATCAGGGCTCCAGTGTGCACCCAACGCGCCAGACGGGGCCTCACGCGCACTCGGTTACATTGGACCCCACGAACACGTTCGCCTGCGTTGCGGACCTCGGGGTGGACAGGGTGGTGATCTACCGGTTGGATCCGGAGAACGGTCGGCTTTCGCCGAATGCCGACCCGTGGTACCAGGCCCGTCGCGGTGCGGGGCCGCGTCACTTCGCGTTCGGGCGGAACGGCTGGTTCGCCTACCTGATCAACGAGTTGGACTCGACGGTGACGGTGCTCCGGTGCGACCGCACGCGGGGCGGGCTGGAGCAGGTGCAGACGATTTCGGCGCTCCCGGGCGATTTCGAAGGGGAAAGCACGGCGGCGGACATCCACGTCCATCCTTCGGGCCGTTTCGTGTATGGCTCCAACAGGGGGCATGACAGCATTGCGGTGTTCGCCGTCAACCGTGAGACGGGGCGTCTCCGGCTGGTCGGGCACGAATCCACCCGGGGTGAAACGCCGCGTGGTTTCGCGCTCGACCCCACGGGGGAATGGCTGGTGGCGGCCAACCAGAACTCGGACAACATCGTCGTCTTCCGCATAGACACGGAGACGGGCCGGCTCACACCGACGGGGCACGAGGTGGAGGTATCTTCGCCCACGTGCGTCAAGTTCCTGAGCCTCAACCCTTGAGCGCCGGCAAGGGCGGGCCACTGGACGCTTTACTCTATGGCCGGTGTGGCATACCATTCTCCCGGTTATCATCCCCTCAGCGGAGGCAGAGGCGATGGCACAGGGCGCCGTACACGGTCCGTTACGCAGGAATCCCGCCAACCCGCGCTACTTCACCGACGACACGGGCGAAGCCGTCTTCCTGACCGGTTCCCACACGTGGAATAACCTGCAGGACATGGGGCCGGACGACCCGCCGATGGCCTTCGACTGGGACCGCTACCTGGACTGGCTGACCGACCTGAACCACAACTTCGTGCGCCTGTGGGCGTGGGATTCGCTCTGCCCGTGGAACCCCCACGACCGCGTGCGCCCTTTCCCGTGGGCGTGCTCCTGGACTGGATTACGCTTGACAACCCCGACGTGACGGGGCTGCAGGAGGATTACGTCCGCGAGGTGGTCCAGACCGTGGGCGGCTTCGACAACGTGCTGTGCGAGGTCTGCAACGAGGCCGGGCCGCAGTCTCACGACTGGCAGGAGCATTTCGTGGAGTTCGTGCGCCGTTGCGAGGCTGGTATGGCGGAGCAGCATCCCGTCGGCGTGACCGGCTGCTACCCCGGGCATGTAATAATGCGAGCACCCGCTCCGTATAAAAGGATGACAGGCGGATTGAGCGCAAGGAGTCTATCCAATGGGCAGGCCCCCGAATGGCGACTCCATGGCCGGCCGGGCATGGACCCGTAAGCTATGGAGCGGCTTAAACCAATGGCGCAGGAAGTACTGGCGCACGCGGGTCATCGTCCTCCTCATCATCTTCGCGCCGACCGTCGGGCCCTATCTGGCCCGCCGGGACATCGGTATTGAAATGAACCGGATTGCTTGTGAGGCGATCCTGCTGGGCTCGGAACCGCGCCACGCGTGGGCTCTCGCGCGCTTCTATAGGGCCAAAGAGGTGCGCCGCCTCCAGGTGAACCTGCGGACGAAGCTGGACCTGGACCGGGACGGCGCCGTTGATGGACGGGAACAGGACCGGGCACGCGCGTTAGGCCTCGATCCGCGTGAACTGGACAAGCGAGTTATACACGGCGATCTTGACCAACTGGCCCACGCGGCGGTGCGTCTGGGGGTGGTGCCATCTTCTTACTCGGCAAAGGACGTCCGGCTGCGTGCCCTGCACGCCGCTCGAAACGCGTCCGAGCGGTTTTTCAGGCCTGCCCGGCACGAGATCGAGTCCATCTTTGCCCGGGGCTATGATTGGCCGGACTACACGAAGTGGTCCACCTGGGAGTGCGGAGTGAAGTGGTTCGTGTGCGGGTTATTCGAGCATTTCGGCGGGCTCGGCGCGGCAGCCGCGTGGTTGGGCGTCTGCTTCGTCGTAGCGGGCGGGGCCAGTCTGGTTGTCCGAGACAGGCGCCCCCTGGTTGGTTTTGTGGTCGGCGCAGGACTCTATGCCGGCCTTCTACTGCTGGCTCGCGGTGGGCACTTGTCCGGATACCAGACACTGTGGGGACTCGGCTACACGCTGCTGAGCGGCGTGGTGGGTTACGGCGGCGGCAGGGCAGCAGCGGCCGTGGGGCGGCGCTGGAGCGTCCTGTTCGGCGCGGCCATCCTCCTGGGGTTGGCGCTGTTGGTCTCCGGGACGTTAGGATTGAGGGAGCACGCCTGGAGGCTGTCCCGGGCGGGCGTGCAATGGGCGGAACTGCAACCTGAGGTGAAGTCGCGACTCGTCCGACGCGCAAAGGTTTCCAGCGGCATAGGAGTCGGGCTGGTGGTTGGCGGCATCGTGGGGGCCGTCCTGCTGCGCCGGAGACGGCAGAGGAAACTCAGGGGCGAGGTCGAGTCCGGAGAGGAAGGAGAGCATGACCACGAGCGATGAGCAGAGCGTTGCGCCCGCGGGCGAGCGGCCGCGGACCGGCGCCTCGCTCACAGTTTCTCCCGTAAGCACATATGGTAAAACGCGCAGAGCTTCCGTGCAGTTGGGGCGAGACGAGGCATGATGTTACCACCGGGCCGCGCACTCACTACGGCGAAGAGATGGGCGGGCAGACTCTGGCGTGGCTTCAACCAGTGGCGCCGGAAGTACTGGCTCACGCGGGTCATCGTCCTTCTCATCATCTTCGCGCCCACCGTCGGGCCGTATCTGGCCGGGCATATGGCGATTGTCGAGCTGGTGCGCATCGCCTGCGATGCGATACTGTTGGCGTCAGCGCCGCGCCATGAGTGGACTCTTGCTCGCTTCTACAAGGCTAAGGAGGTGGGGCGGCTCCAGATGAACCTGAGGACGGCTCTGGACGCGAACAGGGACGGCGCCATCCGAGGCCCCGAAGAAGAGCGTGCACGCGAGGTCGGCCTCGACCCGGAGGAACTGCGCAAGCCGGTCATTCGCGGGGACCTCGACCAGTTGGCCCGGGCCGCGCGGCGGCTGAACATCGTTCCGTCTTCCTATTCTGCAGATGACGTCCGTGTGCGCGCGCGGGACGCCGCTCTGAGCGCCTCGGAGCGTTTCTTCGGGCCCACTCGGCACGAGATTGAGACCACACTGGACAAGGCATACGAGTGGCCGGACTACACGAAGTGGCCGACCTGGAAGCGGGGCATCAGCAGCTTCTTCGCTACAATCTTCGGGCTGTTCGGGAGACCGCTGGCGGCACTCACCTGGTTTCTCACCTGTTTTCTCGGGGCGGGTGGCGCAAGCTTGCTGTTCCGTAAGCATCGTCCCCTGGTCGGCTTTGTGGTCGGTGCCGGCCTGTTCTTCGTGCCCATATTGGCTGTCCTCCGAGTCCCTTACCTGTTGGGTTTCTCGTCAGTTCAGTGGGCGTACGTTATGCCCATCCTGGTAGGCTACTCCTTGCTGACCGCCACAGTGGGCTATGCCGGGGGCCGGGCGGCCGCCCCGGTGGAACAGCGGGCCCGGGTCGCCATCGGGGCGGGAGCGCTGTTGGGCATTGTGCTCATTGCGGGCGGGGTATTGAGCCTGCTACGTAGCCTGCGAAGCCTGCATTGGGCGAGGTCATGGGTCGCCGAACCCTCGTCAGGCCTCAAGCTGCTGTCAATTGGCCCGCCCATAGCCATGCTGGTCCTCGGAGCGCTCCTTCTGGTGATCACCGTGACCGCCTTCGTCCTGCGGCGTCGCAAGGAACGGTGGTGGCAGCGCGAGGTCGAAATAGCACAGCAGCGAGGGAAAGAGCAGGACGAGGAACCGTAGGGCTGTGTAAGGAGCGGCCCGGCCACAGCCCCACCATGTCACGCCCATTCAATTGTTGTCGCTTTGGTGAGTTCGTCGCCTTCTGCCCGGGAGCCGCTTGGTTCAAGCACAGCCGAACGGCCTGAGAGTGTCATGCTGAACCCGCTTTGACTGAGCGGGTGAAGCATCTCCGACCCTGCGCGTAGTGTTCCGGACGGCCTTTGCTC
>JAWODG010000074.1:0-21019 GCA_046483385.1 Candidatus Brocadiia bacterium | reverse complement strand
TTTTTTCTGATTTGTGCGGGAATATAACGGCACTAATCGTTCCATCAAAAGATTCTATCAGAATCCCCTCTTTTTTTCTCGCTGTTGAAATCTTGGATGACTTCGCGGACCCGACCCGAACCGCGGCGAGCTACCACGGCTCGCTGGGCAGGGAGGCCACGCGGGTGGCGTTCCTCCGCCAGGCGCACGAGCAGAGCAAGTTCAACTGGCGGCCGGAGTACACGGCGGCGGCCGTAATCGAGTACATCCGTGAAGGCTTCCGCCCCAGGGAAGACGTCGGAGGCGCCGGCGCCTGCCCCCCGGCCGGCTCCTGAGGCGGTCGGGTCCGAAGCCCGCGATGGTAGGACCACCCGGCGGTCGGGGGGACGCGTCGAAGGACGCTCCGCCTGGGGCACCAATTCCTTTGCGCCCAGGGGCCGGCACGGCGGCCCTGGAAGGGCAGGAGGTCGGACGTGGCAGGACGACTGGAGGCGACGCACGGCGTGGTTTGCCGACGCAACGGCCAGAGGTTCGGGTACTTCGGCTGGCCAACCGTTGCACGTCTGGATGACGCCACGCTGATGGTGGCAAGTTCCGGGCTGCGCACGGCACACGTCTGCCCATGGGGTAAGACCGTGCTGAACACCAGCACTGACGAGGGCCGCACGTGGTCGGAGCCTCGGGTCATCAACAACTCGCCCCTCGACGACCGGGACGCCGGGCTCGTGCATCTGGGCGCCGGTCGTCTGCTGGTGAGCTGGTTCACGAGCGACACGCGTGAGTACCTGTACCCCGGCAGGCTGAGCGAGGAAGAAGAAGCGGCCTGGAGAGCCACGTTTGCGACCTGGACGGACGAGCTGGTCCAGCAGCGTCTCGGCTCGTGGGTCATGCTCAGCAACGACCGGGGGGCCACCTGGGGCGATCCGATCCGTGTGCCGGTGACCGCCCCCCACGGGCCCGTGCCGCTGCAAGACGGAGACCTGCTCTACCTGGGCAAGCAGTACGGCACCTGGGAGGAGAGGACGTACGGCCGGATTCTGGCCGCCCGCAGCGACGATGGTGGCCGGACGTGGACCGAACTCGGCACGGTGCCCATCGCGGAGGATACCCATTCAGTGAACTACCACGAGCCCCACGTTGTGGAGCTTCCGTCGGGCCGGCTGCTGGGCGCCATCCGTATCCAGGCTCACAGCGGCAAGGACCTGACGGCCGCCGGTATCCCATCCCCCAGCGTCATGCTGACCGAGTCGGACGACGGCGGGCGCACCTGGTCGCAGGCCCGGCCCATGGGATTCCACGCCGTCCCGCCGCACCTGTTGCGACACTCCGGCGGGGCACTTATCCTGACTCACGGACACCGCCGCGAGCCCTGCGGCCAACGGGTTGCCCTCAGCCACGATGAGGGCCGGACGTGGGAACACGGCTGGGTGCTGCGTGACGACGGGCCCGACGGCGACCTGGGATATCCCGCCACGGTGGAGCTGGCTGACGGGGACCTGTTCACCGTGTACTACCAGAAGGTGCCCGGCGATGAGAACTGCTCGCTGCTCTGGTCCCGCTGGCGGCTGCCATAGCTCAAGCTATTGCGTGGAGACTCGTCGAGGGCAGGCCGGAGTCTGAACCCCAATGGGCGCCGGGAGCGGAGCCGCGCCTGCGGAGCGAATGTTCATGGAACATCCGGGATAGGCGACCTGCTTCTCCTGGCTCAGGTGCGTGGGGGCGTTGGCGCCGGGGCGATATCCCGGGCGAGGGGAGGAAGCGCCGCCCGGCGGCTGCCGTGAGGGAAAAGCCTTGACCGGTAATTGTCCAGCCAATATAGTAACCGCCGGGATATAGGTGGTTTCTGGGAGCGGACCGCATGGACAGCGCGGCTACCGGCGTTGACCACTCGAAGCCCGGATGCGGCCGGAGCACGTGGCGGCAGCGCCCGCAGGCATGGATCCCTCTCCTCATGACGCCAGAGGAGCACGAGGCGATGAGAATGAAAGGGCGGAACAGCCGGATTAGCAGGAGTGCGCTGTCGGTCGCTGCCCTGATTCTACTCCTGACTTGCGTGCGCGCTGCGGGCGCGGCGAGTCGGTTCAACCCACTATTGCTGCAGCCCTCGGCAATCCACGGCCTTCTCAATGATAGCGACCCTGCGCAACGCAGGACGGCAGCGCTTCACATTCGCCCCACGAGTTACCACAGCCACTCGGAGGCCGTGGCCGCTTTGAGCCAGGCCCTCCAGGACCAGGATGAGGGAGTAAGGGTGGCCGCCTGTATGTCTCTGCGCGAATTCGGGTCAGATGCGGCGTCCGCCACTCCACATGTCGCGAAACTGGTTGGGTCGGCGGGCCCCCGCCTGCAGATGGAGGCCCTCTCGGTTCTCGCCGCAATAGGACCGGAAGCGGATGGCGCGTTCGAAGGGGTGGAGGCGGCGCTCGGTTTGGAGCCTGAGGGGGTTCGCGTATACGCCGCTGCTGCGGCCATCAATATCTCGGGAGAATCCGCACCCTATCTGTCAGTGCTTATCGATGCCCTGGAGCACGGGGAGTTCGAGGCCCTGCGCCTGAACGCCGCGGAGAGGATGGGCTCCTGTGGTCCGCTGGCCGAGCGAGCCATACCGGCCCTGATCGGGGCGCTGGATGAGCCCGAGGGTGTGGGGGCCGTGGCGGCCGAAGCAATCGGCAAGATTAGGCGACGACCGCACCAGTCCGTTGATGCGCTGTTGCTGGCGGCCGAACGCACGGAGCATCCCGCCATCCGCGCACGGGCTCTGCGAAGCCTCGGGAGCTTTCCGTCACAGAAGGAGCGCACGGTTCCCGTCCTTCTGGACGCGGTCAGAAGCGGCGACGTCGGTCTGCGTTACGCGCTCCAGGCGCTCTCCCGGCTGGACTACAGGGCAGAGAACCTCATCGGCAAGCTCCAGGGCCTGGTGCACTCTGCCGAATTCGTCGATCGCCGAGCGGCCTACGAATTCCTGTCCTCCCTCGCGCAGCCCCCGGACCGGTTCCTGGGGCCGGCGGTTCAGGCGCTGGCAAGGGGCGAGTACGCAAGTGTCCGGCGGGCGGCCCTGCGTTACCTTCAGGCCCTGGCCGGCACTCCGACCGGCGACTCCCGGGCTCTGGAGGCGCTGGCGATTGCCATGGGCGACGAAGACGTGAACTTACGCCTCGAGGCGCTGCGTGCACTTCCGTCGGTTGTCGACGGTGACCGAGCATTGGTGACGGAGATTCTTCTGGAGGCCGGCCGAGGCCCGGAGTACGCGGTCATGCGGTGCGCCTACGAGCGGTTGCAGGAGTTCGGCGGAGACCTGGGGCCGGCGCAAAAAGAGCGCGTTCGGGAACTCCGTCGGGCTTACCCGGGGTCCCAGTACGAAAGATGGGACAACAGATATGGGTTGGAGTCCCTGTCTGCTGTCCTGGACAGCATACTGAACGTCAACAGGTGATACGCGGGGTGGTGTTGACCCCCGTGGACGTTAGGAGACTCGGAAAGGGCGGTAATGTCTGACCGTGGGCGGCAGGTCTGCCAGGCGATAACAGCAGGAATCGTTGCGTTTGGGTGAGGAGAGACCGAGTATGAGAGTTGCTCGACAGTTGTGGATACTCGCTGCTTGTAGTGAATAGCCGGCATGCCACCAACTGCCTGGACACCAGGTACCACGACGAGGCGGCCAGGCAACCAACACCGTCTGTCCAGGCTACGGGGGGGCCCCGCCGGCTCGCAGAAGCGCACGAACAATGATTCAGCCTTCGACTGGAGAGACAGCCGCGAGGCGGCTGGCACCGAGGTCGCCGGCGCTGCGGTGACATGACCGAACGGCATTTTGGCCACAGATGCACACGGATAAACACAGATTGCCGACACAGGCGGCTCACGGAGCAGGCGGTGCGGCCCGCACGCAAAGGGTGAGAGAGTCTGGGCCACGGGTCAGTGGAGTGCGTCTGCGGGGGGGCCCGGCACAGGACTACGCGGCGAGTTTTTCGCCCGCCCGGTGGGTGAGGTCGTCAGTTTCACCGGCCTCAATTTGAGCAGCCCCCGCGAGGGGGCGGCAGGCATTGGCCCCATGGCGTAAGCCTGGGGGAAACAGACGATAGGAACACAGGGAGCCCGCCGCAGGGCGGGCGGCATAGCCGCGGGAGGATGCCCCATGTGCGCCTCGGACTAAGGGCCCAAGTGTCGCCCCTTGCGGGGCTCTCTTTTCTCCTACCTCACCGCTCACCCGGGCTGACGCCCGGGCCTAAGACCTGCCGCCCGCCGGCGCTGACGGCGCGATCGAGATTCCGTTGACGTTACTACGAACCGATGCCGACGAGCTCGCCCCCTGCGTCGCTGACGCGCCCAACCTCGGGGCTCCGTGGGGCGACGGACGTGTTGTGGGGCTCAAATCTCTCCGGCTCACACGAGCAGAAGAGGACGAAGCCGACATAGAACGCCAACAGCAGGAGCAGAAACAGAATCAGCAGGGCGATCACCAGCGGGCGGCCCTGGGGATGCCCGCAGTTGCGACAGAACGGACTGTATGGGCTTATCTCCGTGCCACAGAGTTTGCAGCCGCGGAGCTTGCTGCTCTCCGGTTTATCCCTGTTTTCCTCTTCCGACATAGCCGGCTCCTCCCTGAATGAGTCGGGTCTCTCACTATCCTATACTTGACTTGCCCGGTTGATGCACCTATCTCTCCTTTCCGGTGTTCGATGCGGCCGGGGCGAACGTCAGCTCCGAGCCGACGGTGATGTTGAGGTAGCCCTCGCCGTAGGCCTCGCGCATGGCCCGGCGGGCCGGGTCGCCCGAGCAGTGGCAGGGTCCGACGTGTTCGACTCCCAGCTCCTGAAGCTCGGCGATCACGCGCTTGATCTCCGACCGGCTCATGCTGGACATGTGAAATCCCCCCAGCGCGGCGTGTACCGGCTGGCCGGATGCCTCGTGTGCCGCTCGCGTCAGCGCCACAACGCCCGGATGCGCGCACCCCGTTAGCACGACGATGCCCTCGGCCACCTCGACGTAGAGCGCCTGCTCGGCGAAGGGGCGCTCAAGGACGCGGGTGGTCCAGACGGAGTTCACCACTTGTTGCGGCCCTTCTGTGCGCACGACTGCTTCGGCTCGTCCTTCCATATCCCGTAGGAAGGTCGATGAGAAGGCCGCGGGCGCGTGCACCCTGACCCTCGGGTTCGCTTCCAGCACCGCATCGAGCCCCCCTATGTGGTCCCAGTGCATGTGCGAGAGGACCACGGCGTTGACCTCCTCGATATCGATACGCAACGCCCGCATGTTGCTCAGCAGTATCTGGCCCGACCCGCCCGTGTCGAACAGAATTGCTTCGTCGCCCGCCTTCACCACGCAGGCAAACCCGTGCGCAGTCTCAAGGTCGTCGTTCTTCGGGTAATTGTCGTACACGACAGTCAGTTTCACCTGATCCATGTCCTCTACCTTCCTCCGCAGAAGCCTCCATGTCCGTCACTCAGTTCTTGGCCACGTAGAAAGTCCGGTATCCTCGCCTCTCCGACCTCACATCGCCATCGGCGAGAAAGCGCTCGACGTACTTCACCGCCTCGTTGCGGTGCATGCCCAGCCCGGAAGCCACATCCTCCACGGTGCAGGGCCGGCGCCGCAGAAGCTCCAGCACGTCCTCGCCGCGCGCGGTGAAAGCCGGTTCGTCGTGAACGCGCCGGTAGTCGGCGATAACCTCCGCATTCCCGGCGATGCGCGACGCCAAACCGGCCATCTCGTCCGGCGGCACGGCGTAGGCGTAGTCCTCGGCGGGAGGACGCGTGACGGTGTTCAACTGCACCCGGTCCGGACCGATGCGCCGCACCTGTTCCGCCAGAGCCTCCACCTCGGCGTTCACGTCCGTCACCCCTCCCAGCAGGAATACCTCGAGCCAGTACTGCCCCTCGTACTGCTCCCGGAACGCGATGAGCCCCTCGGTCATCCGGTCGTATGAGAGCCCCGAAACCGGGCGGTTCACGTAATGGAACGTGGCCGCGTTGCCCGCATCGAGGGAGGGTATGACCAGGTCGGCCCCCAGCAACTCTTCACGCAACCCCTCCTGCCACAGTAGTGAACCGTTCGTCAGGACGGCCACCGGTATATCGGTCATGTCTTTGACGCGGTCGATAAGCTCACCGATGCGGGAGAAGAGCGTGGGTTCTCCCGAGCCCGAGAGGGTGATGTAGTCGGGTCCGGACTCCAGTTTCCGTTCGAGTTCCTCCAGGGCCGGATCAAGGGGCAGCCATTCTTTCCGGGTCATCGTCTTGCGCGTGGTGCGGCCCAACTGGCAGTAAACGCAGTCGTAGCTGCACGTTTTGAACGGAACGAGGTCAATCCCCAGTGACCGGCCCAACCGGCGCGAAGGGACCGGGCCGTAAACAAAGGATGTTTCTTCTCTCATGCTCTCTTTCCTCATGTCCCGAGCCGATCGGGAGTCGAGCCTTGACAGGTATTCGAGAGTTAGTATAATATTAGACGGATCGAAAGTCAACGGCCAGAAACGGGCGCTGGGTGCTTGAACCGGGCACGACAAGGGCGCGACGAGAGCAGAGGGGGGGATCACCTGCCTTCCCCGGCCCGGACGATCGGCCCGTTGTGAAGGAGCCCGGCAATACGGCGATGGTCTCCAAGGAAGACGAAAGCCATGACAGAGAACGAGTGCCGGAACAAGGTGCGTTGTGCGCTGAGCGACAAAACGGGGCAGCTACGGTTCGAAAGCTTCGATATCGTTGACGCCCCCGAGTGCGCGGACACAGCGGAGAAGATAGCCCGGTACCTGGTCGGCCGCTCGCTGGCGGATGTTGATCCCGGCCGGATCCGGGACATCGGCCGCGATGGGAACGCTCTCTGCGGACGGGTTGTGGCCCGTATGGTGGAGGAATCCCAGCGGACCTTCGTCCACTTCAACGGCTCCCCGGAGGGGGCGGCGCAACAGATATCCGCGTGATTGCTCGGGATTCCTGGCCCGGCCGGGTGGCGCGCAGCCGCGGGGAGGCGGGGCCAGCCGACGCAACGACCGTGAGCCAATAACTTCGATGAGGAAAGCGACTATGAACGTCGAAGAATGGAAAAGGCAACTTGAGCAGCAGAGGAGGGAAAAGGACGTCTTCTTCAGGTCGCGTCCGCAGTCGCCACTATCGGGCGAGGGGCAGCTCGCTTTCGACGGACTCGCTTACTGGCCACCCGATCCGCGGTTTCGCTTCGAGCTGCCACTGCACGAGCACTCCGAGAAGGAAGTTATCGAGGTGGGCGATACGGGCGGGCAGAGTCGCGGGCTGTGGCGGTGGGGTGAGTTCCGTTTCGAGTTGGCCGGCCAGCCCCGCTCGCTGCAGGCATACAAAAGCGATGCCCGCGAGGACCGCCTTTTCGTGCCGTTCCGTGACAAGACGAGCGGCAAGGAAAGCTACGGCGCGGGGCGCTACCTGGACCTCGAACCGGAGCGGCACCAGACCGAAGACGGTCTGTGGATCCTTGATTTCAACCAGGCTTACAACCCGTGGTGCGCTTACAGCGAGGATTACGTCTGCCCGTTCGTTCCCCCTGAGAACTGGCTGAGCGTGCCCATTCGCGCGGGCGAGAAGAAGTTCCGCCGGGAAGCGGCCGAGAAGAGCCGATGAAAGCCTTCGTCCTGGACTCGGAGGAGTTCCAACGGGAGCTGCGATGCCACCCGCACGAAGCCGGGGAGATTGAGTTCCTGCGTTCGGTTCTCCGCCCCGGCATGCGCGTCATCGAGGTGGGAGCCAACAAGGGCGTCACCTCGGTCGCCATCGCCGAGGCGATAGGCAGGGAGGGCCATCTGCACGCCTTCGAGCCGGTGCCGGAGTTCTACGACGAACTGCGATGCAACCTTGTGAGGAACGAAACGCGGAACGTCTCGACCCACCGGCTGGCCCTCGGCGACCGGTCCGGGCAGGTCTCGTTCTACAAGCACGGCGAGGGAAGCGGCGTCGCCCCGATCGACCACGCCGCGGTCCTGCACGTGAAGGCTACGACGATAGACGATTTCATGGCCGGGCAGAGCGACGACCGGGTGGACTTCCTCAATCTCGACTGTGAGGGCAGCGAACTGCTGGTTCTCCGCGGAGCCGGGCGCATCCTGGAGCGGTATTCCCCGGGAATCTTCTGTGAGGTGCATCACGGCTACCTCGAGCAATTGGGCCAGTCGGCCGGTGACATAGTGGACCTGCTCACGGACCTGGGTTACGTGATTCGTTTTCTACAGGTGGAGGACCTCGACGCGGAGCCCGCTGCGGATGGATGCTCGCACCTCTATGCTTGGAAGGGGAAGGGAGAGAAGCGCGTCCAGGAAATCCGGCGGAGGTTAAAGGACCTCAAGACGCGGATGCCGGCTCACTCGGTCAAAGCGTCGATGGTGCAGGAACTGGAAGAACTGGAGGAGCAACTGAAGGAGGCGCGGGCCCTGAGGGATGGCGGGGCACGCACGGCTTGAAGGCAGGTAACACTGAACCCGGGAAGCCGGGGACCAGGTAGATGCGCATAGAAATGCTGGCGACGGAATCGCTGGGGGTCCGGGGGCTCTGCTGCGTGGTTGAGGTCGCCGGTCGCAGCATCCTCATTGACCCCGGCATGGCGATGGGTTACATGCGGCACGGCCTGATGCCGCATCCGGTGCAGGTCGCCGCGGGCGAGCGCATTCGGGAGGCTATCACAGCCGCTGCGCGGGAGGCGACGGACATGGTCATCAGCCACTTCCACGGCGACCACATGCCGCTGGTGGACGCCAACCCCTACCAGCTCAGCGCGGAGCGGGTGCGCGAGTCCCTGAGGTCGGTCCGCCTGTGGACGAAAGGGCTCGAAGACCAGTCGGATCGCATGCGGCAGAGGGCGGAGTCATTCGCCGCCCTGCTGGACCGGCCCCTCCGGCCTGCGGAGGGCCGCTCCGAGGGCTGCCTTGCCTTCTCGCACCCGGTTTCTCACGGGGAGGAGGGCAACGGGCTGGGCACGCTCATGATGACGCGCGTGGCCGGTGACGGCGAGGTTTTCGTCCATGCTTCCGACGTGCAACTCCTTGATAGGAGGGCGGTTGCGCGGATTCTCAGGTGGAAGCCAACCGTTGTGCTGCTGAGCGGTCCGCCCCTCTACCTGGAACTGTCGTCGGGGCAGGGAGACCTGGCGCGGGAACTCGCGCTGGAACTGGGCCGACACGTGGAAACGCTCATCATGGACCATCATCTGCTGCGCTGCCCGGAAGGCCTGCGGTGGATCGATGACGTCGCTGGACAGTCCCCCAACCGGGTGATGTGCGCCGCCGACTTCATGGGCCGCCCGCGGCGGCTTCTCGAAGCGGAGCGCGAGCGTCTCTATGATCGCCAGCCCGTGCCGGAGGACTGGCACGAACGCTACCGCAGGGGCCTCGCCGACACAGGGGCCTTCCAATACGAGCAAAACTGAAATTCCCTCGGGTTTCACGGCGCCGGACGGCCGGGTTGAAAAATCTTCGTCCCGGCGTACTATGTTTTGCAGAGTGAAAACAACCTGGAGCCGGAGACTATGGAACAGGAACTCAGCCCGACGCTGCAGGACTACCTGAAGGTCATCTTCCGCATCGAGCGCGAGAAGAAGGTGGCCCGGCCCAAGGACATAGCGGCGGCGCAGGACGTGGCCGGCTCTACGGTGACCGCCGCCCTGCAGAGCCTCGCCGAGAAGGGCATGATCAACTACGAGCCTTACGAGTTCATCACCCTCACCGAAGAAGGCCGGGAGAGGGCCGAGCAACTGGTTGTCCGGCATCAAATCGTCAGGAGCTTCCTGGGGGACATCCTGGGGCTGGAAGCGGAGCGGGCCGAGCAGACCGCTTGCGATATGGAGCACGCGGTGGACCGCCGGGCGCTGGAACGTTTCGTCTGCTTCCTTGCCTTCATCCACCGGTATTCTCCGGCGGGCTCCGATTGGCTGGAGGACTTCCGACGGTTCACCGAGCAGGGGGTCGCCGGGCAGAGCTGCGAGGAGTGCGTAAAGGAGTATATGGAAGCGCTTCAGGCGGCGCAGGAGGAGTAGCCCGAGCGTCCTCGGCCGCCGACGAGGCGATCGAAGTCACTGAGGGGGTTTCATGGCCATGATGACACCACGAGAGAGGCTCCTGACCGCACTGAACCACCGCGAGCCCGACCGCGTGCCGCGTGACCTGGGCGGCCGTGTGACAGGCATAGCCGTCGCCGCCTACGAGGCCCTCACGGAGTTCTTCGGTCTGGAGGAAGAGGTCCAGATTATCGACTACAAGCAGCAACTGGCGGGGCCGTCGGAGGAGGTGCTGCAGCGGCTGGGCATCGACACGCGCTACATCGCGCCCGGCTCCCCGAGCGGGTGGGAGCGGGAGGTGGTCGAGGACGAGACGGGTTACACCTACGTTGACCGCTGGGGCATCGAGCTGCGCATGCCCAAAGAGGACGGCTACTACTTCGACATGGTGGGGCATCCGCTGGCCGGCCTCACCGTGGATGACCTCGATTCCTACCCGTGGCCGGACCCCACAGACCCCGGGCTGACGGAAGGCCTGCGGGAGGAGGCCCGGAGACTGTCCGAGGAGACCGACTACGCCCTCGTGGGCGAGCCGTCCTCCTCGCTGTTCGAGCGCGCGTGGTACCTGCGCGGGTTCCAGAACTTCATGATGGACCTGGTGACCGACGAGCAGTTCGCCACCGCCCTGCTGGACAAGCTGCTCGAGCTGCGGAAGGCCGGGCTGGAGGGCTTCCTGCGCGAAGTGGGCGACTACATCCACGTCATCCGGCTGGGGGACGACCTCGGGCAGCAGGGCGGCCCCCTCATCGCGCCTCCACTCTACCGGCGTCTGGTCAAGGCGCGGCAGCGGGAGCTGATAAGCTTCGTCAGGGAGCGCACAGACGCCCGCGTCTTCTTCCACACCTGCGGTTCGGTCGTGGAGTTCCTGCCCGACCTGATCGAGATAGGCGTTGACATCCTGAACCCCGTCCAGGTCTCGGCCAGGGACATGGACCCGGTCCGGCTTAAGGCGGAATACGGCGACCGGCTCACGTTCTGGGGCGGGGTGGACACCCAGCACGTCCTGCCCAACGGCACCCCGGAGGAAGTGGCGGCGGAGGCGCGACGCCGCATCGAGCAGCTTGGCGACCGCGGCGGCTACGTGCTGGACGCCGTCCACAACATCCAGGCGGACGTCCCGCCCGAGAACATCGTCGCCCTGTACGCCGCGGCCGATTCCGAATGAGCCCGGCCAGGTGACCCGGTCTCCGGGCTCCAAAAGAGATCACGGCATCAGCCGTTCACCGCCGGCCAGCATTTTGGCCACAGATGCACACGGATAAACACAGATTGCCGACACAGGCGGCTCACGGAGCAGGCTGTCCGGATCGCACGCAAAGCGTGGGATAGTCCGGGCCACGGGGTCCTGCCGAAGGTCGAACAGGACGACATGGGGCATGAGCCGTGATTGCTGAACTGTCCCAAAGCGACCGGGCTGAAGGTGGGTCTCCTGCTCAGCTTCGGGCCCAGGTTTCAGATCAAAAGAGTAGCCTTCCGAATCTGTGCCGATCAGTGCAATCAGTGGCTCTGGTGCCTTTCCCGCGGTCTCGCCGGCGAGCGGTGCGCGTCTGCGCCCGCGCTTGAGCCGAGCCGGGATCGGAAGTCGCCGCGTGCGGCAGCCGGCGCTTACGTGCGCAAGCGAATAATCCTTGATTACGCACTCCAAAACGAGTACTATCCGTCTACTGGACGGGCAAGGAGGACACAGGCAGAGGTCCGGGCTGGTGAGCACCGCTACCCAACGGCGCGGCTTGACGCATACTCCCGGAGACTTCGCGCCGCCGGCTGCTGACCGCCCCCCGACGCCGTCCGGCGGCCCCAGCTTCCGAGGCCAGTTTCCCGAATCGGTGTCCGTCCGCGCAAGTCGGCGGCCGGGAAGCCGTGGCCTTCCCTTCAGCCTGCGCACTTGCGCCTTCATACCGCGGCTGCGTGGCGCTGTTGCGGAATTGCCTGCACGAGTTGCCGTGTTCCTGGCGCACAGGGGAGGATGGGGATGAGTCTTCCGGGGAAGATCGTGACGTGCTGTAACTGGCTCGTCCGCGTCGTTCCGGTCCTCGTGTTGGCGGATATGGCGGTCCTGATCGGAGCGGTTACATGGGGGCCGGCTGACGGACAGTCATTGCTCGTGCCGGCATGCGCCGTTCTGCTGGTCCCGCTGGTTGTCCTCTGGCTGGTTGCTTTCGCTCTGGCGGACCTACCGGCGAAGCTCTCAAGGTCTTCCCTGGTCTTCGCGTGGCTGGCAATCTCATCCGCCGCCGGACGACTGTTCTCGCCACCGGTGCGGCGGGACGTCGTGCCGGTCTCCGACGGTTATGCTGCGCTGCTTCTGGCGCTTATCGTCTTTCTCGTCGGCGCCGGCCTGTGGAGCGTTAGGAGCCGGGCGTTGGAGGGGAGTGCCCCCGGAAGCGAGCAGCACCACGCGTGAAAGATGAGTGGGCCGCGCGAACTGAACACCAATGATGCCCCCGATGCTCGGAGACCGAACGCGTGCCGGTCTGGACCACAGCGAGGAAGGTTTCGGTCCTTCTCCTGGGTCTGCTCGCGTTGATGATCCTTCCTTACGTCTTCCTGGTTACGCTGCAAACCCTGATGCCGAACGAGAACGTCCTTGCAGGCACCACGAGCATCGATGTCCGCTCCGGGCGCAAGAGAACGACCACCTACATGCTGGGCATCAGGCCCCGTCGGGAGGTAGAAAGTACCGCGTTCTCGCGCTTATACGTCGAGTTGCACGGGCCGCCTCCACCTCCGCGCTGGGTCATTGTGCGCAGACACATACGGGCTTTCTCACGTACGCATTCCCACCCCGCCGCTCACATGCTTCTGTTCCACGCCGACCTCCTGGCCACTGTTTTTCGGTCTGGACCGTTCGGGCAAGATGCGAAGGGGCAGGCCATTCGGACTTTCCTGTCGTTAGCACAGGAGCAGAACCCCCGCGAGGGGGGTATGTACGCGGAGCGTGTAGAGTTGCTTGTGAGTGAATGGTACGAGCGGGGTGAGGAGGGCCCTATTGGAGTTGAGGATATCCCGGATCCAGCCGCCCTCGCGGAGCACAACTGACCGGGCCTTTCTTCAGATGCCGGTCTGCTGTAGAAGCGGGCTACTACTGGAACGGTGCATCAGGCTCTGAGGCAGAAAGCGATGGATTCTCAAGGTGCAGAAAAAGAAACCCCGCCGGTTCGGTTCCGAACCATTGCGATGATCGCTCTGGTGCTGGTGGCCGGGTATTTGGCGCTTGACCAGTACGCTTCCTGGCATAATCGCTATGCCGGTGAGCTGGCTCGGCGGACCCAGTGTGCGGCCAATCTGCGGGAGATTTACTCGGCACTGGAGGCGTACCGGGCGGAAAGAGGCCACCTGCCAGATGAGCTCCATGCATTGGCTGAAGAGGGATACGTGGACGCTTCCACGCTGTTCTGCCCCAACGCAAAGGAACTGCATACCGGCCCATACACGTACTTCCCTGACCACTGGAACGATGGGGACAGCATACTGGCAACGGAGTCCCTTGTGAGCCACGCCGACTTGAGGGTGCGAGTCAAGGAGCTACCCCCTGAGCAGTTTGCCCTGTTTGGCGACGGGCACATAGAGAATGTCTGGACAGGGGAAGCACGCTCTCAGGCGCCATGACCAGGCCGCAATCCCGAGCCCAGTAACTACCGAAGTGGCTCTTCGGTCGGCTGCCTCGCCTTCGTCCTTTCTTCGATGAAGGCGGCGGCGACGTGGCCCAACGGCAGTTTGGCCACAGATGCACACAGATGAACACTGATTGCCGGCACAGCCGGGTCAGATGGCAGAGTGTCCGTGCCGCATGCGACACACCGAACATTCCGAGCACTGATGAGTGGAATGGAATTAGATCTGCCAGGACGCCGTGGCACAGGACTGCACGGCGAGTTTTTCGCCCGCCCGGTGGGTGAGGTCGTCAGTCTCACCGGGCTGAGTATTGGCAGCCCTCGCGAGGGGGCGGCAGGCATTAGCCCCATGGCGTAAGCCTGGGGGAAACAGACGATGGGAACACAAAGAGCCCGCCGCAGGCCGGGCGGCACAACTGCGGGAGGATGCCCCATGTGCGCCTCGGATTAAGGGCCTCAAGTGCCGCCCCTTGCGGGGCTCTCTTTTCTTCTACTCCACTCCTCACCAGGGCTGACGCCCTGGCCTACAACCTGCCGCCCGCCGTGCGGCGGGCTTTTCTGTAACTTCTGCCGCGTATGGTTGTCGAGTGCACAGCGAGATTCTATGCCCAATCAATGAGTGACATCATCAGTCCAACCGGTCTCAATGGGAGGTCCTACGTAAGTCCTTCTGAGTTCGCCGCAGGGCGCAACTGTGGTCCTCCTCGGCGGTGCTTCACCTTGCGCCGAGACTGTGCTACGGTCGTGGAAGCGTGTGACGGCGTCCATTGGGCTCCTGCTCCAGGCCAAGCCCCGTGAGCGCTGGATCTGCGGCTTGCGCCTTGATTTACACCTTACTGATCCGGGAGTCTCATAGGCGGGCGAGGACTTAAGGGGAGCCGCTCGGGTGGTTGATTGGCTGGCCAGGGCCTATCTTGCTTTCACGCTGGCGGGGCTTCCGGCATGGTGCATTTCCTGGCTCATACTGCGGGTGACGGGCCGCCTCACACCGGTACGCCGCAAGGGCATGTCAGCGCTGTTGTTCTTATGGTTTTGGGGGTTTATCTTCGGGGACGCTTTCGTAGGCGTTCTGAGTCGTGGGTCAGGCTGGCTCGAGTATCTCGCGTTTGGGTTGACACTGCTTAGCCCTCCGCTGCTTCTACTGCCGTGCGTGGTCGAGGCCTTCGCCGCGAAGGCGGACCTCCCGGACTTCTGCCACTTCTATAGAACCCACCCGCGAGTGGGTTGGCTCCTTGGATTCGCCGCGACTATTCTGGGTGGCGTAGGCGCACTGTTGTTACTGGTTTGGGCGATTCTAAAGTGACGTTGTGGCATACTCTGCCGGGCGGCGGGCCAAGGCCACTGACCCCCTGGGCAACAGGACCGTCACTGCGCATTGCGGTCACGGGAGCGTGTAGTACGAGCAGATGGAGAATAGGGCTCGCCAGGGAAACCTGTCCCACCTACAGCACCGCCTATTGCTACGAGGTCAACTGCCGGCCGTGGCCGAGTACGGCCCCGGTTTGCTCCGGCGGCTCGCCGTGTGCCAGGGAGCCACAGAGCGCCGCTGTCATGAAGGCGGGGGCTTCAGCGCCGTGCCCGTGACGAGTTGGCAAAGCGACCTCAGGCGTTCATGGCGGTTATGGCGTCCTCGGCGGCGTTGACTAACTGGTAGGCTATGGGCGAGGCCGTCAGGGCCGGGTGCGTGCCCGTCTGGAACGTGGCGATGTCGTCGGCGGTGGTTCTGTTCTGGATGCACGCGCTGATGGTGTTGATGAGTTCGCCCGCGCTGGTGCCTCCGCAGACGGTGCCGCCGACCAGCTCGCCGTTGACCCGGTTGAACACCAGCCGGACCCACATCCGGGCCATGCCGGGCATGCCGCCGGGGTGGCGGTTGGGGGCCTCGGCCTCGCCCGTGACGACCACGAACCCGCTCTCGGCGGCGCCCTTCGGGCTCATGCCCGCCATGCCGACGGCCAGGTCGCCGATGGCGGTGGAAAACACCCCCACCGCGCCGGGGTTCTTGCGCCGTATGCCGAACAGGTTGGCACCCGCGATGCGGGCCTCGTGCGCGGCCACGGAGGCGAGCCGCAACTGCGTGGGCTGGCCGGTGAAGAAAGAGCGCTTGGCCGCGCAGTCACCGCAGGCGAAGATGTCCGTCGCGGAGGTGCGCATGTTGGCGTCAACCGCGATACCATCCTCCGTCGTGTCCAGCCCGGCCTCGCGGGCGAGGTCCACGTTGGGCCTGACGCCGACCCCGAGCACCAGCACGTCGGCCGGAAGCTCCCGCCCGTCGCTCAGCCGGATGCCGCTCACCTTGCCGTCGCCGATGACTTCCTCCAGCCGCACTTCGGTGACGATGTCGATGCCCCGGGTCTCAAGGGCCGTCTCGATTTCCTCGCAGCAGCGGCAGGCCTGCTCGCCGAAGGCTACCTGCAGGCACTGGGACAGCATCTCGACGATGGTTACGTGGACGTCGCGGTTCTTGCGGCACTCGTCGGCAAACTCAACGCCGATGAAGCCGCATCCGAGGACGACCACGTCACTCGCCTTGTTGACGGCGCGGAGGATCTCGCCCATGTAGGCCGGGTCCTTGCGGATGGGGAAGACGTTGTCCTTGTCTGCGCCGGGGATCGGCGGCACGAGCGGCCGCGAGCCCGTTGCCAGCACCAGTTTGGCGTATGAGGCGGTATCGCCCGAGGCGAGACGCACCTCGTTCCGCTCCGGGTCGATCTCGGTGACCTCCCCTATGAGCAGATCGATGTTGTTCTTATCCAGGACCGCGTCCGGTATCAGGTTATTCTGCGGGGTGCCCACGGTGCCGAAGATGTAGGGGATGCCGCAGGGGATGAGCACCTGCTCCTCGCGGCGGATGATGAGGATCGACTTCTGGGGGTAGTGCCTGCGGGCGGTCAGGGCCGCCGTCAGCCCCGCCGCACTGCCACCGATGACCACGACGTCCGCTTCCTTGCGCATATCGGTTCAACGCTCCTTGGTTGGGGGAAAGAGCAGTAGTGGTCCTTCAACTTCCTCTCTATGGGTAAGGAGTGCGCTCCGGCACAGGTGTAGCGCCGCCTTTTCGCGGCACGGCGAACGGCCACCCGCATCGGCCGCACGGCGGACTACCTGCGGGATATCTCGCGAGATGCGCGTTTCGCGGGGGCAAAGATGCCCCCGCGTGGCCGGCACGGATGCCGGCGCTACGATCTCGGGCTCAGTGCAGGAAGCGAAGCCGTGGCCGTTGTCTCTCGCAGGGGCCTCCCTTGATTCCCATTTTCGGCCTTGAAGCTTCAGTAGGTTCGGACTCAGAAGTACATCTTCTCGGCTACCAGGTAGGGGAAGTCCGGCTCCATCTCGTTGGGTTTCTGGTGCTGGATCATGCGGGCGACTTCCTCCGAGCGGCGGCGCACCGTCCGGCTGACGAGCATCTCGCGGGCCCCGGCCAGCGCGCCGTTGCCGATGCGCACCACCTTCTCCGCGGCGGGGGGCAGCAGGCCGATGGCCACGGCATTCTCGGCGTTGATGTAGTTGCCGAAGCCCCCCGCGAGGAATATCTTCTCGATGTCCTCCAGCTCCACGCCGTAGTAGCCCGTCAGCAGGTCCTGGTCCAGCCGCAGGCCCGCCTTGGCCGTTATCAGTTCGTAGATGTCCTGCTGGGTGATGCAGATGCCGTCGGCGATGCAGTAGTCCTCGCCGATCTTGGCGTCCCTGGTCATCCGGCCGCTGTGGAGAAGTTCGGCCAGCAGGTCGATCAGCCCGGAGCCGCAGATGCCGACGGGGGGCTTACCGCCGATGGTCTCGTAGCCGGCGTGTCCGTCGGTGATCCATATGTCCTTGATGGCGCCCTCGACGGCGCCGACGCCGCAGCTCACCGTCGCGCCTTCGTAGGCTCCGCCGGCCGCGCAGGAGGCGCTCATCATGCGCTCCCGGTTGCCGATGACGACCTCGCCGTTGGTGCCGATGTCGATGACCATGCAGACGTCCTCGGCTTCGTGCATCCGCGCGGCCACGACGTCAGCGAGAGCGTCCGCCCCGGCGTGGCCGCCGATGAGCGCCCCGCCGTAAACGCGTGCGGCGGGATTCACGCTGAGCCCGATCTTGCCCGCCGTGGTCTCGATGGGCGCCGTGTCCTGCGGCTCGAAAGGTATGGTGCCCAGAGAGCTGACGTCGCGTCCGAAGAACAGGTCCCGCATGGTGCTGTTGCCCACGACGACGACGTCGAAGATGCTCTTCCGGAGATCCGGAATCTGCTCCTCAAGGCGTTCCAGTTCCTCGCCGACCGCTCCCACGGCGGCTCTCTGAAGGGCAGGGACGCCGTCCTCGTGCTGCATGGTGTGGCTGATGCGGGAGATGATGTCGTTGCCGTAGGATATCTGCGGGTTCGTGCGCGCGGCGGTGGCTATCAGCCGCCCGTCCTCCAGGTCAGCCACCTGCAGAGCGATCGTGGTGGTGCCCACGTCCACCGCCAGCCCGTATATCTCGCCCTCGTACGGACCGAGGTCCCCCCCTGACTCGTGCACGACGCGGCGATCCTCCCGCCGGACGAGGGGTTCCAGTTCGATGTCGGCGATGTCCACGGTCTCGGTCACGATGCTGTAGGCGCCCAGCTCTTTGACGAAAACCGTGACGTTGGTCGTGGGGCTGATGACCCGCGCCTGGCAGGCCAGGCGCTCGTCGGGTTTCAGGTCGTGGGCGCGTTCGGAGGCGGTGGGCTGGTTCAGGCACCCGGCACCGCGCTCGATGCGCACAACGCAGCGGCCGCACTTGCCCAAACCGCCGCAATCCGAAGGTATTTCGACGCCGGCCCTGTGGGCATGGTCCAGCACAGTACCCTCGAACAGCTCGACGCCGCCGCGGGCCTTGCGATACTGGGGGAAGAACATCCTGGGCATTGGAACGGCTCCTCTGGTGCTCAAGTCGGTCCCGAGCGCGTTCGACACATGCGCGACCGGCGCGTCAATCCGGTATCTTGTCGGCGGCGACGTACTTGACCAGCAGGTCCTCGGAGGGCAGCAGGATATAGTCCTCGCCCTCGACGGTGACGTCCGTGCCGCTGAATTTTCTGTAGATGACCCGGTCGCCGACTGCCACTTCCTCGGTGGCGTCCTCGGCGATAGCGATGACCTCCGCCTCGTTGGGCTGCTCCCTGGCAGTGTCGGGCAGGTGTATGCCCCCGGCGGTTTGCTCTTCTGCTTCCAGGCGCTTCAGCAGCACCCGGCCGTTGATGGGTCGTATCCTCATTGTTCCTCCGTCTCCGCCTGAATTCCGAGGAGTCTGTCCAGCTTTGAACGGCTGAATCCGACGACGAGCCTGCCGTTGATATCGGTCTGGGGCACGGCCATCCGGCCGCTCCGGCGCGCGATCCTGTCAGCCGCGCGGGAATCGCGAGAGATGTCGACCTCTCGAAAGGCCACGCCATGTCGCCGAAGGTAGCTCTTCAATTGCCCGCAGGCGGGGCAGCCCGGGCTGCTGTACACCACAACGTTGCGCGGGCGGGCATCGGCGCCGCCGCTGCCGCCGCTGGCGCGAGCGCCGGCGAGGTGCACGGCGTAAAATCGGGCGCTCTGGACACCCTCGATAAGCTTGCTCACCTTGCCGTCGCGGATGGCCAGAACGGTAGGCACCCGCTCCACTCCGAACTCCCTGTGCAGCCCGCTGACCTTCTGCACATCCACCGCATACAGCGGCTCGTTGGGGTGTTCCTGAGCGAACTGCTCGAGCTCCGAGCGCGCGCGCTCCGCCGCGTCGGAAAAGGAACCCCAGAAAGCCAGCAGGAATGACCCGTCCTGTTCCCGACGGACGTCATCGAGCTGGTCGCGGTCCTGTATCCAATCAAGCACGTCTGTCCTCCCCGAGGCGAGAGGAGAGTTGTACGCCCGATGTCCGCACGCGAAGGGCGGACCGATATGCCGGCGGGATGCTATGTCGCTTCTGTCTCACTCTCGGCGCCCGTCCTCTGTAAGTATTCCTGCATGCACTGCTCGCACATGCTCTCGGCGGACTCTTCGCCGATGAATTCCCGGAACTCCTCCAGCCAGCTTTGGCCGTCTTCCCGCCGCCTGCCCACGAAGGCCAGGAAGCAAACCAGCCGCTCCAGCGCGTCCCGGTCGATGGCGTGTTCCATCCCGCAGGCCATGGAGTCGGCCTGCTCCGCCTCGAGGCCGAGCACGTTGCGAAGGAAATCCTCGATCACCCGGTGCCGCAACACGATCCTTTCCGCCCGGCGCCGACCTTTCTCGGAAAGAGTAACCGGTTCGTACGGTTCGTAATCCACAAGCCCCTTCTCCGAGAGGCTCTGCAGGGCGGTGGTCACTGCGGATTTGGCCACCGAAAGGGAGTTGGAGATGTCCCGCACGCGGGCGAAGCCTCGCTCCTCCTCCAGCCGGAAGATAGCCTCGAGGTAGTTCTCCAGCGTGTCCGTAAGAGGCTGCTTCATGGGCCAATACCCGCCTTGATGTTACACCAGTAGAACATTATACTGATGATAGAATACCGTTCAAGTGACAGAACAGACTGACTGGTAATCGGGTTCCAAGGTCCTCGTCCGGAGGGTGCCTGATGTGACTGCTCAGACCGCCACTTTCGCCGGCCACGCGGTAGTGTCGTGCGGGACGTTGCGTGCCGAGTTGGGCGCGCTGGAGGAGGACGGATTCCTGGACGCGCCGCACGTGTTGTTCACCGCACCGGGCCTGCACGAGGACACCGGGGAATTGGAACGCCAGCTCAACAGGCAGTTGACGCGGGCGACCGAACTGGCGGAACGGGTGATCGTGGTCTACGGGGAGAAGTGCTTCGTGGACTACAGTGATCCTTTCCGCGACGTGGATGCTCTTATCCGCGAGCAGGCCGACTCGGCGGTCCGGGTGGATGCCTCCAACTGCGTGGATATGCTGGCCGACTCCGACGAGCGCGAGCGCATAGCCGACGGGCAAAGCGTCTACTGGCTTACGCCCGGCTGGGTGCGCTACCGGCGCCAAATCTTCCGCGACTGGGATTCCGCCAAGGCGAACGAGACGTTTCCCCAGAACGACCGGGCCGTACTTCTGGACGGCATCGGCTTTTTCGAGCGCTATTCGCTTGAGAATCCGGAGGAGGTTCTGGCATTTTCCGATTGGATGAAAATCCCCATCGAACCGGTCCGTGTCTCACTCGACCGGTTGCGGGGGTTGTTGACGGAGGCGCTCGAGTGAGGGACCGGCGGGGAGAATCATGGCGATCATAGCCCACACAAAGCGGGAGCAAAGAGGATGCCCTGGGTGAGCGAAGAGATGTGTGTCGGCTGCGGAGTTTGCGTCGAGGAGTGTCCGGTGGACGCCATCGCGATGGTGGATGACGTGGCGCGGATCAACGAGGAGGAGTGCATACGCTGCGGTCATTGCCACGACGTATGCCCGCAGGAGGCCGTTCGGCACGACAGCGAGAGAATTCCGCAGGAG